>JBNJFZ010000232.1:5198-7286 GCA_051747295.1 Myxococcota bacterium
GGGACCGGGGACTCGACGCTCGTCATTCAGATGCAGCCGGAGCCCAATGACGCGTCGGCGACCGCGGGGCGGATGATCGTGCGCGGGTTTGCCGGGACGAAGACCAAGACTGGTAAGCTCGATGTCATTCGGGTCGACGTCGTTGTGCCCTCGGCGGAGCTGACGTGCACGGATGCGGATGCATTCGAGGTTTTCATCGACAAGTACACCGACTTTCAGGTGGAGGGTTCGCTCGAGGGTACGCTGGCCTGCAAGGACGGTGAGACCTACGAGATCAGCGGTGACTTCCGCGACTGATCGCCCGATACGCGGGATCAGGCCGCAATGGCGATGAGTAGAGCGGCCAGCAAGATGAGGATGACCACGGACATGCCGCCGACGACCCCGACCGCGATATTCTTGTCGAGCGTGACCATGCCCGGCTCGGGCTTTCGCGGGGCGTTGTCCGTGGGCCGATCTTGCTTCTGGATGGGCTTGGCGTCGACCGCACGGTGCAGACCGGTGAGCTCGCTATTGGGGAAGTAGGTCGAGTTCGGGTCGATGCCGCGCTCCTGGATGATCTCGTGCTCGCGCTCGAGCAGCGCCGTGAACATCTCAAGGCCGCTCTCAAAGCGGTCGTCGGGCGACTTCGCCATGGCCGTATTGATGATCTCCTGCATCTTTGCAGAGGCCTTCAGCGGCGCGGCCTGGTCGAGCGGCGTCGGCTGCTCGTTGACCTGCTTTCGCAGCACGACGGCCGGGGTCTGACCGGTAAACGGGCGCTGTCCGGTGAGCAGCTCGTAGAGAATGCACCCCAGCGCGTAGATGTCGGTGCGGTGGTCCAGGTCGATGGCCTGCGCCTGCTCGGGCGACATGTAGTGCGGGCTTCCGTAGACGATGCCCGCCTGTGTGAGTTGGGTATCGTCGCTCGCGTCGGGCTTGAGGAGCTTCGCGATACCGAAGTCCAGGATTTTGACGTAGTCGGGGTCGTTGCGGAACTTGGTCAGCAGTACGTTCTCTGGCTTGAGGTCGCGGTGGACGATGCCGAGCTCGTGGGCCTCGTAGACCGCGCTGCACAGCTGCTTCATGATCTTGATGATCCGCAGCTCGTCCATGTCCCCGAGCTTGATGATCTCGTTGAGCGGCTTGCCGTCGACGAACTCCAGCGCCAGGCACAGCAAGTCGTCCTCGGTGCGCCCGAAGATCAGCACCCGCACGATATTGGGGTGGGTGAGCAGGCTGATGACCTTCGCCTCGCGGTGGAAGCGCTTGACGTGCTCGTCGCTCTCGGCGGCGCGCGCGTGCAATACCTTGATGGCCACGTCGTGGCCGATCGACTTTTGCTTGGCGAGGTAGACCGCGCCCATACCGCCACGTCCCAGCGACTTCACGACTTCATATTCGCCGAAAAACGTTCGGCCGATGATACGTTCGTCTTTGACCTGACTGAGCGACGATGGCTTGTCCTTCGGCACGGGTGGTGCGCCTTGTTGAGCCATGATGACATCCCTCTCGAGCTGAGAATCGGTTCGCCGGTATCCTAGCCCGACTCGGCGCTCGCTAAAAGGGGGAGTAGGTGAATGATTGATCACATCTTCCGATCGGGCTTGTTGCCCCGCGTGTTTAAACTAGCCCGCTGGTGAGTTCGGTAGCGGTACTGATGAAGTTTGCCCCCGGCCGGAGCCGGGGGTTCGGCGTGCGCTATACCCCTATTCCTTTCTCCATGCTCCGTGCGCGATATCGGTATCGGTCATCGGTATCGGTCATCGGTATCGGTCATCGGTATCGGCCTTCGGTCTCGGCCGTGAATGGGCGGGCCTGGCGACCCGCCCTGCTCGGTTCAGCGAATCATCGCTCTGAGCATCATTCCGACCCGCCGCAGCTTTTTCTGCTGTGCCTCGGCGCCGTCGAGCTGCGCCATCCCGATGGCGGAGCAAGCTTCCCCGGCCTCACCGAGCGCCAGGTTATAATTGTGGCGTCGTGCCCGGCCGGTCTTGCCCGACCCTTCGGCGATGTTGAGCACCACCGATCGGGCCGAGCGGACCGCCTGGTCCCGAAGGTCGGCATCGCCCCTGCGGAATGTGGCGTCCGCGACCCACCGGGCGACCT
>JBNJFZ010000233.1:0-2334 GCA_051747295.1 Myxococcota bacterium
TTGCTGATCGCCAGATACTGGGTCGCGACGTATGCGGCCTCGACGATCTGCGGCTCCGTCCAGTGCTCGTGGAGTCGCTCGAAGAGCTCCTTGGGCACGCGGTTGGCGTCCTCGGCGATCTGGGCGGTGAAGTCCAGCAGCGCCACTTCACCTGGCGTAAAGAGATCGCTGTCCCGGTACGCGGTGCCTTCGATCTCGGCGATTTTATCGGAGGTGATACCGAGTCGCTGGCTAACCGCCTCGTGCTGAACCACGCAGTACTGACACGCGTTGTGATGGGTTGCCTTCAGGATGATGAGCTCCTTGGTCGCCCAGTCGAGCTCGGCGTCCTTGAGCATCGCCATGACCGAGTCGGTGAAGCATTTGCCCAGCTCGGGGGTATGACCGAAGACCTTGAAGATATTGAGCACCATCTCGAAGGTCTCTTCGGCGCGGTCGTAGAATTCTCGAGTCTGCTCGTCTGCGTCTTCTGGTTCCACGTACGAAACGGACATACCTTCTCCTTTATTGTGGGTCATCAGGGTTTTGTAACGCTTGATACAAAACTAAGTGTGCCTTATTCTCCCTCAGTGTCAAGTGTTCCCAGAGATAGGACGTAGTAGCGTGGCAACTGACGACAACGAGCAAGTCGAGACCGACCGCAAGCCCGGTCGCCCCCGTAGCTTCGAGGAAGAGGCGGCGCTGGACGCGGCGATCGCGGTGTTTTGGGATAAGGGGTTCGGGCATACGACCACCCGCGAGCTGCAGTCCGCTACAGGGCTGAGCCCGTCGAGTATGTCGAATACATTCGGTTCGAAGCGCGCGCTTCTGGAGTCAGCGGTGGAGCGCTACGAAGCTCGGGCCGTAGACGAGTTGGTCGTGCCGCTGGAGGCCTCTGAGGAGGGGTTGACCGCGATCAAATCATTCTACGACGCGCTGGTCGAGTGGGTCACAGACGATGAGCACCGCGGATGTCTGATCATCAACCTCATGGCGGAATACGACGATTCAGCCGAGAGCGTGGCGTCGCGCTGGCGAGCGTATCGGACCCGCGTTCGGAGTGCGCTTCGCGGCGCACTCGAGCGCGCGGTCGCGGCCGGCGAGCTCGAATCGAGCGGGCTATCTGCGCGCGTCGAGCTCCTGTTCGGCCTGGTGCTCGGCGTCAATATTGCCGCGCGCGGTGGCACACCGAGAGCCGAGGTTGCGCGACTGCGCGACGCCGTCCACGCACAGATCGATGGGTGGCGCACCCCCTCCCACCAACACCAGAGTGAGCCAACGACCGGCCGCTAATCTATCGTGAGCCATCAAAAGACGAGCACACGGTCGGCCTCGTGGGTCCACTGGCCGAGCTCGTCCATGGTCGAGCGATGCGTGCCGGGCACCTCCTCGGAGAAATCTCAGCTTCTAGGTGTTGTCATCGCTCGCTTCGTTCTTGCATGCCCCCGGCGAGCACCTGCACGTCCTCGAAATCCTCGCGGGCCAGCACCTTGGCGGCCGTGGCCGAGCGGCGCTCGGTGCGACAAACCGTCACCACCGGGATGTCGCGCCAATCCGAGAGCTCCTCGAGGCGCTCGCCGAGCTCGTCGACGGGGATGTTGCGCGCGCCGTCGATGGAGCCAAGGGGGCCGCGGAATTCTTGTTCGCTTCGCACGTCGAGCACGCCGACCTCTTCGCGACTCTCGAGCATCTCGTCGAGCTCGTCCTGGCCGATAAAGTCGGGCTTATGTCGCCAGTATCGCTTGACCACAGTCGTGACGAGCCCGAGAGCTGCGAGCGCTCCGAGCGCGATGAGTGCGGTGCGAATGGCGTCCTCGGTACCGGCGGCCAATTGCTGGCCGGCGTGGCCGAGGTAGGCGTAGGCGGCGGCTCCCGGAGCCATCGCGATAAACGACGCGAGCGCAAAGCGGCCGAGCTCGATGCGCGTGAGCCCGAACGCGTAGTTGAGCAGGTTGTACGGAAAGACCGGGACGAGCCGGGTGAATGCGACGAACTTCCAGCCTTCGTCCTCGACGCCGTCCGTGTGACCGAGCTCCGGCTGCGCTCGGTAGGTCCCGAAGAGACAGTCCCACCACGGCAAGTTGAAGCCGAAGTTGGTGTTGGTCTCCTTGGGCTCGACCGAGTGG
Source organism: Myxococcota bacterium (assembly GCA_051747295.1). Classification (GTDB taxonomy): domain Bacteria; phylum Myxococcota_A; class Bradymonadia; order Bradymonadales; family Bradymonadaceae; genus JBNJFZ01. The sequence goes on from JBNJFZ010000233.1 coordinate 2,106, forward strand.
TAGAACCGCTGGCCACCAAATAAACCGTGCGTGCCGTACCTGATCGCCCTCAGTACTTGATTAAACCTTGCCCCCAGTACTTGATTAAACTAAGCACGGTGCTTATGCATTTAATAGAACTCTTGAATAGTTGAATCAAGGCCCGCGCCGTGCCCAGAGCTGCGCCGACTGGCGTGCTGGTAGTTGAGAAGGCTCAGCGACATGAGTGAAATCGACCCCATTGATTACG
>JBNJFZ010000233.1:2434-7259 GCA_051747295.1 Myxococcota bacterium
AGCGTGGCTGGGAGACCAGACGTGGAGGGCAGCGCGCTTTCGCACCCGCTCGGAGTTGCGCTCGCTGGCCGAGGAGGCCGGGCTTTCGGTGCGGCACGTCGAAGGCGCCATTCACTATCCGCCCAGCGCCTGCCTCGCCGAGCGCATGGCCAAATTCGACGCAACCATGGGCCGCCTGGGCGCGCCCGGAGCTGCTTTCATCGGCCTCTCTGCCGATGCGCCTGGTTAGTTTCCGGGCGGGAATTCGTTAACCTCTGATAATCTCGATGAACGACCCTCACAACGACTGGAGAAGATGATGACGGACGGACCAGAACAGAAGTTAGCCACCCGATGCATCCACGCAGGCGACACGCGCGACGAAAAGGGTGCGATCCACACGCCGCTGTACAACCACTCCACCTTCGCGTTTCCCGACACCGAGGCGGTGCTGGACGTGGTCGAGGGGCGTGAGCAGGGAAGTCTCTATACGAGGTACGGCCTCAACCCGACGATCCAGTCGGTCGAAGAGAAACTGGCGAGCATCGAGGGCGGGGAGTCCGCTCTGGTCTTCGGCTCGGGGATGGCCGCGGAGTCGGCGACCTTCCTTAGCCACTGCGGTTCGGGTGGCCACATCATCTGCATCGGTGACGTCTACGGGGGGACGTATGAACTCCTTGCGTCGAACCTCCCCGAGCTCGGCATCGAGACGACGTTTCTCCTGGGGAGCGAGCTCGACCGGCTCGAGACGGCCATCACAGACAGCACCCGCATGGTCTTCTTCGAGACGCCCACCAACCCAAATATGGAGGTGTTCGACATCGAGGCGATCTCGGCCGTCGCAAAGGAGCACGGCGTTCTGACCGTCGTCGACAACACGTTCGCGACACCGGTCAATCAGAACCCTCTGGATCACGGTGCGGATCTGGTGGTCCACAGCACCACGAAATACATGGGCGGACATAGCGACCTGACGGGTGGAGCCGTCATCGGCGCCGCAGAGCACCTGGAGCCGATCTGGTTGTGGCGAAAGAACCTCGGGCAGATGATGGCCCCGGAGGTCGCTTTCCTGCTCGCGAGGAGCCTTCGCACCCTGGTCGTGCGCGTCGACGCCCACAACGAGAATGCCGAAGACCTCGCCCGTCGGCTCGACGAACACCCTCGAGTCCTCGAGGTCAACTATCCCGGATTGCCGTCCCACCCGACCCACGAGGTCGCCAGCAAGCAGATGAGCGGCTTTGGCGGCATGGTCAGCTTCGTCTACGACGGTGACGCCGAGCAGACGGCGAGCGTCGTGGACCGGCTCGAGGTGTTCTCGATCGCCCCGAGCCTCGGCGGCGTCGAGAGCCTGGTGACTCAACCGGTGACCACCACCCACCACGGTATCGACCCCGACGAGCGCGCGCGGCGAGGCATCGTCGACGGAATGATACGGCTGTCGATCGGGCTCGAGGACGTCGAGGACCTCTGGGACGATCTGGCGGCCGCGCTTGCTGACTCCTGAGCGCGTGCTGGGTGGCTGTGTTGCCCCCGACCGGAGCGCCGGAGGTGGCATGGCTGGTAACTTCCGATAACTAAACAGGGTGTTAAATCCGTGTTCGGCGTGGAAATCGATGGGGACCGGTGTAAAATGCCTCTTGTGATGAGAACGATGGTCCACGAGAGATGCGGGAGAACCGCATGAAGTTCCGGCTACATTTTCTTGTCGTCTTGCTCTGTTTCACCACAGCGTGCGACGGGACCCGTGGCGGCCAGCGCGTATCCGATGCGGGCGCGGACGCCGCCGAACAGGCACCGACGTTTTCGCTAGAGCCCGGCGTCCATGAGGGATCATTGGTGTCCGGGGATTTCGAGCGCACGTTCCTGATCGACATTCCTCCGTCCTACGACGGCTCTACCGATATTCCGCTGCTCTTTGTCTTCCACGGTGGAGGCGGCTCAGGCGAGAAAATTCAGGGCCGCCTGGGATTCGGGGCGGCAGCCGAGCCGGACGGCGCGATTGTCGTGTATCCCGACGGCATCGAGAGCAACTGGGCCGATGGTCGCGGCACGACCGATGCGTCGCGGGCCGGGGTCGACGACGTGCGATTTGTGTCGGAGCTCATCGACCACCTCGACGCGCACCTGAGTATCGACGAATCCCGCGTCTGGGCCACCGGTGTCTCCAACGGCGGCATCTTCTCCCACACGCTCGCCTGTGACCTCGCCGGGCGAATTGCAGCGGTTGGGCCGGTCATCTCCGCCTTTCCAACCGAGTACAAGGACGACTGCTCGCCGGCGCGTCCGATTCCGATGCTGGCGATTCAGGGCACCGAAGACCCGTTTATGACCTTCGAAGGCGGCGATGCCTCACACGACGAGCGAGGCCTGGGCGCTGGCGGGGCCATCGAATCCGCGGAGGCCACCGCCGATTTCTGGGCGCAGAAGAACGGCTGCGACCCGGAGCCCAATATCCGGCGCCTGGAGCCCGTCGACCCCGACGATCCGACGCGCGTGGAGCTGTGGGAGTTCCGCAACTGCGAGGGCGGGGCGCAAATCGACTACTACATCGTCGAGGGCATGGGCCACACCTGGCCGCCTCTCGAAGCGCGATTCCCGCGGCTGTCCGGCCCAACCTCACCCAATATCAACGCCACCGGCGTGATCTGGCGGTTCTTTCAGGACAAGCAACTCGAGTGATGCGGCCATCTTGGCCGCATCGTGGTGCGTGCTTCCAGGTCGCACCGGTTACCATCTTGCGCGGCGTCACTTCTCGGACTGTTCTCTCGCTCCATTTTATGAAAATATTTCGCGTATCCCGAAGTTACCTCTAATAATCGTCATTCTGACCGAGATGTTCAGATGGTCGGTCATTCCCGTTCGGAGTAATCATGAAAATTCGGCTGGTAACGTTTCTACTGCTGTCGACGGGCCTGCTCTTCGCAGTCTCCTGTGCTCCCGAGCAAGAGGACGATGACACATACTATCAAGGCATGGGTGATTCGGTCGCAAAGTCGATCAGCTCCGGCGCGATCAATGGGTGCTTGATTGACGACCAGGACGAGATCCAGTGTTGGGGTTGCGGCGGAACGCCCGGGTCGCAGGGGGGATACAATTGTACCTACTACGACCCGCCGGGCGATTATTCGCCGCCGTCGGGTGCCTTCAAGAGCGTCGCTCTGGGTTGGCTGCACGGCTGCGCATTGCGGATGGACGACACGGTCGAGTGTTGGGGAGACATCCAGCCGGACGACAATTTCGGCCAGTTGGAGGTACCATCGGGCACCTTCAAAGTCATCGACTCGGGCAGCACGAACACCTGCGGGCTCACCCCCGATGACGAGATCGACTGTTGGGGTTCAGACAACTTCGGGGAGTCCTCGCCACCCGAAGGTCAATTCCTTCAGATCAGTACCGGGGGTGAAAACGCCTGCGGGCTGGATACCGACAATCGGGTTCAGTGCTGGGGACGCGACGCGTTCGGTGTGTTGGACGCTCCAGAGGGAACGTTCGAGTTTGTAAGCACGGGTGTCGGGTTCGCATGCGCGCTCGACGCGGAGGGTCAGGTCACCTGCTGGGGCGCCGAGGACACGAGGGAAGTCCACGGTCAGACTGAGCCTCCAGACATGACCTTCACCGAACTCAGCGCGGGTCGCTATCATGCCTGCGGCCTCGACGAGGCCAACGAGATCCACTGCTGGGGCTACGATGAACACGGCGAATCCAGCCCGCCATCGGGCGAGTTTCAGACCATAAGCTCGGGTTACGATCACAACTGTGCCATCGACTTCGACGACCGCGCGCACTGCTGGGGCCACAATATCCACCGTCAGGCACAGCCGCTGTAGCGGCAACTTCTCCAGGCTGCTCCCTCCGCGGCCAGGCCCCGACAACCACGTTCGGGACCGGCAGAGCGGTCCCGGCGGCGGCAGAGCGCCGCGCGCCGGTTCCCTCTTGTGCGACGTCTCTACCGCCGATAGAAAACGCCCAGAGTCCCGACGAAGCCGATGGCGTTCCCTTTGGGCTCCAGGCCGGCCTGCGTGGACGAGCCATCGGGCTCGACCAGGGCCGGGTCGTCCATATTCAGCGTGACGTCACCGTCCGTGCCCGAGTTGATCGACATGCCCAACATCGCCGCGACCTGATAGCCGACGTCGAGTCGAATGCCCAGATTATCGGTGAAGCGGAAGTCGGCGATCATATTGGCCGACGCAGTGAAACCGGGCAGGTTCGCGCGAATCGGGTCGCCCTCGTGCAGCGTCCCGTTCTCCGTGATGACCGGCGGCGTCTTATTCGGCAGCACCTCGACGTTCCCGAGGCCCATAAATCCCAGCATGAACCCTCCGCGCGGTGCGAAGGCGAGCCCGAATGCCTCTGTGTCGACAAAGTGCAGGTTGGCGCCGAGCTTCATGGCAAAGACGTTCATACTCCCGAAGTAGATACCCAGGTCCCCGGCGAGCATCAGCCAGCTTGGAACTTTGACGACACTCTCGAACTGATTGGTGTCGAAGCCGAGCTTCAGTCCGTACGCGAAGCCGTTCATATTGCCGTCTCCGAGCGGCAACGCAACGCGTCCCTCGCTCGCGCCCAGGCCGTAGTTCTGCCAGTCCGACGCGTGAATATTCTCCATGCCGGACACCTCGAGTGGAAATACGCCGCCCCCGAAGAACACGCCGCTGCCGTAGCTGTGCGGCGTCGCAGGCGTCTCTTGCGCGGCGAGATTCGGTGCGCATACACACAGCCCGAAGAACACGAGTGTCGTGAGCAATGCGCGCAGGCCGGCGCATGTCGAGGTCGTAGCAGGACGGCGTCGCATACTTGTCTCCCCCACCATAGTGAGGCGGTTGATCGATCGGATTTTACGTGA
>JBNJFZ010000234.1:0-7257 GCA_051747295.1 Myxococcota bacterium
GGCGCGACCATCGTCCACGTGATGAGCGGCACCCACCCCGCGCAGCTCGACATGACGCGCAACCGTCTGCACTTCGAGCCCGTGATCGACGCTCCGGGTTGGCTCGAGGCGTTCCTCGGTCGACTGCTCGAGCCGGCGGCCGAGGACCGGTTCGACGATGCCGACGAGGCGCTGTCGTTCTTTCGCGAGCTGCGAGACAAGGGCGACGCTGTCAGCGAGCAAAGCCCCGAGTTGCCCGCTTCAAACGACCGGGGTTGGCTCCAGTCTCACCGGCAGCGCGTGTTGGTCGACGACCGCGCTACCAACCAGGTCGTCTATCGAATCGAGTGTCGTGATGGCACCACCCTCGAGGACTCCGTCGAGCGCAAGCCCGGGCAGGTCGAGTGGGTCGTCCAACCCGATTCGGCCACGCTCGAGTTTACCAGTGGAAAGGCGAGTACGCCGGTGACCGCGCGTGGTCTGGCGGCCGTGCTCGCCGTCCTGCTGCTGCTGGCGCTTCCGCTCCCCATCACTGTGCGCCTCGGTGCGGCCTCGCTCGGCATCTTCAGCCTCACCGGCTACTACATCTGGCGGACGGAGGAGAAGACGCGTCGGATCGAGCTGTACAGCGACCGCATCGAGCTAAGCGGTGCGTTCCCCGACGAAAATTATCATCGCTACCCGGGCCAGGCGCGCTTCGAGGCGCGCGGCTCGGACGTCTTTCTGGTCAGCGACAACAACCCGACTGTGCTGCTCGCCGGTGGATTGGGCGAGGAACGAGCACGGTGGCTCGCGGCGTCGCTGGAGCGCGTGCGATCGGCGCTGATCGACGAGCACGCTATCGAGTTCGAGAGCCTCGACCCCTCAACCGGCGACGATCAAGATGAGGTCGTTGAGGTTGGTGTGAGTCGGGCCGGTCTTGAGTAGCGCGTCAGCGGCGTCGAGCGCGGGGTACGCATTGTTGGCGTCGAGCTCCGCGCGCGGGTCCAGACCCTCGTCGCGAATGCTGGTCGCGGTTCGGCCGTCGACAATGGCGCCAGCAGCGTCGGTCGGGCCGTCAGTTCCGTCGGTGGCGAGGCTGCCGATGAAGAGGGACGGCGTGGACTCCATCGCGATCGCAGCGGCGAGGGCGAGCTCCTGATTGCGCCCGCCCTCGCCGTCTCCACGCACCGTCACGGTGGTCTCGCCGGTGAGAACTCGCACCATCGGAGGGCTGTCCACGTGGTCGGACATCTCCCTGCCGATAGCCGCGACGACTCGCCCGACCTCGCGCGCCTCGCCCTCCAGCTGCGTGGCGAGAATGTCGGCGCTCCAACCGCGTGCCTCGCAGGCCTCGTAGGCGGCGTCGGCGACCGTGCGGGTATCCCCGAGCACGACGTGGCGGCAACGGTCGAAGCTCGGGTCGCCCGGCCCGGGTGTGTCGTCGAGTTCGCCGGCTGCGCCTCGCTCCAGGTGGTCGATGACGGCCTCCGCTACGTCGGCGCGCAGTCCGTGTCGATCGAGCACCTCCAGCGCGTCTCGAAAGCTCGTCTCGTCGGGGGCGGTCGGTCCCGACGCGATGGACGAGAGGTCGTTTCCGACCACGTCTGAGAGGATGAGCGACACCGACGTCGCCGGGCGGAGTGCACGGGCGAGTTGCCCTCCTTTGATCGCCGAGATGTGCTTACGCACGGCATTGATGGACTGGATGTCCGCGCCGGAGGTCACGAGCGCGTCGACGGTTGCCTTCACCTGGTCGAGCGAGATGCCTTCGGCGGGCTCGACCAGCAGCGCCGAACCTCCCCCCGAGATCAACACGATGACCAGGTCGCGCTCGCCGGCGGACTCGCAGATCTCCCGAATGCGCGACGCTGCTCGCAACGAGCGTTCGTCGGGAACCGGATGCGCGGCCGTGAGCACATCGATATCGCTCGTCGGCATCGCGTATCCGTCGCGCACGACGACCAACCCGTGCCGTATGCGGTTGCGGAGTGCATCTTTGATCGCGAGCGCCATCGGTGCGGCCGCCTTTCCGAACCCGACGACGTCGATCGCATCGTAATCGGCCAGGTCGTAGGATTCGCCGTCGATGGTGAGCGTACGTCCCCTGGCAGCCACGAGCTTCTCGACGAGCAGGGCCGGGTTGCAGGCGGCGAGGACTTCGCGAAAGACGGCCACAATTGCATCGGCGTCGACAGGTTGGATAGCTCGGTTGGTCATCTTTTCTTGCCCTCGAAACGAGTCTTGCGGCGTGTTAGAGTTCGGCAACTCTCTTCCCCACTGTCAACTCCGGCGATTGCCGATGCAATGCGTCGCGCTGCGGCTCATCAGACTATCGTCTTCGGCTAACTACATGAACGCATCGACCTATCTCAAGCTAGGCCCGTTCGACCTCGTCGAAAAGCTCGCCGCTGGCGGTATGGGCGAAGTCTGGCGAGGCGTACACCGCGCGCAGCAGTTATCGGTCGCCGTGAAAGTTATCACGACGCACCGTGCTCGTGATGCCGAATACGTCGAGGCGTTCGAGCGCGAGGTCGAGTCGGTCGCATCGCTGATGCATCCCGGGATCGTCACTGTCTTCGACTACGGCGAGATCTCGGCCGAGCAGGCCGAAGACGCGGCGGGGCACTTCGTCGAGGGCAGCCCGTATCTGGTCATGGAGTACGTCGAGGGGCGAGCGCTGGACAAAATCGAGGGGCGGCTGGACTGGCCGCTGATGCGATTGATGCTGCTGCAGACGCTCGACGGACTGGCCCATGCCCATGCGCGTGAGCTCGTCCACCGTGACCTCAAGCCGGGCAACGTGCTCGTCAGCGACGACCCGGAATCGGCGTGGCTGATCAAGCTGACGGATTTTGGCCTGGCGCATGTACGCTTTCAGGATTCGCCGCCCGAAGACGAGTCCACCGCCGTCGGGACGCCGCAATACATGGCTCCCGAGCAATTCCGGGGCCGTTGGCGTGACTTCGGCCCGTGGACCGACCTGTATTCGTTGGGTTGTATCGCGTTCGAGATGGCGTGCGGCTATCCGCCATTCCCGTCGGACTCGTACTTCGCTGTCGCCAGGGCGAAGACTTCCGAGGATCCGCGCGATTTCGACCCGGACTTTCGCGTCCCGCCGCGGCTGGAGGACTGGATCTACCGGCTGCTCGAGAAGAACCCCCTGCGCCGATTTCATCGGGCGGCCGATGCCGCATTGATCTTGTCGAAGATGTCGTTTCACACCGCGTCGGCCGATGACTCGATCGCCACGATGATCGCAGCCCCTTCGGAGGCGAGCGAGGAGCAAGACTTACCGGAGTCGGTCGAGATCTCTGGAGGCTCGGAGGTCGCGCAGGCTTCGACGGAGCGATGGCGAACCCTCGCGCGCGAGCACAGCGATCGGTTCCCGACGCTCTCACTGCTGTACGACGCGGCTTCGGGGCTGACGGACATCCCCGAGGCCGAGCACTCCGACTCGCGACCCATGCAGCCGTCACCGGTGGCCGCGCTGACCTCGCTGTCGACGAGCCGAGACTGGCGCAGCGTGGTGCGGACGCGCGCGTCGCTGCCGTTGATCGGTGCGGGCCTCGGGCTCTACGGACTGCGCTCGATCCCGCTGGTCGACCGCGAGCCCGAGCGCGACGTGATATGGGGCGAGTTGGAGGCCGCGGTCCAGCAAACTGAGACGCGCGTCGTGGTGCTCAGCGGCCAGCAGGGCGTCGGCAAGAGCCGGCTCGCCGAGTGGCTGTACGTTCGGACACACGAGCTCGGGCGGGCGATCTGTCTGCGCGGCGGTCACACCGTCGAGGGTGGCCCCAGAGACGGCGTCTCCGGTTTCGCGCGGGCCTTTCTGCACTGCAATGGTCTGAGTCGTCCCGAGATGAAGGAGCGTTGCGAGTGGTTGATGGACAGCTTCCAGCCCGGCCGCGACAACGAGTGGGGGGCCGAGACGCTGACCGAGATCATGCAGCCTCAGGACGGCGGCGGTGTCGAACCCTATGTCGAGTTCGGCAGCCCTCGGGAGCGGTACCGGTTCATGCAGATTCTGATGGCCCAACTGGCGACCGAGCGGCCGCTCACGCTGTGGTTCGACGATGCGCATTACGGCGCCGACTCACTCGCGTTCGCGCACCATCTTCTCACCGAGACCGGGCCAGATCTGGCGTGCCTGGTGGTCGTCACGGTCGATGACGAGCCGCTGGAGGGACGCCCCGACGAGCAGGAGCAGCTCCAGCAGCTATGCGACCACGCGAGGACGCGTAGGCTGCGCCTCGGGCCGCTCCCGCGCACCGCACGCCTCGAGTTGGTCGAGGAATTGCTCCATATGGAGCCGACGCTGGCGCGCGCAGTCGTCGAGTTTTCGCAGGGGAAGCCAGCAAGGGCGGTCGGTGTGGTCGAGGCGCTCGTGGAGGAGGGGCTGCTCGAGCCCGGTGAGCGGGGATTTCGACTGACGGACGAGGTGGATCTGGGGGAGCTCTAGCAGCTCCCCCAGCACGATCGTGGTTACTCGGCGGCCTCTTCGAGCTGCTCCGGGTGCAGCCGGTTGATGAGGCGGTCGCCGGTGGTCGTGATCTCGTCGAACAGGTAGCGACAGCGAGGCTCGGCGCGCTCCACGAAGCTCTCGAAGATCGCCGTGCGCTCGGGATATTCTTTCTGCTGCTCGTAGAGCGCCTGCGCGACCGCCAGGTCGGTCTTCATCTTGATCAGCCGCTCGGCGTGTAGCATCGCATGGGCGAAGTCACGCTTTGGATCCCAGTCTTCCTTGAGTGCATCGAGCCACTCGGTCATCGGCAAGTCACTCACGGACTTGAATTTGTCGACGGCCGTGCGCGTGACCAGGTATTGCTTGGCGCGCAGCAAGAGGTGCTCGATGGTCGCCAGCTTCTTGTCCTGAGGGTCGCGCGAGGACAGCGAGCGCCAGCGCGTCTGGGCGAGCTTCTTGATGAACTTCTGGGGGTTGCGCATGACGGTGCTCATGGCGTCTTTCATCGCCATCAGCGCCTGGATCTGGCTGGTGCCCTCGTAGATCGGCATGACCACCGCGTCTCGGAGCAGCTTCTCGGCACCGTACTCCTGGGTGTACCCGGAGCCGCCGTGAATCTGGATATTCATGCGCGCCATCTCGACGGCCTTTTCGGCGCCGATGTACTTGCACAGCGGGGTGAGCTCACGGGCCTTCCACTGGTATTTTTCGGCCTTCTTCTCGAGACGCTCCATCTCGGCGCTGTTGTCTCCCTCCATCTTCTCGAGTCGGAGCGCGTGCATGCGCAGCTTCTGGGCCATCTCCTCGTACCAGCCGGCTTTCACTGTGATCGCACGAATGCCGTAGATCCAGGTCTTCATGTCCTCGAGGTAGTCGGCGATCATCTCGTGGCGGTCGATGGTCTTGCCCATGCTCTCGCGCTCTTCGGCGTAGTCGCGGGCCATGCGGTAGGCGGCCTCGCAGAGTCCGACGCACTCGAAGGCAACGCCGACGCGGGCGTTGTTCATCAGGAGCAGCATCTGCTTGAAGCCCTCGCCGCGGTCGCCGATGAGGTAGGCGGGGGTCTTGTCGAAGCTCATCGCGCAGGTTGCGGAGAGGTGGTGGCCCATCTTCTCTTCGAGGCGCACGACATCGGCGACGCGCTCGCGCTCACCGTCCTCGTTTTCGACGTAGGCGGGGACCAGGAAGGTCGAGAGCTTGTCCAGCCCGGAGAAGGCGCCCTCGTCGTCGTCTTCTTCGGTGCGTGCGATGACGACGTGGTATTTTCCGTGGCCCGAGGTGATGAAGATCTTCTCGCCGGTGACGTACCAGTTGCCGTCTTCGTCTTGCTCGGCCTTGGTGCGCATGGCGGCCATGTCGCTGCCCGCACCAGGCTCGGTGATGTCCATCGAGCCCCAGGCGTCGCCGCTCATGATCTCTTCGATCGCGCCCTGGAAGCGCGTCGAGGTGATCTCGCCGGTCTCGGGGTCGATCTCGGTGGTCTCCTCGTCGATGGAGTATGCCAGCAGCGCCATGGCGAGCCCGCCGTGGAAGCTGTGGTGGGCCGAGATGGAGACGTCGGCGCGTCCCATGATCTCGGTCTGGATCATGTAGACCAGAAGGGGGGCGTTCATGCCGCCGAGCTCGCGCGGGACGCACATGCCATGGAGGTCGAGCTGGGAGATCTTCTCGAAGATCTCGTCGAACGCATCGGGGAAGACGACCTCGCCGTCGACGAGCTTGGGGTGCTCGCGCTCCATCTCGGCGACGAGCGGATCGATCTCCTCGGCGACGAATTTGCCGATCATCTCGAGCACGTCGCGGTAGAAGCCGACCGCCTCGTCCGCGTCTTGAAAGCCGTACTCGTAGTTGTAGTCGTTCTCGGTCAGGCGGACCAGAGGTTCCCAGTCGATCCATTCGTCGACATAGAACTTGAGATCGTCGTTGTCTTTAAAGAAATTTCCCATGACTTGCTTACCTCTTTATGGCACCGGGTTCATCGACCCGGGTACGAATCATCCCTTCTCGGGAGTGGCGTCGCCCACAAATAGTGATGAGTGGGCGATACGAATGATCTCTTGAACCTGGCGTTGCTCGGCCGTCGTGGCGTCGTCGCTCGAGTTCTCCTCGAGCAAGCCGCCATAGACGATCGACGTGGAGAGCCCTCCGACGACCATCTGGATGATGTGCAGGATGTAGGCGTCGGCGTCGACGTCCTCGTAAATGATGCCTTCCTCCTGGCCACGCCGAATATAGTCTGCCGTCAGGTGCATCCAGGGGCTCAGGAATTTGCGGAGCTGTTCGTTGATCTCCTCGGGGCGATCGAGCATCTCGCGCGTCAGGAGTTTGGCGCGGTTGGTGTCCGCCAGAAAGAACGAAAGCACCTCGGTCATCAGCGATTCGAATCGGCCCTCGCCGCTGGTCGCAACTTTTAGGAGCTCGGGCAGCACGTCACTCCAGTGGGAGAAGACCTGCTCGAGGACAACCCGGCGCAACTCGTCCTTGGACGGAAAATGATAGAGTAGGGACGGCTTGGCGATCCCTACCTCGTCCGAAATTGCTCGGATGGACGTTCCGTCGAACCCTTGCTCGGCAAAGAGGCGCGTGGCCTCTTGCAGAATCTGAGTTCTGACGTCAGGTGGCTCGGACTGTGATTCTTTGGCTGTAGACATAGCTCCCTACCAAATGGTTCTGCATTATCTACCAAACGGTAGGCAATTGATCAACCCGCGACGCACCGCGTCAATCGTCGCATGGCGCGGAGGCTGCCAGCCTGCGAGGGGCGGGAAGGCGGCACGCCGCCGGCGCTAGTCCGCCTGCGGCGAAACGCGCCTATGGCGACCGCCATCCCGCCG
>JBNJFZ010000235.1:0-7167 GCA_051747295.1 Myxococcota bacterium
GTCGGACTCCGCCAGCTTCTCGCGCAGCGTCTCGCGCATACGCAGGGCGACGACCAGTCCGGACGTTGCGGTGAGGCCGGCGATGAGCCACAGGGCCCACGTCATCCCGAAGGCGTCGGCGACCACACCGGCGATCAGCGCGCCGGCGGCATAGCCGGAGTCGCGCCAGAGCCGATAGATGCCGACCGAGGACGCACGCCAGGTCGGATGGGCGACGTCGCCGATCGCTGCCAGCAAGGTCGGGTAGACCATCGCGGTGCCGGCGCCCATCAAGGCTGCGCCCGCCGCGAAGCCCCAGAACTCCCCCGATAGTGCCGTCAGCCCGATGCCCACCGCCTGGGTCCACATCCCTACGACAATCAGCCATTTACGGCCGACTTTGTCCGACCAGGCGCCGGTAAAGAGCTGGCCGATGCCCCACACCGCCGGATAGATAGCGGCGAGCCAGCCGATCTGCTCGAGGTTCATGCCCGCGGCGAGGAAGAAGATGGGGAATAGACCCCAGGCCAGCCCGTCGTTGAGGTTGTTGAAGAAGCCCGCCTGGCTGGTCGACGACAGGTCCGGGTTGGTCACGCTGGTGCGGACGAAGACTTCTTTTTGGCTCAAGGCCGAGCGATCCTCGAGGTGATCGGCGTGATCGACGTGGTTTTCCGCCTCGAAGAGAGCGTGGCCCTTCGTCTCGCGCACGAGGACGATGGACAGCAGCGTGCCCAGCACCGCAAAGCCCACGCCGAGGTAGAACGGTTCGGGGCGAAGGCCCCAGGTGGACGCGACCCAGCCGGTGGCCAGGGCTGCCCCGGCGACCGCAAAGTAGCCGGCGAATTCATTTAGACCCATCGCGAGGCCGCGGTTTTTGGGCCCGGCGAGGTCGATCTTCATGATCACCGTGATCGACCAGGTGAGTCCCTGGCTGGCCCCGAGCAACACGTTTGCGAAAATGATCCAGCCCCATGTGGGTGCCCACATGAGCAAGAAGGGCACGGGCAGCGCGATCAGCCAACCACCGATGAGCACCGACTTTCGGCCAAAGCGGTCGCCGAGGCGGCCGGCGAAGTAGTTGGTAGCCGCCTTGACCAGTCCGAAGACGGCGATAAACGACAGGATCGCGGTGCGCGCGACCATCTGAAACTCTTCTTCGGCGATCGCCGGCAGGATGCTTCGCTCCATGCCGACCATCGCACCGACGAAGGCGTTGACGAGGATGAGTAGAGCGAATTGGGGCAGGTTTTCTCGAATCCCCAGCTTGATCTTCGAAGCCGGATCTCTCGTTGTACTCATGGGCTTTCTCCGTGCGTTATTTGAGCTTACGTCATTTGAAGTCGTTCATATCCAAAAACTGATTCTCGTCCGGAGACCCGCTCCGGTCGCGAACGGCGGCTGATTTTCACGAGCTCTGCGTGTCTCGCCGTGAAGCGCTCGCCGTGGTTCGACTATTCAATTAAACGATTGAATAGTTTATTCCAGCTCCTGTCAAGGGTGTCTGGGGGATCTTCGCGGCGGCGACCCCCGGATCGCTGGTGCCCCGCGACCTCGCAGGCTGGCAGCCTGCGCGCCACAGGCCGCGGCCGTGCTATCGATCAACACAGACCATTTTTGCCGATCACACTGTCCCGGAGCCCACCTGCCTTGACCCTGGAGTGCACTCCAACCCTTATACGTTATATGTCACGCAACCAGAACGACGGGACGGAAGCGAATATGGACGCACATCTCACAATCGGGGAGGTCGCAGAACAGTGCGACGTGACGAGAGACACGTTGCGCTATTACGAGAAGCGGGGGCTCGTGACTGCGCCGCCGCGCTTCGAGTCATCCGGCTATCGCGCCTACCCTCCAGACACGATCGAGCACGTTCGATTCATCAAGCAAGCGCAGGAGCTGGGGTTCACGCTCGCAGAGATCGGCCGTCTTCTAGAGTTGCGAGCCGACTCCACCGCCTCCTGTGACGAGGTTCGCGAGGTCGCCGAGGCGAAGATTGCGGAGATTCGCCAGAAAATTGGCCGCCTGGAGCAATTGCTCGACGGGCTCGAGGAGCTCACCGAGATATGCCCGGGAGACGTCCCCGCAGACCGCTGCCCCATCGTAGATGTCCTGTCGCGAAACTAATGCACTGTCCGAGGATCGAGATGTCGACACGAAAAGATAACGGCGCCCCTTCAAAATCCGCCCTGTTCGGGTCTGTTGGCGCGGCCATCGCGGCGGCCGTGTGCTGCCTGGGCCCTCTCCTTCTGGTGTCGCTCGGGGCCACCGGCGCCTGGATCGGTCACCTGTCAGCCTTCGAGCCGTTCCGACCGCTGTTTGCGGTCATCGCCGCCGGGTTTCTCGGCTACGGCTTCTTTCGCGTCTACGGTCGCTCCCAGCAGGCCGACTGCGGCGAGGGCGCCGAGTGCGAGGTGCCCAGAGCCGGTCGGATCAACCGGGTCTCCCTGTGGGTCGCGACCGTTGTGGTCGTCGGCTTATTCGCATCCCCGTACATCCTCGATGTCGGCCCCGGCGACGCTTCGGCCGCGTCGACGCCAGCTGAAGCCGCCACGCCCGAAGCCCAGGACGACACCTCGAGATTGGACGTCGCCGTACTGACGGTCGAGGGCATGACCTGCGAGGGATGCACGACCACCGTGGCGACCACCCTGGAGCGCCTCGACGGCGTCCAGAAAGCCGTGGTCAGCCTCGAGCCGCCTCGGGCGAGGGTGACCTATGCCCCGGCCAGGATCAGCGTCGAGGAGTTGACCGAGGCGACCGCCGACGTCGGCTATCCGACGACACCGAAGAACTGAACAAATCACCGACTTTCCTCGAGCAATCTGGAGCTATCGCATGAATAAGCCTCGTGATCCTGAATCGACGCATCTGGTCATCATCGGCGGCGGCTCGGCCGCGTTCGCAGCCGCCATCGAGGCACATGGCCTCGGAGCGCGCGTGACGATTATCAACGATGGCCTGCCCATCGGAGGGACGTGCGTCAACGTCGGTTGTGTTCCGTCGAAGACACTCCTGCGCGCGGCGGAGGCCAACCATCGTCCCAACGACGACCGCTTCGCGGGCGTCCAGAGCTCGAGTCACCTGACCGATTTCGGAGAAGTTATCGGCCAGAAGCGACAGCTCGTCGAGGCGTTGCGTCGGGCGAAATATCTCGATGTGATCGAGCCGCTCGAGAACGTCGAGCTCGTCGAAGGGCACGCACGATTTACCGCCCCGAGGACCGTCGTCGTCGACGAGGAGCGCATCGCGGCCGACCGGATGATCGTAGCCGCCGGCGCTTCGCCAGCGCGCCCGACCATCGAAGGGCTCGACGAGGTCGATTACCTGACCAACGAGACGGCGTTCGAGCTCACGGAGCTCCCCGAGTCGATGGTGGTGCTCGGCGCGAACTACATCGGCCTGGAATGTGCTCAGTTATTTTCGCGCTTCGGCACTCAGGTGACCGTGCTCGAGCTCCAGCCCGGCATCCTCCCGGCCGAGGCCGAGGATATCGCCGGCCAGTTGCGTGATCACCTCATCGAGGAAGGAATCGATGTCTGGACCGCGGCCAAGACCACCCATGTCGAGGCGACCGCCCAGGGCGTCGCGCTCGCGGTCGAATATGAGGGCACCACGCATCGCCTCGAAGCCGAGCGGTTGCTCGTCGCGACCGGCCGCCGGCCGAATACGGGCGATCTGGGCGTCGACGAGAGTGGTATCATCCTCGATGAACAGGGCTTTGTGACCGTCAATTCATATCTGGAGACAACCGCCGAGGGCGTCTACGGGGCAGGTGACGTCATCGGCGGGCCGATGTTCGTCTACACCGCCGCCTATCAGGGCAAAATGGCCGCGCGCAACGCGCTGAGCGACCAGCCCGCCACCGCCGTCGATTACCACCCGCTTCCGTGGGTCGTCTTCACCGATCCGCAGGTCGCGGGCGTCGGATTCGACGAGCGCCAGGCGCGCGAGGAAGGCTTCGAGCCCCAGGCGACCACCCTACCGCTCTCGGATGTGCCGCGCGCTATCGCGGCCCGTGATACGCGCGGCTTCATCAAGCTGGTTCGCGACCGCGAGACCGACCGCCTCCTCGGCGGGCGCATCGTCGCCCCCGAGGGAAGCGAGTTGCTCATGGAGCTCGCCGTCGCCATTAAAAACGAAATGACCGTCGCCGAGCTCGTCGATATGCTGCACCCGTATCTGACCCTCTCGGAGGGCATACGACTCGCGGCGATGACGTTCGAGACGTCGGTGGACCAGTTGAGTTGTTGCGCGGGGTAGGCATATTCGACGCGCCGCGTTGATCAGAGACCCTCATCTCCGATGTGTCGGATGCCGTCTTCTAATAAGCCGATGAGCTCCGGCGCGCAGGCCCTGTAGTAGGCCAGCTTTCCTTCCTTTCGGTACTCGACCAGCCCCGTGTTACGCAGCGACCGAAGCTGATGGGATACGGCCGAGACGGTCATATCGAGCACCTTAGCGAGATCGCAAACGCACAATTCCTCGCGGGAGAGCGCGCGGAGGATGCGAACTCGCGTCTCACTCGAGAACGCCTTGAACAGCTCCGCGACCTGCCGAACGTGCTCTTCTGGAATCATCGAGGCACGAGCTCGCGCCACCCTCTCCGTGTCGATGACGAACTCCTCACACTGGGCGTCGGTGTCCTGGTCGTCGACTTGCTGCGCGTCGTTTTTGACGTCGCTCATAGCTTACTCGTGCGCTTGGCTGTGGGTGGGCGTGTTCTGGGAGACAACTCTCATCCTCGCAATATCCGCAATCCATTGGCGATGACGGCGAATTCGCTGGCTTCGTGCCCGATCACCGCTACCGGCAATGTGAAATAGCCGGTGACCGCCCCGCCGATAAGCGCCGCGATGACCACGGCCGACAAGACGAGGTTTTGACGAACCAGGCTCTCGTTTCGGTGGGCGTGGCTCAGCGCATAGCCGAATTTTTCGAGATCGTCGGCCATCAGGGCGACGTCGGCGGTCTCCAGGGCGACGTCGGTGCCCGCAGCGCCCATGGCCACGCCGACGGTGGCCTCGGCGAGCGCGGGGGCGTCGTTGACGCCGTCGCCGATCATGGCCACGTGGTCGAAGCGCTCTACGAGCGCGGCGATCTGGTCGGCCTTCTCCTCGGGCTTGAGCTCGGCGAATACCTCGTCGACACCGGCCTCGTCGGCGATGGCGCGCGCCGTCTCTTCGTTGTCGCCGGTGAGCATGATGATGCGCTCGACACCATTTTCTCTCATCGCATCGAGCGCCTCGCGAGCGTTGTCGCGGAGGTTGTCGCGTAGCGCGATCATGCCCCACACGGCAGCCTGCGTGCCCACGAGTACGACGGTCTTGCCCTGCTCTCGAAGCTCGGTGAGCTCGGCCGCGATGGCCGACAAATCGAGGCCGAACTCCTCTTCGAATAGGGCCGGACTTCCCACACAGACCTCACGAGCATCGACCTGCGCCCTGGCGCCGGCACCGGTCATCGACTGAAAATCGCTGCTCTCGGGCGGATCGACGCCCGCCTGCTCGACTCGTCGGATGATGGCCTGGGCCAACGGATGCTCACTCCAGCGCTCCACGGCGGCGGCGAACCCCAGCAACGCGTCCTCGCCATCCAGCTCACCGCCCTCGGCCAGCAACACATCGGTGACCTCGGGCTCTCCTCGGGTCAGGGTGCCGGTTTTGTCCATCGCCACCACCCGAACCCTGGCGAGCTCCTCGAGGTGAATGCCGCCCTTGATGAGCACGCCGTGTTTTGCGGCAGTGCCCAGGGCAGCGACGACGGTGATCGGGATGGAGATGACGAGCGCACACGGCGCCGCCGCCACCACGAGGACCGTCGCGCGGGTGATCCACTCGGTCCAACCTTGTGCGAAGACCAGCGGCGGGACGATCGCTACGAGGATGCCCACGAGCAGCACGGCGGGACTGTAGACGTTGCCGAAGCGTTCGATGAACCGTTGGCTGGTTCCCTTTCGCTCCTGCGCCTCCTCGACCATCCGAATGATGCGCGACAGCGTGTTGTCCACAAACTGACTGTTGGCCTCGACCTCGAGCGCACCCTCGCCGTTGACGGTGCCCGCAAAGACCTCGTCGCCCGGCTCTTTCTCCACGGGCATGCTCTCGCCGGTCACCGGAGCCTCGTTGACCGACGAGGTACCGGAGACGACGACGCCGTCGGTCGCCATCGCCTCGCCCGGCCGGACCACGAAGACCTCGCCGACCTCGACGTCTTCGACCGGCACTTCGACTTCTTCGCCGTCACGCCGCACGCGGGCCTTGTTTGGGGCGAGCTCCATCAATTCGCGGACGGCGGAGCGCGTTTTTTCGCCCGTATAGCCCTCGATGGCCTCCGAGATCGAGTACAAGAAGACCAACATGGCCGCCTCGCCGGGCTCGCCCATCACGGCGGCGGTGACGGCAGCCACGCTCATCAGAAGCTCGATGCCCACCTCACGCTCGAAGATGAGTTCTTCGAGGGCCTCGCGACCGAAGTAGTAGCCTCCAACCGGCAGAGCCGCGACGTACAGACCGACCGACAGGTCGGTCATGTCGGTGGTCAGCCCGACGATCCACCCCACCAACAATAAGACCCCTGATGCGAGTGACGTCAGGACCTGCGGGTTTTTCCACGGAGCGGGTTGCGTCGTCAGGTCGTCCTCCTCGAGCGCAGCAACTACGATCAGATGCGCGCTCGACCTTACTTGAACAATCTCTCAAATGACCTAACGCAAGTCCTAGTCCACGTACATCTACACTGTCAACAAAACTGCCCAAGACGACTGACTCTGCACGGGAGACACCATGAGTTTACGTTCGCTTTTCTGGGGGAGCTTCCTGCTCTTTGCGGGGGCATCACTCATTTCTTGCGACCGAACCAAATCCGCAGGGAACGATGAGACCACTGCTCCTGTCGTCCAAGAGTCGGTGGACGACGAGCCGGACGACGACAGCGGCGAGTCGCTGGAGGTCGATGGGCAGACCTACTTTGGGTCCATGCTAGGCCTTCACCGACGCAACTCGCCGCCGTATTGACCTATATTCGCTCGTCCCGGCAGAACGATGCTGGCGCTGTGAGCGCCGAGGACGTCGAAGCGGCTACCGTCGAGGATCGTCAGCGTCCCTGGACGACCGAAGAGTTGGGGCTGGCTCCGGCGAATTGACCGTCTCCGGCTGGGGGCTTCACGGCAGGAGCCTCGCGGCCCAA
>JBNJFZ010000236.1:0-7162 GCA_051747295.1 Myxococcota bacterium
CTGCCTCACCGACCGCGATCGCCACTCGTCGTTCGAAAGACTGGTCGAATTGCTCCCCAACAACCGCACCTTCCTGATCGCTGGCCTCACCGAGACGGACGACGGCTGGCGTGAACTCACGCGCGGCTTCGTCGTCCCAGACGGCTGGCCCGAGAGACGTTGACAGAGAAACGGCAAGTGCGCGGCTCGCCGAGCGTCGTACCCACGGCAATCCGATTTTGAGACCGAGCAGCACTCGTGTTAACCGATCCGCGGCACGCTATTATCCGGAGGAGCGAAAGCATGAGGTATTCCATGAGTGGGCTCATTCGATACGTCGGGGCGCTGGTCCTGCTCACGGCCGCATTGGCCCTGACCGGCTGCCCGAACGATGCGAGCGAAGGCGGGGCCGTAGACACGTGCGAAAAGATCGGCCAGCAGTGCAAGTTGGGCGGCGGGCAGCTCGGCGTGTGTACCATGGACCCAGGCGGCGAGATGCGGTGTGAACCGCAGCACTAATAGCTATTCCGCCAGCTCGATAACTCGTCGCATCAAGTAGACCGCGGCCTCGCGCTCCTTGCGCCCATCGGTCGCACCGTCGGCGACCTCGATAAGGGCGTCTATATCGAGCGACCGGCCGAGCGGCGTCTGCTTCAACACCTCGGCAAATCCCGCGAGTGCCGCGGCAAACCGATGATGCTTTGTGGCGGTCAGAAAGCTCGCCTTCATATCCGTCGCCATGAATTCAGCCGCCAACTCGCGTCCGTCCTCGCCGAAGGGCTCGTTGTACCGAATGCTGAGCTTGCCCAGCCGCCCCGTCGCATCCGGTGCGAGCTCGACCTCGTAGAGCGCGGTGACGCTCTGGTCGGCGCCGACTTCTCCGGCGTCGACGTCATCGCGACGGAAGAACTCGTCGGGAAGTGCACGATTGTCGTACCCGATTCGCCGGTACGACACGACATTCTCCTCATCGAACGCCACCTGGATTTTGGCATCCTCGGCGACCGTGTACAGCGTCGAGTCGAGGTCCTCGCCGAACAGCCTTCGGGCCTCTGGCAGCGCGTTGACGTGGTGGTACGTCCCATCGCCACGGTCGGCGAGTTGCTCGAGCAATGCGTCGTCGTAATCCTCGGCGCCGACGCCGAGGACCGTCAGCCCGATGCCGCTGTCGTCGTATTCGGACACGCTCTCGGCCAGCTTCTGAGCCTGCGTCTCACCGATATTTGCTCCACCGTCGGAGAAGACCAGAATCCGGCTATTCGTGTCGGGCGAGCTCTCGCCCAGCGCGTGCCTGTAGGCGACGCCGAGGCCACCTTCCAGGCCCGAAGCCCCCTCTGATTCGAGGCTCTCGACGGCGCGAAGCAGCGCTCCTCGGTCGGAAACCGCAGTCTTCGACGTGGCGAATTCGGGTCCGTCCGAGTAGCTGATCACCGAGACGGTATCGGCGTCCTCAAGCCCGTCTACCAGCAGACGCAGCGACCTTTTGACGACCGGCAACGCGTCGACACCTGCCATCGACGCCGAAGAATCGACGAGCACCGTGATATGCTGCCGCTTTCGGTTTTCGGCGCGCAGGCGCTGGGCCTGGACGCCGAAGCGCACCAGAAAGTGATTATCTTCGGCGCGGAATGGGCTCGGTGAACCTTCAATGGTCAACCCGAAAGGCTCGGCGGGATTCGGGTAGTCGTAGTCGAAGAAGTTGATGAACTCCTCGACGCGGACCTCGTCGGGCCGAGGAATCGAGCCGCGCGCCAATTTTCGGCCGGTGAGCGTGTAGCTGCCGGTATCGACGTCGATGGAAAATGTCGACGTCGCGCTGGCCGCCGGGCGCTCGCGACGTGTCTCTGCTCGCTGTTCGCGTGGCTTCTCGGGTGCCTCTCTGCGGAGTTTGTCCCGCTTTCTCTCGACTACTCTTCTGTCCCGGCCGCGCGACCCAAACGTCACCTCGTTCTGGACCGATGTATTCGCATTTTGAACATTCGAGTTCGAGTCGTCGTGGTCATCGCCGTGATCGCGCGAACCGCCGCCGAACAGGTCGATGAGACCCTCGTCGTCCTTCGACTCCGCGCTCTTTCGTGGTTCGTTCGCGCCAGAGCGGAGCGACAGGCGTCGTCGGACGCGCCGCATTCGAGGTTGCTCGTCGTTATCCTCGGCCCCCGCTTCACCACCGGCCGTGCGCACACCCTGCACATTCGCCTCCTGCGTGCCCACATTCTGCATGCCCACACTCGGCGCGCTACCCCCTCGCGGGCTCGACCCACGCGCCCACGCCGGACTCTCAGCCGGTTCGCTCTCGGCTCTATCCGCCTCGTCCGCCTCGTCCGCCTCGTCAATCTGCTTTTCATCGGGCTCTTCCGTCGGCGGCTTCGGCGCCTCCGTCACCTCCACGAACCCTTCATGAGGAGGTGAGACGCCCTGCCCCACGAAGAGTCCGGCTCCGGCTTCGGCTGCGTCCTTCGACTTGCACGCCACGACACAGAGCGCAGCGACGAAGGTGACGGTCACTATGCGAACGCGATGTATCAACGAATCCCCGCATCTGTAAGAGACGAGCCGCGACAGGCGACCGTCGGTCAACGAAAGTTCTGCACGAACCAGCCGTCACCCGACCCACAGGCGACCTTCGTGTACTGGGTACTGGACATATTGATGTAGTGGCCGTGCTCCGAAAACGGCTCGCCGGGCCCCTCGTCCCACATCTGCTGCAGGCAGGTACCGATGACGCTGTCCCAGGTCCCGTAGCCGGGACACTCGTTCTGGGCGCTGCCTCGGGGTGAACAAATATTTTCGCGAAAACCGGCATGCGGCGAGTTGTTCTCGGCGTCGTAGGTGGCCTGCTCGTCGGCGCACTGCTCGCCGTCGTGCCAGCGCTCCAGGGGCGGCAAACACTGACACTCCCAGCGAAATTGGTTGATACGGCGCACGCAGTCCTCGCGGGGATCGCCGGTGGTGGGGAGCGGTGTGGGGCTGCACCCCTCGATGGGCGCGTCCAGCGGCCCATCCTCGCAGGCATTTTCGAAGGGATTGCCGGTGTCTCGAGGGTCAGAGGTGTCCTCGGTGGTCTCACCGGTATCCTGCGGCTCCGAGGTATCCTCGGTGGACTGTCCAGTGTCTTGCGGCTCCGAGGTGTCCTCGGTGAGCTGCCCGGTGTCTTCAGTTGAGCCACCGTCCTCGCCCGTGCTACTGCCGGTATCGTCCTGAGGTGCCGACTGAGCATCTCCTTCCCCGCCGTTCGTGGAGCCCGTCGGCAAACAGCTGACGACGAGAAACGAACAGAGAGCAGCAACGAGCCCTGCGCGAGTCATGACGGTCATATCCTGCCTCTCGATACGCCAGGAAATAGTTCGGGTACCGTTCAATCGTAGCAGTCTTCGAACAATCAATAAATGCCAGCGCTGGCGCGGCCCGTGAAACGCGCATCGACAGCGCCTACAATCAAGCACGCCCGTCGAACCCGCCTGTCAGGAGAGCTATAGATGCCACAAATACGCGCACGGTTACGCCGACTTTCCGCGCTGCTCGTCTCCGCGACGCTCGCCTGCAGTGCTGTCGCATGCAAGACAGCCCCGCAACCGACCGACGAGGGTGCGCAACAGGTCGCCGAAACACCTGCCGAACCGCAGAGCATCACGCTTCGATTCGGCCTGACCGACGCAATCGAAGCCGATCTCGAGGTTCCACCGGCGGGCGAGCTCCGCGGTGCGCTCTTCCACACATCGGATGTCGGTGGGTTCGGGCCCAAGAAAGGCGCCGAACCGGTCGCCAAGCTCGATCCCCGACAGGTCGACTTCGCCTCCGGCGACGTACTGACCTGGACCACGCCGACGCTCCCTCCCGGAGAATATACCTTTCTGGGGTTCGTGGACCTCGATGGCAACTCGCCGGACGGCCCGGATGACGGCGACCTCGTCACGCGGCCAGCGACCAATCGATTCGAGCTCCCCTCGGCCGAAGACACGCTGGATATTCGCTTCGACTACATCAAGGGCAGCACGATCTTCGGGTAGACATCGACAGACCTCAGGGTCAGTGGGTCAGTGGGTCAGTGGGCGTAGAGTCGACGGTCGGAAACGACGACATGTTCCGTGTTTCCAGGCGTCCACGTTTCAGTCGGCGAAGGAGTCGATGGCGGCCCACGCCAGCTGCGCTTCGCAAAGATGAGTATGTGTCGGTAAACCCACTCAGCCGTCGCCGAAAATGCACTGGAACAACCGCGCTGCGTCGACTAAACTCGTGTCATTAATCATCAAAATCGTTCGAGACGTCTCGTCGTCCGGCAGCATTCCCGATGCTGTCGTCGAGACGAGTACCTCGGGCAAATGACAACGTCGGACCGCCATGAGCGGCCATGCCGAGAGTATATCGATGCGACTGCGAAAATCCCTGGCGTTCCTCCTGCTGCTGCTCGCGACAACGCTGCTCACGGTTAACTGCGGGAGCTCACAAGACACCTTCCCCCCCGAAAGTGGCTGCGGAGATGGCACAGACGACGATGAGGACGGACTCGTCGATTGCGACGACCCCGACTGCGCCAATGCTCCGGCCTGCCAGGTCGAGCACTGCTACAACCTGGTCGACGACGACATGGACGGCTCGACAGACTGCGACGACGACGAATGCAGCGGCGTCGCGGTCTGCTACCAGCGTCTCGAAGACTGCGTGAACCTCGTCGATGACGACGGGGACGGGGACGTTGATTGTGAAGACACCGATTGCGCCAACACGTCCGTCTGTCTCGACAGCGGCGAAGACTGCACCAACGGGGTCGACGACGACGCGGACGGTGCGATCGACTGCGACGATCCCGATTGCGAGCTGACGTCGGATTGCGCCCCCGTCGCCGAGACGTGCGACAACGGCAAAGACGACGACGGGGACGGTGCGATCGACTGCGACGACATCGATTGCGCGTATTCGGCAACCTGCCTGGCGAATGGCGAAGACTGCACCAACCAGCTCGATGATGATGGCGACGGCGCCACAGACTGCCAGGATACCGATTGCGCTCACACCAAGGACTGCCTGCGGGGAGGGCAATCTTGCACCATCGCGTGCGTCTCGAACGCGGACTGTGGGGTCGGACTGGACTGCTACAATGGTCGCTGTGCGGAAAATAGCTGCTCGTGCCTGGAGTGCGGCGATGGAGAGGTCTGCGGGCGCGGCGCGTGTCGGGCGACCTGTACGACCCACGACGACTGCCGCGACACGGAGCGCTGCTTCGACGGCGCCTGTTATTCGAGAAACTCGGTCCCGAACCTGCACCCGGTGGCCTCCGCTGGCCAGGACCAGACGGTCGACGAGGGCGACACCGTGACGCTCGACGGAACCGCCAGCGACCCCGACGGACAAGTCGCCACCGTTCAGTGGACCCAGATCGACGGCCCGGGCGTGGCGATCGACGAGCTCGGCATGGGCGAGGCGGAGTTCGTCGCGCCAACCACGTCGACGACCGTGGCCTTGACCTTCGAGTTCCGCGTCTTCGACAACGAGGCCGGTGAAGCCGCTGACGAGGTTACGGTGACCGTCGAGCCAGTGACGCAGGCCCCCGTCGCCGACGCCGGCGAGCGCTTCGAAGCACCGCACGATCGTACCGTCACGCTCTCGGGTAGCGCCACCGACGACGGCACCATCGTCACCTGGCAGTGGGTCTCGGTGGGCGGAGAGGTCGCCATCGAAGACGCGGACAAACCCTTCGCCTCGTTCCTCGCGCCGCTGGTCACCGACCCACGCGAGCTGACTTTCGAGTTGACCGTCACCGACGACGAG
The DNA here is from genome assembly GCA_051747295.1 of Myxococcota bacterium. GTDB lineage: Bacteria > Myxococcota_A > Bradymonadia > Bradymonadales > Bradymonadaceae > JBNJFZ01. The sequence continues at coordinate 5,746 of JBNJFZ010000236.1, forward strand.
GGGCTGACCGGTACCGACACGGTGAGCGTGCTGATCGTGCCGACGAACTCCGCACCGGAAGTAGACGCGGGCACGGACCTCGTCGTCGCCCCCGGCGAGCGGGTGAACTTGCCGGGGACGGTCTCCGATCCGAATCAGTCCGATCAGGTCGTCTCCGTGAGCTGGACCCAACTCGGCGACTCGAGCGTCACGCTCCAGAACGCAGACCAGGCCGTGGCCTCGTTCGACGCCCCCACAGATATCGACTGCGTCGAGTCGCTGCTCTTCGAGTTGTCCGCGACCGACACCAACGGAGCAGCCGGCCGAGATACCATCGTCGTCACTGTCGTCGACGGAGGCAGAGCTGTATCACCGCCCTATACGGAAGACTTCGAACAGGCCGACGGCGGGGCCTACGTCAACGAGTTCGGCTGGGAACACGGTGGACCGCAAAACGGTCCCGGAAGGGCCTACAGCGGGGCCAACGTCTGGGGCACCATGCTCGATGCAGCGGCACAATCGGGGAAGTCCGTCCTGACCGCCGTGCCCTTTGACTTGCGCAATGCCACCAACCCGATCTGGTCGTTCCGGATGTGGGTCCTCGGCGACAACTTCACCGACTCCTTCCACGTCGAGGTCAACTCCGGCGACGGATGGACTCCGGTGCCGTCGGCGGTACTCCCGAGCTACCAGGAGACAGACAACGACGGCGACAGCAGCTGGGATCGCCAGATCGACCCTAACTTCACCCTGGCGACCGTCGACCTGAGCGCATTCGCCGGCGATTTCGTCTGCACGCGGTTCATCTGGCTGACGGACGGGTCGCTGGGCAACGGACTCGGCGCCTACATCGATGACGTCGGCCTGCACGAGGACGACAGCGACCCCGACGGCGACGGCATCATCGGCATTCGCGCCGAACAACTCGCCCGCGCCACCGATCCCTTCCTGGCTGATACGGACGGCGACGGCACGGACGACGGGGCCGAGGTCAACGCCCAGACCAATCCGCTCAACCCGGCTTATAGCTCTTCGACCGACGTGCTGGGCCCCGACTTCACGCTCAACTTCGAAGGCGGAGCGGGTGGATTGGCCGCCCTGCCCGGCTGGCAGTGGCAGCACGGGACGCCGACATCCGGCCCGAGCCAGGCTTACTCGGGCTCGGAGGTATGGGCGACCAACCTGGTCGGCGACTACGCCACCGGGGTCCCGGACTACGTCTATTTACCGCTGATCGACCTGACCAACGCGACAGATCCGACGTTCTCGATGTGGCTCTGGACGCGGCCCGGACTGCTCGAACATCACGGCTCGACCCTCGAGATACGCACGGGCCTGAACGAATGGACGCCTGTCCAGATCGACATACGCCCCTACAACCAGAATTATGCCGGCCGTCCAGTGTGGAATAACATCGCCGCGCTCGGCTCCGATCCCG
>JBNJFZ010000237.1:0-7122 GCA_051747295.1 Myxococcota bacterium
ACGAGTTGTTGGAGTTCGTCCTGCCAGGTCTCGGTCTGCATGGCTCGAGCGAGGCGAGCATCCAGATCGCCGCTGACGATCAGTCGTATCAGGTGCTCGACTCGGCGGACGTCGCGGTTGTGTTCGCTCGAGTGCTCGTCGAGCCAGTCGCGATGTGCCTCGAGCTCTTCGAATAGTGCGTCCAGCCCTTCGCCCCTGGTGGCAATCGTGTGAATGACCGGCGGCTTCCACGCATCTTCCTCGTATTCGCCGAGGCTGAGCATGGTCTTGAGCTCCCGTCGAAGCCGGTCGGAGCCGTCCTTGTCGGATTTATTCACTACAAAGATGTCGGCGATTTCCATGATGCCGGCTTTTGTCGCCTGAACATCGTCGCCGAGCCCCGGCACCGTGACCACGAGGTTCGTGTCGGCGATGCGGACGATGTCGACCTCGTCCTGGCCGACCCCGACGGTTTCGATGATGATGATATCGAAGCCCATCGCATCGAGGATTTGCACGAGGGCCGGAGTCGAGCGGGACAGCCCGCCGAGGTTGCCGCGCGTAGCGACGGAGCGGATGAACACGCCTTCGTCGAGGGCGTGTTTTTGCATCCGGATACGGTCGCCCAGGATAGCTCCGCCAGAGAACGGGCTGGTGGGGTCGACCGCGATGACGCCGACGGTCAGGTCTTCTTGCCGGCAAACCGAGATAAACTCGTTGACGAGCGACGACTTCCCGGAGCCGGGGCTGCCGGTAAAGCCCACGATATGCGCGTTGCCGGTGTGCGGGAAGAGCGTGTCGAGCTCGTCTCGGGCACCGGGCCGTTCGTCGTCGACGTCTCGCATCAGGCGTCCCGCGGCGCGGATGTCACCATCGAGGATGCGCTCGGCCAGAGATTTCGACATAGAGGGTACTCCAGAAGGTTGGACTACTCGGGCTGTGCGAAGATCGGCGTATCCTGCTCGAGCTCGGCGGCCGACGCCTGGCTGCGCTCGTGGTTGCCTCCGAGCATCGACGCCACGGAGCGGGCGTCTCGAAGGTAGCGCTCGACCGGATATTCGCTGGTATAGCCATATCCGCCATGGAGCTGGACGGCTTCGTCCGCCACGTCGATTGCGACTGTCGCGGCCAATTGCGCGGCGCGAGCGCGACGACCAGCCGAGCTATTCGCGGTTCCGCTGCGAAGCACCGTCAAGCGCGCGGCGTCGACCCGCGTGCTCATATCCGCCAGCTTGAACTGTGTGGCCTGAAATCGGCTGATCGGCTGGCCGAACTGCTCACGGTCGTTTGCGTACGCCAGTCCTTCTTCGAGTGCACCCCGTCCGATACCGACCGCGACCGCCCCCAGGTATGACTGGGCCCGCGCCCACAGCTCGGATTCGAGTTCAGCGGAGTAGCGATCTCGGTCGGAGAGCAGGGCGTCGTCGGACAGTACGGCGTCGTCGAATTGCCAGGCGCCGAGGTCGGCGGCCCGACAGCCCAGCGGTCCATCGTTGGGCACCCGGCGGGCGTCCAGCTCTTCAGCGTCGGCGAGGACCGTCACCGGTGAGCCGTCGGCCGTGTGTGCGAACAAAACGCCGACGTCTGCATGCCGGCACTGGATGAGCTCCGCTGCCTGTCCGTCGAGCGTCGGTGCGTCTCCGCTCTCGACGGTCAGTCGCGTTCGGGCCTCGGCGATGCTCGACATCGGCCATGTGCCCAGTTTTTCCCCGGCCGCGAGCTCGGCGACCAGCTTATCTGCACCCAATTTCTGGGCGAGTTCACCGACGAGGATCGTGTGGGCGACCAGGCTCAGCGCGGTCGACGCGTCGTAGCGCGCGAGCTCTTCGACGGCGAGCAGGGCAGCGGCTTCATCGAGCCCCGAGCCACCCGATGCGGCAGGGAGGGTCAGCCCGAGAAGCCCCAGATCCCGAAGCTCGAGGAACACGTCTCGGGGCAGCGCTCGATCCTCGTCCCAGCCCTCGGCGCGCGGCCCGAGGGACTCCTCGGCGTACCGGCGCACCGTATCGCGCACCATCTTCTGGTCTTCATCGATCTCGAAATTCATCGTCTAGGCTCGCTTCAGAGGTGCTGCGTGGGTCTATTCGTCTTCGTATCGGCGGGCACATTCCTTCTCGAGGAAGTCGACCACCGTCGTTGTCGCGGTGCCGGGCGTGAAGATCTCGCGTACGCCTTGCTCCTTGAGCCTCGGGATATCGTCCTCGGGAATGATGCCACCTCCGAAGACGAAGATATCCCCGGCGCCTTTCTCCTCGAGTTGCTCGACGACGTCCGGCATCAGCGTCATGTGCGCGCCGGAGAGGACCGAGAGCCCAATCGCGTCCACGTCTTCTTGCAACGCGGTCGCGACGAGCATCTCGGGGGTCTGATGCAGCCCGCTGTAAATGACCTCGAAGCCGGCATCTCGCAGGGCTCGGGCGATGACTTTGGCCCCCCGATCGTGGCCGTCGAGGCCGGGTTTGCCGATCAAGACCCGATAGGTTCGTTCTCGCGATTCTTCAGACATAATACTCGGACTGCTTGGTTCAATTGATGGAAGGCGTCTCGCCTACGAGATCGCGGCTTTGACGCCCCTTCGAAGCAGGTCGCGCGCGATGACGATGCGCTGAATCTCGCTGGTACCTTCGTAGATTCGGGTGACGCGGCAATCCCGCAGACACCGCTCCAGCGGCAGGCCGCGGCGGTGCGCTTCGAGCCCCGCGATATCCAGCGCCTCGACACATGCGTTCCACGACGCCTCACTGGCGTAGAGCTTGGCCATGCTGGCCTCACGCGTGAATCGACCGGCTTTTTGTTCCTTCATCCATGCTGCCCGCAGGACGAGCAGGCGCGCTGCTTCCAGCTCGGCGTAGAGTGCGGACAGGCGGTCGAGCGCCTTCGTGCGCTCGGCACCTTCGAGGTTCTCTCGTGTATGAGAGCGCGTGACCTCGACCGCCTCGATCCCGATGCCGAGTGCCTGCGACGCCACTCCGACGCGGCCGCCATCGAGCGCGACCATCGCGATTTTGAACCCTCCGCCGACCTCGCCGAGAATTGCCTCTGCGGGGACGTCGACGTCTTCGAACGTGAGCGCAACCGTGTTCGAGCCGTGTTGCCCCATCTTTTTTTCGGGCTTGCCGGCCGAGATGCCCGGGGTGTTCGGGTCGACGAGGAACGCCGAGATGCGATCTTCACCGCCGACCTCGGTCTGAGCCCAGACGACGTAGACGCCGGCGAATTCGCCGGACGTGATCCACGCCTTGGTCCCGTTGATGCGCCATCCATCGTCGGTGCGGATCGCTCGCGTTCGCATGCCGGCGGGGTCCGAGCCGGCACCGGGCTCACTCAGGCAAAACGAACCGCTCGAGTAGACACCGCCGGTCAGGTTGGCCAGGTGTGCTTCTTTCTGCGACTCCGTACCGAAGATCTCGATGATCTCGGCGACCATATTATTGACCGCCATCGTCACCGCGACGGCCGCGTCCGCCCGCGCAATCTCGGTGATGGCGAGGCTGTATGAGACCACGCCGCTTCCCATGCCGCCCCAATTCTCGGAGACGTTGACGCCCATCAGACCGCGGTCGGCCATCGCGCGCAGCGTGTCCTCGGGAAAAGTGTGCTCGCGGTCGCGCCGGTCGACCTGCGGGCGAAGCAGGTCCCGGGCAACCTCGCGGGCGGTGTCCCGCACCGAGCGCTGTCGTGGTTCGAAGTCGAAGTCCATGCGTCACTCACCTTTGAATTCGGCGTCGCGTTTTTCGAGGAACGCCTGCATGCCTTCGCGGCGGTCCTCGGTGGAGAAGAGGTCACCGAATTGACGACGTTCTTGCTCGTTGCCGTCCTCCAACGTCATCTCGGAGCCCTCACGCATCACGCGCTTGGCGGTCTTCACAGCGATCGGCCCGTTGGAGGCGATGGTCTGGGCGACCTGCTGAATCTTATCAGTGAACTCGTCTTGCGGAAACACGTCGAGCGCCAGCCCGATGTCCTTGGCCTCGTCGGCTTTGACGTGTCGGCCGGAGAAGACGAGGTCTCGAGCGCGGTGCCAGCCGACGGTGCGACCGAGGCGCTGCGTGCCGCCAAAGCCCGGGATGATCCCCAGGCCGACCTCGGGCAGGCCGAAGACGGCTTTATCGGAGGCGTAGATCAAGTCGCAGGCCAGGGCGAGCTCGAGCCCGCCGCCGAGCGCGTAGCCGTTGACGGCCGCGATGACCGGGCACGCAAGCTCCGAGAGCGCGTCCAGCGCATTGTGCCCCTCGCGTGCGAAGCCGATGGCCTGCGGCTCGTCGAAGTCGAGCATCGCCTTGATGTCGGCGCCGGCGACGAAGGCGCGACCCGCACCCGTGACGATCACCGCGCGCAGGCTGTCGTTTTCGGCGAGCTCGGAGGTCGCGGCGTTCAAGTCCTCGACCACGGCTTCGTTGAGCGCGTTGAGCTGGTCCGGTCGTGTGACCGTGAGCGTCGCGATCTGGCCGCTGTCGTCGTACGAGAGTTCGAGTGTGTCGAATGACATGAGTTTATCCCGTCTCGAGTCTGGTTGGTCGGCGTTGTCTTATTCGTAGTCGTAGAATCCTCGCCCGCTCTTGCGGCCGAGCCAGCCGGCGTCGACGTACTTCTTGAGCAGCGGGCAGGGGCGATACTTGGTGTCCCCGAGGTTCTCGTGGAGGACCTCCATGATCGCCAGGCAGGTGTCCAGACCGATGAAGTCGGCCAGCGTCAGCGGGCCCATCGGCTGGTTGGTCCCGAGCTTCATCGCCGTGTCGATGTCTTCCGCGCTACCTACGCCCTCCATCAGCGCGTAGACCGCCTCGTTGATCATCGGCATCAAGACCCGATTGACGATAAAGCCGGGATAATCCTCGGCGAGCACCGTGGTCTTTCCCATCTTCTCGGCCGCGGCGGCGACCTTCTCGTACGTCTCGTCCGACGTCGCCAATCCGTTGATGATCTCGACGAGCTTCATGATGGGCACGGGATTCATGAAGTGCATCCCGATAACCTTGTCGGGGCGACTCGTCGCCGCCGCGATGCGTGTAATCGAGATGCTGGAGGTGTTGCTCGCCAGGATGGCGTGCTCCGGTGCGGCCTCATCCAGGCTGCGGAAGATCTCGAGCTTGAGCTCTTCGTTCTCCGTCACCGCTTCGACGACGAGATCGGCGCCCGAGGCGGCTTCCTCGCTCGACGTGGTCGTCGAAAGCCGGCCGATCGCCGCGTCGCGCTCGTCCTGCGTCATGCGTTCTTTGCTGACGAATTTGTCGAGGCTCTTCTCCACGGCGGCCACGCCGGCATCCAGCGCGTCCTGCGAGATATCCGCCATGACGACGTCGAGGCCGGCCACTGCTGCAACCTGGGCGATCCCGTGACCCATCTGACCCGCACCGATGACTGCGATTGTCTGGATGTCTGTCATGCTCGTATCTCCGTTGGTTTTCAATGTCTGGGCATCCAAAGATCTGTACAAGCGTGGAGTAGCACGCGGGTTTTCGCAGCGTCAACGCCGTGAAGCCGAGGCGCGATCAGGGGGCGTCCGCGAGGGGCAGTTCTGGCGATTGGGCGTTGTGCGTTCTGCCGAGCTGGGATACCTTCAAAGTGCGACTCCGCACGGCCAATCGCCGGACCGTTATGCCGATCTGCCCCAACTGCAAAACCGAAGGACCTACGCTACTCGAACCGTGCCCGACGAACGACGGATTCTACCTCGTCGAAGAGGACGTGTTTGCCGCCCACAGCGGCGACCGATTCCTCGGACGCGAGATCGCGAACCGCTTCGTCGTCCACTCCGTGCTGGGGCGGGGCTCGATGGGGCGGGTGTACCGCGCACTGCAGACGGGCGTGGACCGCGACGTCGCGCTCAAACTCTTCGAGTCCGAGTCCATCCTGGAGCGCAGTCTCGGGCGCTCCATCACCGACCGCGAGCTCGAGGATGCGCAGGCGCGCTTTATCCAGGAGGCGCGGGTGCTCGGGAAGATCTCCCACCCGAATTGTGTCACGGTGTACGACTTTGGCGTCGGGGCGAAGGGCAAGTTCATGTACATGGCGATGGAGTACGTCGCCGGCGTCTCGCTGCGTGAGGCGGTCAACCGAAAGCTCAAATTTCCGGCCATCGTCGAGATCGCTCGGCAGGTATTGTACGCGCTGAGGGAATCCCACAGCCTGAATATCGTCCACCGCGACCTCAAGCCCGAGAACATCATCTTGTCGTACCGGTTCTCGAGCAACGAGCACGTAGTCAAAGTCCTGGATTTCGGCATCGCGAAGCTGCTCCAGGGCGATATGGAGGCGCGGACCAGCGCCGGCGCGCTCTTCGGCACGCCCGCCTACATGAGCCCCGAGCAATGTCGAGGGGAGGTCGAGAGTATCGGGCCAGCAGTCGACGTATATGCCTTCGGGTGCATGCTCTTCGAGATGGTCTCCGGCCGCCTGCCGTTTGTGGCGCCCATGCCCCAGCAGATGGTTCGGCTACACAAGGAAGCACCGGTTCCGGACCTCGAGCCTCGCCGCAGCATCGACCTGCCATCGGGGTTCAACGAATTCGTCCGCACGTGTCTCGCGAAGAAGCCCGAAGACCGCTATGCCAACGCCCCGGAGGCGCTGGCCGCGCTCGAGACCATCCTCGGATCGCCGGCCAATTCCGGGTTGCTGACGCTCGATACGCGCAACCTGGGGAGCATGGCGGATGCGATTCGCGATCGCAGCCAGCGAGGGCATCGGCCCCGATCATCGGTCTCTGTGCCCGACGATCACATCGCCGGTGGGGAACTCGATCCGGTCGGCCGCTTCGGCGCGACACCGCCCTCCGGGGCGTACGATACCGGGGAGAAGAGCGACGAGTTTTCGGAGTTGATGAGCCTCAAGGATACGCAGCCGCCCAGCCGCGACTTCAACGTTGGGCTGGGAGACGAGGCGACCGACGCCGGCAATGACAACGCCGGCCTTCTGAGGCGAGACGGAAGCTCGCCGATCAGCCGACAGACCATGCTCGTCGTCGCGGCCGTCCTCACGGTCACCGCAGTCGCGGTGCTCGTCTTCTACTTTATCTACCGGTCGATGATGGTGCAGTGATCACTTTACCAGCAGCACGACCTTGCCGATGGTCTCGTTGTTCCTGAGTAGCCCGTGAGCCTCCTGGGCCTTCGCAATCGGCAGCTCCCTGTAAATCACCGGCGC
>JBNJFZ010000238.1:0-7056 GCA_051747295.1 Myxococcota bacterium
TGCATCTGGCCGCTGTGCTGCTGCATCTGGCCGCTGTGCTGCTGCTGAGTGGGCTGCTGGGTCTGTCCACGTTGCTGCTGCTGGGCGGTGGGGTGCTGCTGGCGTTGTTGGTGCTGTTGCTGTTGCTGGCGCTGTACGGCAGGCGGGTCGAGCGTGATCGTGCCACTGCCCGATCGAGGCGCGCCATCTTCCCCCAGAAACTGTTCGATGTCGTCCACCGAGTGGATGCCGGTGAGTTCGCTGCCCGGAAAGTAGGTGGCGCTGGAGTCGAGCTTTCGCTCTCGCACAATCTCCTGCTCGCGTGCGCCGAGCGCGTCGAACATCTCGAGGGCATTGTTGAAGCGGTCGTCCTGATCTTTGGCCATCGCCTTGAGGATGATCTTCTCCATGGTCGGCGCGACCTTGCCGGGCGCGACCTTGCTGGGCGGAGGCGGATCCTCGAAGACGTGCTTGGTCAAGATCTGGACCGGGCTCTCGGCCGAGAACGGGACGCGGCCGGTGATGAGTTCGTAGAGCATGCACCCGAGGCTGTAGATATCGGTGCGCTGGTCGAGCTCGAGGGCCTGCGCTTGCTCCGGAGACAGGTATTCGGGGGTTCCGTAGACGATGCCGGCCTGCGTGAGCTTCTGCTGCGGCTCCTCGTTGTCGGGCTGCTTGAGCTTGGCGATGCCGAAGTCGAGGATCTTGACGAAGTTTTTGTCGCCGCGGAAGTTGGCCAGCAGGACGTTGTCGGGCTTGAGGTCGCGGTGGATGATGCCCAGGTCGTGGGCTTCGGCGAGGGCCGAGCACATCTGCTTGATGATCTTGATGGCCACGAGCTCGTCGAGCGTGCCCTGCTGGGCGAGGCGCTCGCGCAGTTCCATGCCTTCGACGAACTCCATCACCAGGTAGAGCAGGTCGTCTTCTGTACGACCGAAGATAAACACCCGCACGATATTCGGGTGGGTCAGCATACTGATGACTTTCGCCTCGCGGTGGAACCGCTGGACGATCTCATCACTCTCGGCAGCTCGGGCGTGCAGGACCTTGAGCGCCACCATCTGGTCGATGGAATTCTGGCGGGCCAGGTAGACGGCTCCCATGCCGCCCTCACCGAGCTTCTTGGTGATGGTATACTCGCCGAAGAAACGACGCCCGACGAGATCGATATTCTCCATGGCCTCATTTGCGTGCATGAGCGCTGACCTCCGAAAAAACTCGGCGCCTGTATGAACGGAAGGTATACGCCTGGGGCGTATACCGTGCTTCCAGGTCAATACGTGTGCATGACCGGGTTATTGTGGGCCACCGTAGATCGACGCGCAACTTCGAATCGCACTGGTTTTATGTCGAAAAGTAGCCTCAAAGTGGCTTCCGAGATGTCAGACGCCTATAACACTTGTGTCGTGCACCCGCAACTACTCGGGCGCGCCCAGAGCTTGTCAAGAACGGGGGAACCGGGGTAGATCCGGGGGCGCGCTGGTCGCGTCAGCCGACGTGGGGTGGCGTCCATAACCTTGACTGTCGAGGACCGGGTGCTACTCTCCAAGGTGGAGCCGTACTTTTTGGAGCCTCTCCAGATATGACCCTCTTGAATTCGAAAATCGGTTGGTTGACCGCTGGCGCGGCGATACTACTCGCCTCGGCGTGTTCGACCGAAGATCCGATGCCCCGCGCCGACGCCGGTGAGAGCCGCGCGGCCAGCGAGGTTCGCTCGGGTTCGGTGCTCGCCGAATACGAGACTCGAGAAGGAGCCGAGAGCTCGCGACTCAGCGTACATGCACAATTTATCGAGGCCGAGGGCGTGTCGTACACCACCGCGCTCGAGGCACTCGAGGTCTGGCACCCGGACTGGGAGCTCGACCGCGGGGCGTGTAGCCTTCGATCCGGCGACTACGCCCAGCAATCGGACAGCGCCGATATTCGCCTCGATCTACTCGATCTGGGGCCGATCTCGGTCCAGGGACCCACGGACTCGCTCGAGCTCGAGCCGCGCAGGCTCCCCGACTTGCTCAGCGCGTTTAGCGGTGTGATCTACGGGACGGAAGGCGGATTCGACTACGACCGAGCGCCGCTCCCCTACGAGCCCGGCGCGGTCTACCGCTTCGAGGCTCCGGGGACCGAGACCGTCGATGGCTTCTCGGTGGAGCTGCAGGCGCCCGCGCCGGTTCGCATCGAATCAGTAGCAGGACGCAGTACGGAGGGCGTCGACACCATCGCGCTGCCGGACGCCGACGATTTGGAGATTCGCTGGGGGGCCGCATCGGACGACGCTGCGGTCTTCCTCGATCTGAGTTCCGGCTTCGGACCCGACCGGCCACGGCTGACCTGCCGGGTCGAGGACGACGGCCTGTTTACGATTCCCTCCAGCTTGCTCGAGCAATTCGATGTGCAGAGTGGAGTGGACGTCGCGCTGCGCCGTGTGCACGCGACCGACGCCCGGGTCGATGGATTCGACGATTCCGAGGTCATCCTCTCGGCCGTCGACGAAGTGACGGTTTACCGCGACTGACCACCACATCGGGGCGAGCATCCGCTTCAGCCCTTCTCATCCAACCAGCGCTGCACCAGATAGAGCACGCCGGCTGTGAACATCAGTCCGACGAATACGGCGACGTATTCGAACGGGACGGTCAGCCATCCCCCTGACGATTGTGCCATCAACAACATCTGTGTTCCTCGGACCCGATCCGCGTCGTCTCGATGCTGCGCATTGTGACGTGCGGCGGGCCAGAGGGCAATGGGGCTGTTCGGTTGCTCGGCTGCTCGGCGGGCGAGTTGACACCCTCGACGCCTCACGTTAGCCGTGTCCCTCACCGAGGTTTCCGTGGCCGCCGAGACCCGGCCCACGCAACGCAGTTTTGGACATATATAATAAGGTGTTGTCATGCGTCTTTCGCAGATGTTCATCCCGACCCGAAAGGAAGATCCGGCTGAAGCCGACGTCGTCAGCCACAAGTTGCTCGTGCGCGGCGGGTTCATCCGCATGCTCGCCCGGGGCATCTACGACTACCTGCCGCTGGCGCAGCGAAGCCTGCGTAAGATCGAGCAGATCATTCGCGAAGAGATGAACCGAGCTGGAGCACAGGAAGTCTTGCTCCCGTCGGTCCAGCCCGCGGAGTTGTGGGAGGAATCGGGCCGCTGGGAGGCGTATGGGTCGGAGTTGCTGCGATTCAAGGACCGGAAGGGCTCGGAGTTTTGCTACGGGCCAACCCACGAGGAGGTCATCACCGACCTCGTGCGCGGCGACGTCAACAGCTACAAGCAGCTGCCGCTGAACCTCTACCAGATCCAGACGAAGTTTCGTGACGAGCCCCGCCCGCGCTTTGGGTTGATGCGCGGTCGGGAGTTCATCATGAAGGACGCGTACTCCTTCGACATCGACGAGGAGGGCGCCAGGAAGAGCTACGACGTGATGTTCGAGGCGTACCAGCATATCTGCGACCGGCTCGGCTTCGACTACGTGGCGGTCGAGGCCGATACCGGGAATATCGGTGGCTCGCTGTCCCACGAATTCCAGGTCCTGGCCGAGACCGGCGAGGACGAGGTGGTCAGCTGTTCGGAGTGTGGATACGCAGCCAACGTCGAGAAGGCCGAGATGCAGTTCGACGACGAGCTCGGCCCCCTCGACGACGAGCTCGGCGAGCTGGAGCAGGTCGATACGCCGCACAAGCGCACGATCGACGAGATCTCGGAGTTTCTGGACGTCGAGCCGGCGCGTTGCATCAAGACGCTGATCTATAAGGTGGACGACGAGCCGTTCGCCGTGCTGATGCGCGGCGATCACAGCGCCAACGAGCTCAAGATCCGAACGTTTGTCCAGGAGCACACCGAATTGGGAGATGGCGAGATTCGTATGGCGAGCGACTCGGAGGTCGGCTCGATCATCCGGGCGCAGGTCGGCTATGCCGGCCCCGTCGAGCTGGATATTCCGATCTTCGCGGACCTCGCGGTCGAGCCGATGACCAACGTGGTCACCGGTGCGAACGAGACCAACGCGCACCTGATCAACGTCAATCCGGGACGCGACTTCGAGGTCGACTCGTTTTCGGACTTCCGTGCGGCGCAAGAGGGCGACCTCTGCGGCCGATGCGGCGGTGAGTTCGAGATGTTTCGAGGCATCGAGGTCGGCCACGTCTTCTATCTCGGCACGAAGTACTCCGAGGCGTTGGCCGCGAGCGTCCAGGATGAAAACGGCGAGCTACGCCCCATGGAGATGGGCTGCTACGGCCTCGGGGTGACGCGTATCCTCGCCGCCACGGTCGAGCAGAATCACGACGACGATGGCATCATCTGGCCGATCAACATCGCACCGTACGAGGTGGCGATTCTGCCGCTTCAGGTCGATCACGACGGCGTGCGTGAGGCCTGCGAGTCGCTGTACGACGAGCTACAAGACGCGGGTGTCGAGGTCGTCATCGACGACCGCGATATCGGCGTTGGACCGAAGTTCAAGGATGCCGACCTGGTCGGAGTTCCGGTGCGCGTCGCGCTCGGGACGCGCGGCCTCGACGGTGGCGGCTTCGAGCTGAAGTTGCGCCACGAGAGCGACCGCAGCGATCTGGCGTTCGAAGGCGCTGCTGACGAGATTCTGCGCATCATCGGCGAGCTCAAGAACGCATGAGCGACGCATCACCCCGACGAGGAGCGACATCATGAACGCAGACCAGGAAGCAAAGCTGCAGACGCGGGTCATCGCGGCGTTGGACTTGCCCACGCTCGACGAAGCGATGGCGCTGGTCGATAAGCTCGGGCCTCGTATCGGCCGGTACAAGGTCGGCAGCAAGCTCTTCACCCGGTACGGCCCCGAGATCCTCGAGGCGCTCGCCGAGCGCGAGGTCGAGGTCTTTTTGGACCTCAAATATCACGATATCCCGTCGGTCGTGGCCGACGCAGTCCGCAACGCCGCGGCGTTCGAGAACGTATTTATGGTCACCGTGCACGCCTCGGGCGGTGAGAAGATGGTCCGCATGGCGGCTGAAGCCGCGCACGAGGTCGACACCGGCCCGAAAGTTGTCGCGGTGACAGCGCTCACGAGCCTCAGTGAGCCGGAGATCCGGGCATTCGGTGTCGAGTCCTCGTTGGAGTCCTGGGCAGAGATGCTCGCGAAGTCGGCGGTGTCTGCCGGGGCCGACGGCGTGGTGTGCTCGGCGCTGGAGGCCGAGCGTTTTCGGGGCGTCCTCGGGCACGAGCCGATTCTCGTGACCCCGGGCATCCGGCTGCACGACTCGGCTGACGACGACCAGACGCGCGTGATGACGCCGGGGAGGGCGCTGCGCGCAGGCAGCAGCTTCCTGGTGATCGGCCGCCCGATCTATCAGGCCGACGATCCAATCGCGGCCGTCGAGACCATCGGCGAATCCCTCTAATACGAATGACTCGAGAAAAAAGGCTCATACTATGATGCGCATCTATGGCATTCACCCGGTCGAAGAACTCCTGAAGGTCGCGCCGGATCGCGTCACGAAGGTCTATGCCTCCGATCCGGGGTCACAGTCGATGGAGACGATCCGCTCGCTGGTGGCCGAGGCGGACGCGCTGATCGAGCCGGCCGGCGACGATCGGCTCGACGAGATGGCCCACGGCGGCAATCACCAGGGCGTGGTCGTCGAGGCGACGCCGTTTCAATACGTGGAGCTCGACGATCTCGTGGCGCAGACGGCCGAGCAGAGCCGCGCGTGCGTAGTGGTGCTCGATCAGGTCCAGGATCCGCAGAACCTCGGGGCGATCCTCCGAAGCGCGGCAGCGATGGGCGTGGACGGTGTGGTGATCCCCAAAGATCGCGCGGCGGGCGTCACCGCGGCGGTCGTGCGAGCCTCCTCGGGGCAGGCCTATCGCGTGCCCGTGGCCCAGATCACGAACGTGGCGCGTACGGTCGACCGCCTCAAGGAGCATGGCTACTGGTCGGTCGGCGCGGATATGAACGCCGGGAGCCAGGACGTCTGGGACATCGACTTCGACATGAAGACGGCGTTGGTGATCGGCAGCGAGAGCCAGGGGATTCGGCGGCTGGTCAGCGAGAAGTGTGATCTTCACGCCCGCATCCCCATGGAGCCTGGAGTCGAGAGCCTGAACGCGGCAGCGGCCGCCACAGTGATGTTCTACGAGATCAGACGGCAGGGTTTGCAGGGCCAGAAATAGTGGGCGATTTCGGGCACTTTCAACGGCGCGAGAATACGGACCCCGGCTTTTTGGTGAATAGGCTTGACAGCCTTGCAAGCTAACTATATTACTTCCCGTCCGCTGGCGGGCCCAGCCCTACGGCTGGTTCTCCAGTCGATGCTGAAAACAAGTCTCGCTGGCGTAGCTCAACTGGCAGAGCAGCTGCCTTGTAAGCAGCAGGTCACCGGTTCGAATCCGGTCGCCAGCTCTGAAGTCGCGACCGATAGATAGGACGCGCGAACAAATAGGCGGTGGGGTTCCCGAGCGGTCAAAGGGACCAGACTGTAAATCTGGCGGCTTAGCCTTCGAAGGTTCGAATCCTTCCCCCACCACTCACTTCGCGGGAGTAGCTCAACTGGTAGAGCATCAGCCTTCCAAGCTGAGGGTCGCGGGTTCGAATCCCGTCTCCCGCTTTTGGAGCCGACGATGACGTCGGTTCCGTACATAACCTCGTATGTATGCGAGGTGCTGCGAATCGCCGCTGGTGATGAGCAAGCGTGTATGCCCTTGTAGCTCAGCTGGTAGAGCACATCCATGGTAAGGATGGGGTCACCGGTTCAAATCCGGTCAAGGGCTCTTTGAATGCATGCTCTCCACCCCCGAAATCGGGGGTGGAGAAATGAGGCGACTCGACGAGTCGCTCATTTTTTTAACAGCGGCAAGCGGTCTTCGGCTGTTCGAATCAAGCTGAGTTCTGTGCGACCTCGACTGTGGCATCGCCGCCACGGAACTAAGACGAGGCGTCAAAGGAGTCGAATCATGGCGAAAGAGAAGTTTGAAAGGACAAAGCCCCACCTCAATATCGGTACGATCGGGCACGTCGATCACGGAAAGACCACGTTGACCGCGGCGATTACCCGCGTGCTCAGCGACAAGGGTCTGTCGACCAACGTCGACTTCGAGAATATCGACAAG
>JBNJFZ010000239.1:0-6925 GCA_051747295.1 Myxococcota bacterium
GAATAAGCGAGGCTCCGTGTGTTGGAGCCGTGCTATCGAAAAATGTAGTGATGGGAAAATCGAATAGACTGGGGCTGAGAACGTCTCTGGAGCAAACAGAAGAGAGTTTAACCAAGGTGAGCACACGATGATGCCTCAGTACAGATGGCTCGTATTCGTTTCGCTCTGCATGTTGTCGACGAGTTGCGCCAGCGGAGGGACGCTGTCCCAGGATGAACGTCCAGATACGACGGTGACCGTTGTGGACGCGAGCGGAGCGCCGATCGAGGGCGCCGAGGTATACTGGTACGAGCGCGGGAATCCGCCGTTTATATGCAGCGTGGAGGAAGAGCCATTGCGACAGGGTTATGTGCGCTCTGGACACGGCGTGACGGGCCCAGACGGACGCGCGGACATCGGGGCCGGCGTGTTTGGCTCCAGGCCGTTGGTCATTCAGATCGTCGGTCCTGACGGCAGTCGTACGCTCGGGTCGATACCGGCCGGAGAGGAGGCCAGCATTGCTGTTCGGGAGACGGCCGAGTTGGTGTTGACCACCAGATGTACCGGAGGCTCGTGCGGCGAAATATCGGCGTGGGGCGATATCAACCACGAGGGCGGGGAGTGCATGATCAAACCGAGTGATGCGACGGAGGGCAAAGTCGGACCCATTCAGGTGCCTCGAGGCACCCTCACGATAACCCTGCGCGCGAAGCGCGGGACGCCCGAAGAAGCGCTCGGCCGATTCACCTTCGACGTCAAGGACGACGTCAACCGCACGGTCGAACTCGCGACCATCGGTGGCGGCGAGCGCCTGGAGGGCACCGTCACGTTTCCCGACGGGGACCCGCCCGGCGGCGAGGACTATTACTCCCCTGTCGAAATTGAGTGCGAAAACGGTCTTTCGCGCATCACCCATGCAGATCCGTCCACGGGGGCGTTCGTGTTCGACGCGCTCCCGAGCGACGATTGTCAGGTCACCGCGACGCATGCCGGGAGCCGGCCAGGGCGCTGGACCGGTCCGCCGATCGAAGTCCAACCGGCCGAGCAGGAATCGGTCGAGATAGAGATGAAGTCAAAACCGGAATAGGAAGTCGCGCAAGGTCGCGCGTTCGACGGCATGTGGGCTGTGGGATCGAGCGGCGCGCAAGCGGTCGATCTTCATGTATGAGTTTCACTCTCGCTCGGGAAATAGCGACAGGTCCCATGGGAGCATGGCGAGAAGGTAGGAAACAGGTACTGCTGCGACTGCGTCATCTTCGTGCCACGCGAGGTCATCAGTGTTGCGGACCGCGAGAATACCGCCACCATGCTTGGCGAGCGCAGAGCGGTGCTTGGCCCGGATGCGGCTCTGTTGTTTCACCTCGATGAGCGCCTGAGGCGAGCCGTCTTCGAAGAGGGCAAAATCAATTTCTTCGCGCCCCTTCTTGCTCCGGTAGTAATAGGAGAAGCGGCCGAAACGCCGACGAAGGTGGTCGGCAACGACGGATTCTACCAGGTCCCCACGAGTGGTCGAGTTGTTGACCCGCGCGAGCGACGCAGCCCACGGATCTCTCTCCCCAACGGCCCACGATTCGAGCACGTGCCAGCCAAACGGGTCCGCCGGGAAGAGCTTCTTGGGGCTTTTTAGCGCAGCACGGCTCTTCGTCGGGTCGAGTACGCGATAGTAGATATGCCACAGAAAGAGTGCCTGTGCGGTTTCCAGGTATTTTCGGGCCGTGTCCTTGCTTCCAATGCTCGTCTCATCGCTCGCATTGCGCCAGGAGAACTCCTGAGCGAGCCGCTTGCGGCCGGCCCAGGAGATGAGCTCTCGAATGTAGGGCTCCTCGAGTCCGGCACGCTGAATTTCACCGCGAAAGGCATCGCGGTAGATCCGATAGACCCGAGCCGGGACGGACTCGTGCTCTTGCTCAGCGGAAACCGCGAAGGGGAAGCCGCCCGTCAGTAGATAGCGGGCAAATAGCTCGTCGAGCTGGCTGCCGACGAAGTGTACCTCCTCCGCGGCACGGTAGACCTCTCGAGGCTCGAGCGACTCTAGTCGCGGTACCTGGGCGACAAGGTCTTCGTCGTGGAGTCTTGCGTAATCGCGAAACGCCAGCGGCATCATGATCCAGTCCCAGTGCTCGACGTCTCCTCTGCGACCGGGAGCCTGCTCGCCGCCACGCTTCACATCCAGCGCATGCGAGCCTGTGGCGATCACGGTTGCGTTCTCGAGGTCCCCGCGGCCGTGCAACGTTCGAATCGCGACGCCCCAATCTTCGATGTCGGTGACTTCGTCCAGCAGGAGGTATAGCCGGTCGTCAACGCTGCGGTCGCGTACGTACGCGATGAACTGTCTGATGAATGCCTGGAACTCCGCGTGATCGGAAATCCCGGCACCGCCAATGTCGGCGTACAGTACGCGCCTCGGTTTGATGTTCAGGTCCTGCAGAAGATCACGCACGAGTCGCTTGAGGAACGTGGTCTTTCCGACCTGCCGAGGGCCTCGAAGGGTGTAGACCGCGTCGACATCGAGCTCGAATGGCACGTCGTGTCGGTAGACCAGGGGCTGCGACTCGAGGCGCCTCAAGTGCGCATCGCTGTTGAGCGCACCCCGGTCGTTCCACCAGGGATTGTCTCGAAAATGTGCGTCTGTGAGAGCCACGTATGTCCTTGTCCGGAAGGGATGGGATGCTCGAACATAGGTATTTTTTGGAAATATGGCTAGTCGGTTAGCCAAAATTCCGGAAATATGGCTAGTCGGTTAGCCAAAATTCCGGAAATATGGCTAATTTGGCAGTCCAGATGTCCAGAAGTCTGGTGGTCGCTGGACTTTCGCGAGTCTCGAAACCTGACTCCTGTGAAGAAACCCGGACCGAGCCAGACCGAGATGATTTTTGCGAGGTCGAAGTCGTCTGAAGCAGGCGTAGCCGTAGGCTACGTCGATGCAAGACGACGCAGAGCTCGTAAAAATCAGCCGGTCTGGCGACGTGGAGGGCTTTCTTCTCGGGAGTCGAAACCCTTCATCCAAAATTGCTCCGAGATCGCGCTGAATGCGCACCTACATCTGACTACATTGGGCGCTGTCGATGGGAGAGTTCCGCGCTCTTCCATGCTTTCGGCTCAACCTAATTTTTGACAGGAGCATGATGATGAATGCAATGATGAGTTTGGCAACGAAGACGAAGACCGCCGGCCTGTGCCTGGTGCTCGGCGCGCTGGCCATGACTGGCTGCGCCAACGACCTGGAAGAGGGAACCGCGCAGAGCCCCGAGGCCGAGACCTCGCGCCTGGCGCTGACCACCGACGTATTGGCCGACACCGACGTCGGCGGCATGCGATTTACCGTCGAGCAGGTCGACTGCGCGACCGGCGCGCCGGTGACGCCGCCTTACACCGAAACGGTCGACACCGACCTCGAGGACATGTACATCCCGGGCGGAAACGGCACCTTCGAAGACGCGCCCTACGATTCCGACTCCCAGCACCTATTCGCCGACCAGTATTTCGACCTGCCGGCCGGCTGCTACGACGTCCTCGTCGAGCCGATTCAGGAGGACGGGCAGCTCTCGGAGGACTGCTGGTCCGCGCATCAGGATGGCGTCGAGGTCTTCGAGGGCTCGACCACCGAAATCCTGCTCATCCTGCAGTGCGAGGGCGAGGCTCCGGGCGGCCTGGACGTTATCGGCAGCTTGAACCACCCGCCGCAGATCGACGACCTGCAGTTCAACCCGTCCAAATTCACCTGTGAAGAGGAAACCGAGGTCTGCGTGACCGTCACGGACCCCGACAGCGACCCCGTCGACGTCGAGTGGACGGTCGGCCCCGGCGCGCAGGTGGTCTCGACCACCCAGACGACGTCGGACGAGGATGTCACCGAGGCGTGCGCGACCATCGCCTCCACCACTCCCGGCTCCTACGACGTCACCGTGACCGCCTACGACCTCGCCTACGACGACAACGGCAACCTGGTGCGCATCGAGGACCTGCTGGCCGCACAGGGTGACCCGCACCCCTCGCACGTCTCGCTGACGTTCCCGTTCCATGTGCTCGACGAAGACGCGTGCATCGACACCTGCGAGTGCCCCGAGGGCTTCCAGCTCAACCCCGCGGGCGACGGCTGCATCATGACCGACACGGTGACGGCGACGGCGAGCGATACCACCTATCAGGTGTGCAAAGCCGAGACGAACCCCAACTACTCGCGTGACGGCGCGCAGTATCCCGACGGCCTCATCGTCGAAAACTCCTTCTGGGGCGAGTCGTACGACGACCCCGACAGCCGCCTGAATACGGTTGGCGTCTGGGCCTGCGACCCCGCGTCGGTCGATACCGGTGAGACGTTTGCGACCACCGAGCCCACGCAGGAATGGATTGGATTCGCGCACTGCCTCGAAGTCGAGGAGTCCGGCGAGTATCTCATCGGCATGGGTGCGGACAACCGCATGCGCTTCAAGATCAACGGCAATATGGTCTGGCAGCGCAACACCAACGACCCCGACAACTTCACCTACTGGTGGGTCGAGAAGGTCCAGCTCAACGCCGGCATCAACATCATCGAGCTGGAGGGCTGGAACCAGTCGCAGGCCGCCTCATTCGGCGCCGAGATCTCCGGCCCATTCCCGAGCGGCTCGCTCAATTCCGACACGGCGATGGCCAACGCCGACTACGAGAACAACATCATCTTCTCGACCGAGGATATGGTCGGCCAGGACTTCCAGCTCGGCGAGACGAGCGGATACTCTTGCCCGGACGGCTACGCGCTGAACACCTGCGGCGCGCGACCGGCCTGCACGCAGATCGTGCACAAGACGTGTCAGTAAACCGACCCGCTGAGTAGTCGAGCATCCGACCCCGCCGGTGAAGCTGCCGGCGGGGTCTTTTTCTGGTGTTGGGCACCCATCTAACTTCCGATAACTCAACAGAGTGGTGGCTCCATTTTCAGGGCCGCGGCGTGCAGGGGAGGGCGTTGTTATGATGGTGCGCGAGCTTTCCAGCTCGCTCCGAGGCTTTCGAGCCGCGGCATGCGGGGTAGGGCGGTG
The DNA here is from genome assembly GCA_051747295.1 of Myxococcota bacterium. Classification (GTDB taxonomy): domain Bacteria; phylum Myxococcota_A; class Bradymonadia; order Bradymonadales; family Bradymonadaceae; genus JBNJFZ01. The sequence continues at coordinate 4,998 of JBNJFZ010000239.1, forward strand.
TTATGGTGCGCGAGCTTTCCAACTCGCGCCGCGGTTTTCGTGCCGTAAATCGATCCTCGACATCACGCGACGTAAACCAACCCCCGACATCAGGCGTCGTGAACCGACCCTCGGCAATTGTGGCGTGACCCGACCGATTATAGGAAGGCAACCCGAAAATCTTGAATTCCCAAATAGACCGCCGCACGTCAAAAATCCTCTCCCGAACCATCCTCTCAAAATTGCATCGCGAAAGGGCGCGTGTTCTACTTGCCACTGGTAAAGCTTCGAACGCCCTTCAGTCTAAACCCGGGGGACCTATGCGCCGCCTGACCATGATTGTGCCCGTCGTCCTCGTGCTGCTCGCGGCGTGCGATGGGTGCTCGCCCGATCAGGGGTCGAATCATGGGGCCACCGATGACGCGTCGGTCGATATGGTCGACGACGTCGAAGATGACAGCGACTCCGCAGATCCCGACACAACCGATTCAGGAGATGCTCCCGACACAGACGGCGGGAATGCGAACGAGGACGAACCCCCGTGGGGAGAGATCGACGATGAGTGCCCCCCCGAGAATCTGACCGAGACACCGTATGCCGTCGCCTCCTCTCAGACAGCAGCGCTGGGGGAGCCCGGGGTCTTGTGGACAACGGACCCGTCATGCCCCGGCAGCAGCGACCCCCGAGAACTCGACCAGGACGCGTACGGTGGAGGGTTTCTATACGGTGTCATCGATTGGGACGGAACAGCGACGGAAGTCATCCTGAACGTCAATGACGTCACCAATCCGTACATGTTCCAGAATCCGATACGCAGTGTATCCGTTCTAGATGCAACATCGGGGGAACGTCTGGCCTGCCTCGACCTCGAGGGTCCGTTCCGGATTCAGTCCGGCAGGGCGGTGTTTTTGGGTGACCCTCCCCGGCTGTATATCCCTTACAGCGGCCCGGAGAACGTAAGCGATCCGCTCGCGCCGATGGGTGTCGGGGTGTTGGCGGTCGAGATCGCACCCGATCAGGAGGACCCCATTGAGTTCGAACATGTCTGGAACACGACGCGTTCGGACGCGTCTTCCGTATCTGTCTTACTCAAGCCGGGGGGATTACTGGGTATCACAGTGACGGGAAACATGCCTGGCACCGGTTTTCTCGTCACGAATGCGACATCGGGCGAGATCTACTGGGACCAACCGCTTCCGGGAGTACCTGTGTTCGGGATTCCCGACGAAGGCTTTGCGTTCGGGAAGTATGACGTCGACACGTCGAGCCCCGAATATTCCATCTTCGATCGATGTGGGGAGCAGGTTCGAACCACGTCCCATCTAGGGGTTCCGCTGGGGGACTACTGGGTGTCTGAGGAAGCGCTCGGCTCAGAGATCTCAGTCGTTATTCGAGACGCTACAGGAGCCAAAACTCTCTCGGCCACCTGCTCACGTCCTGTTGCAGTTGATGAAAAGACTGTCGCGTGTGTGGAGAGAATTAAAGACAACCTTAAGATATTGGATCTCGGTGCCATGACGACCACGGAGTTCGAACTCCCAAAGATTAACGAGGCGACTGGAGAAGAGCAGAGCTTTCAACGTCAGGCGATTGCGCTGGAGGGTCGAAAGGTTCTCATACATGTTGCGGTGCTAAGCGAGCAAAGTAGTTACTTCTACGTGTACGACATCCCCACCGGGGAGTTGACGTTGGACCAAATTGTAGAAGGAAGAGGGATTAGCTTTAATCGTGCCTGGGCGATGAGCCGTCGTGGAGTCATCTACGGCGCTCAGGCTCCGCATATTTCCTCTACCGTTAGCGCTGTCGCCATCCAAACAAATGTAAGGCCGGCAAAGAGCCCCTGGCCTTTTGGGCTACCGACACGGCCTCGCGCGGGCAATGACAACCGGGGCTGGTTGCGCTAGGCGCTTCCTAAAAGGGTATGCGCAGGATGTACAGAAACTAACTTC
>JBNJFZ010000240.1:0-6889 GCA_051747295.1 Myxococcota bacterium
GGCGAGGTAGCTGAGCAGCGTCGAGACCTCGGTTTCCCGCTCGAACGCGGTCGGTGCGTCCTTCTTGTCCAACTGACGATGCATGGGAGAGCCGACCGCGGTGAGGGTCTCGAAGCGGTCTTCATCGGATCCCGCAGCCTCGTCCTGCGCGGGCAGGCGCTGGACCGTCTCTCGCACGAGCGTCAGTGGCTCGTCTTCTTGTCGATGCAACAGCACGTTGGACAACTCGCCGAGGCGCGTATCGAGCTCGAACGCCGCCGCGATATGCTCGCGAGCGGCGAGGTGCATCCCCTCTACGTTCGGGACCAGGAAGTCGATCCCGGCCGCTGGCACGAAGACCGCGATCCCATCGTGGAACGCGCGGGTGACCACGTCGATGCGCGTGGTCAGCTCGGTCACGCCGTCTGCAAACGCCACGGGAAGGTCCAGTGAGAGCGAGCGGACCGTCGGTGCTTGCTGCCCGCTCGTATCGAGGTCGTAGCCCTGTTGTTCCGCGCGCTGGGCGAGCACGACCGCAGCATCCAGAGCGGCCTCCTCGTCCGCGCCGACCGCGGCGAGGTCACGCTCGCCGAAGATATACGCGTAGACGGCGTGCGGCTTGTGCCAGAGGACGATGTCGACATCGAAGGTCGTCAGGTTCATCGGTCCCTCCCCATCTCGGCTCGCACTGCCAGGCGCTGCAGGAGCAATGAGTCCACGACTCGCTGAGTGCCCCCCTCGGATTCGGGCAGCGTCCACTTTGCGCCGGTGCGCAGGTCGAAGACCGCACCGTTTTCGAGGACGAATTCGATCTCGGCGGAGTCGGCGTCCCCGTCGAACTCATCCCGATCGAGCCACTCGGCGAGCGCCGCCCGATCAGCCGTGCCAAACTCGTGGGTCGAGAGCATCAGCAGCGAGTGTCGCCCATGCGTCGGCGGCAGCGGCGCCCAGATATAGCCACTCAACGCGCGAAATGCCTCGGTGATACCCGGGTGCTCGGAGCTCACGACCACGGAGGTCGTGCGCGGCTCGAGCCCCTCGTGATCGGCCAGCGGGGTCCACCGCTCTCCGTCGAATTTCGCGACGGCGCACTGGATGTCGTGGAGTTGTGCGAAGCCGCGCACCCAGCCAAAAATATCGGACAGCAGGTCACGATAGCGCCCCGAGAGTCCGTCGAGCACGAGCGAGGCAGCATCGGTCTGGCCGCTGGCCAGCGCGCGTCTCTGTGCGGCCAGCCATTCGTACGAGCGAAAGAGATCATCGCAGATCTCCCCCATCCTGTGCAGTTGAGGCTTCTCCAGGCCATCGAGGTCCGGGATCGCACGGTCACCGTCGGCATCGGGGTCGAGGATGCCGTCGACGCGCCTTCGGAAGTCGCGAAACTCCTCGCGAAAGATATCGCATTGACGCAGCGACTCGCCCAACTCGTCCGGGGGCGGCTCGCCGGTCGCCGCGTAATCGTTGAACGCGACGAGGGCTTCTTCGTAGCGCTCTTCGATCGCCTCGACGTCGGGCGCCGCCTCGAGTTCGTCGACGCGCTCTCGCAGAAAATTCAGCTTGCGGTCCAGCGTCTGGGCGGCCTCCCCGATCGAATCGCGTCGGTGGCCGCGGATAAATAATGAGAGCTGGTCTGGGAGGCTCCGGACTCGGTCTGCGCGCGGTAGCGTTCTGACCTCGAGCTCCAATCCTTCGTCCTCATCCGGCGCGATGGTCACGCGGGTCAACCCGCGGTCGTCCTCCTGAGTGAGGCGGCGAGCGAGCGGGGCGATGAGTTGCTGCTCGATGCGATTTGCGAGCGTCCGCGTCCCGTAGCGACGATCGACGGCGCCCTCGACCAGGTGCTCCACCAGGTGGCGGTCGACATCGACCATGACCTGGTTTTCACGCAGTCCCCGGCGCTCGAGGAGCTCCTCGAGCGAACGGCGCGCGATGCGCCGAAGCGTCTCTGCGCCGAGCGGTCGAAACGGAACGACGCGGTCGAAGCGATTGAAGAGCTCCGGCCGGAAGAATTGCTCGGCCGCGCGTCGGTAGTGGAGGCTGCGGTCGGCGGCGTCGCGGCCGGAGAAGCCAACCCAGCGGTCTTCGGAGTCCGCGCCGAGGTTCGATGTCATGACCACGACGGTGTTGCAAAAGTCCACGCGGCGGCCGGCGGCATCGGTGAGGCGGCCGTCGCCGAGCACCTGCAGCAGCAGGTCGAGCACCGACCGGTCGGCCTTCTCGACCTCGTCGAAGAGCAAGACGCAAAACGGCTGCATGCGCACACGCCCGGTCAACTCGCCCTCCGGGTTTTCTCGCGTGCCGATGAGCCGAGTCGCGGCTGCGGGCTGCGCAAACTCACTCATATCGAAGCGGACGAGCCGATCCTCGGTGCCAAAGAGTTCATCGGCGAGCGTCTTGGCGGACTCGGTCTTGCCGACGCCGCTGGGCCCCAAAAACAGCAGGCTCGCGAGAGGACGCTCCGGGTCGCTCAGTCCCTGTTCAATCGCGAGGATGACGTCCGTGACGACGTCCGCGGCATCGGGCTGGGCGAAGACTCGCGACTCGAAGGCCCGCCGGACGTCCTCGGGCGTCCGGCCGCGCCCCGGCAGCAACATCGACATCGGCAGCCCCGACTGGCGGCGCACGACCTTCGCGACCATCTGCGGGTCGACCCGCACCTCATCCTCGTGCTCGCCTGACAGGCGTCGGAAGGCTTCGTTGAAGCACTGGCGAACCAGCCGCACGGCCTTGCCCGGGAAGACTTCTCTGCGGAAAAAGCGGCCCGTGAGCCGGAGCATCGCCTCGACGGCATCGGGCGTAAACCGCACGTGCTCCTGAGCTTCGAGGGAGCGCACCAACTCGGTGACGACGTCGAGCGTCTCGCGGTGGCTGAGCTCGGGCACCTGTACGCGGCGAAAGCGCTCGACGAACCCGGGTGCCTCCGAGCGCGCGATCTCGTAGGTCGCCTCGGTCGCCTCCAGCAGCACGCTGAAGCGGCCCTGTTCGATATACGGCTCGATAAATCGCGCGACCGACGAGTCGCCCTGATAGGTTCGCCCGGCGCGCACCAGGCCCAGCAGGTCGTCGATCACGAGTACGTCGCCGCGCTCGTCGAGCTCGTCGCAGATGCGCTCGGCGCGCTGCTCCCACTGGCCGATGATGCTCATCCCGGCGATGATACGGTCGCCCCCGGTCTGCCATACGTCGCGGCGCTGCTGATAGGCCTGCTGGAGCTCGAAGGTCTGCCGGACGGCCTCCTGGATGAGCGAGGTCTTGCCGGTGCCCGGCGGGCCGATCAGACAGATATGGGCGGCACGGGTGCCCGTCAGGGCCTCGACGAGCTCGTCGACGATGTCCTGGCGGCCGAAGGCCCTGGGTAAGCTCCCGTCTTCGGCCTTGTGGGTCAGGTTCGTGGCAACTTCTTCGAGCGTCTCGGGCCGAAGCGAGCGCCCGGACCGCCAACTCGACTCGCCGGATGTGTCCGTGGGGTCCGGAAAGCCCAGATCGACCTCGACACGCTCGATGCGCGCCGGATAGTCGGCGGAGATGCGGCTCAGGTCGGTGGCGTTGTGGCGACGCGCCCAGTCCTCGACCCAGGCGCGGGTCGCCTCGTAGACGTCTTCCATACTCGGGATCGCGAAGCACTCGTTCGGGACCCGCGGGCTCCAAACGTGGACGAAGTCGGTGCCCTGCCGACGGCCGGCGACCATATGCGTCCAGCCGTTGAGCACCTCGGGGGGTCGATCGCCCTCGACTTCGAGCTCGACCTCGACCCAGACGTTGATGAGCTGGGACGACTCCGGTGGGATCAGCAGGTCGAATTGGGCGGGATCGGAGCGCTCGTGGACGAGCTCGAGCGCCTTGAACATCAGCTCTTCCTTGAGCTGCGCGGGGCTCGAACCCTCCACCAGCTCGGAGAGCGGCCCGATAAACGGAATGCACGCCTCGTATTGGCCGCGGTCGCGCTGAGCGACGTAGATGTGGAGTTCGGTCTTCAAGCTCTCGGTGTCCTCGGGTTCGAAATTACCACCACATACTCTCGGTCATGCCCCAGGCGAGCTCCCGGAGCACGGGATAGATCTCGCGCCAGGGGTTGTCGGGATCCAGCTCGGCGGTCGCCCCATCCTGCATGGTGACCTTGCCCGTTCGAAAATTCCACGTGCGAGCGGTCTGCCGACTCTCGGTGTCGCCCTGCAACAGATCCGGGTCGATCCACGGCGTCTCGGGCGGCCCGAGCGCGACGTCGATCACCGCATTCCCCTCTTCGGCGACCTTTCGATGGAGGCCATCGTCGGGTTGCAGCAGCGCGCGGACGCCGCGGCCCTCGAACTCGAGCGCCACGACGAACCCGCTGGCCTTGCGGCCTCGTTCGTACATCCCCTCACGAACCTCCGTCGGATCATTCATCGACACGTTGGCCTGGTCCTGACGCGGCAGCGATCGATAGAGCTGGACATCCCACCCCTGTTGACTGGCCAGCATGCGGTACCAGTGGACGAGCCGCTTGCGCCAGGGGTCCTGCGGGTCCTGTGATGCCATGAAGATCACGGCCCGGTCGGGATCGGAATAACCGGAGCGCAGCACGGTCAAGAACAACTCCTCGATGCGGGGTCCGATCTCGGAGAGGCGCTGCTCGATATCGGTCGCCAGCTCGAAGGAGCGCGTATGATAGGCCTCTCTGGCCAGGTCCTCGATGGCGGCGAGCTCCCGGGCGAGGTCGGCCGCGGGATCGATGATCTTGCGGGCTTCTTCGGCCTCTCGCGCCATATCCGCTGCGTCTGGGAGGCTCCAGAAGTCGTTGGATTGGCTCGACATATCGAATTCGGAGACCTTCCACTCCAGGTCGGTGAACAATTCACCGAACATGTAGCGCTGGAGTCGCCGACGCATCTCGGCGATCTCCTCGACCTGTTCGAGGACCTCGTCGCGGGAGGTCAGCTCGTCGGATGGCTCCGAGGCGGACAACGCGACGGTCACCGCCGACGCGTCGACCCCGATTGTCGCCAGGAGGTTGGTCGACTCGCGCAGCTCGCGGTCACGAGAGGCGAGTGCACGCGCCAGCCCCCAGCCGACCTGCTGCTCGACGACGCGCTTGAGGGGGCGGGCGCCGTACCGTTCGTCGTAGCCCTCGCGGGCGACCCATTCGATGAGGCCGGGAGCAAACGAGAGGCTGACGTTCTGAGCGACGAGGCCATCGCGATCGCGCAGTCGGTCGAGTTCCCGCTCGGCGATGGCCTCGATGACCTCGCGTGAGAGCGGTTGGAAGGGGATGAACTGGTCGATGCGCGCGAAGAACTCCGGTCGGAAGAACTGCTCGGCCTCGCGACGAAAGTGTCGCTGCCACGCGCTCTCGGTGTCGCCGTCGGCGAAGCCGATATCGGACTTGAGGGTCTCCACGCCCAGGTTGCTGGTCATGATGACGATGGTGTTCTGAAAGCGCGTGGTCCGGCCCTGAGCGTCGGTCAGCCGAGCCTCACCGAGCACCTGGAGCAGCAGATCGAAGACGCTGGAGTGCGCCTTTTCGACCTCGTCGAGCAACACGACTGAGAAGGGCTGGCGACGCACGGGGCTGGTCAACTCGCCCTGCTCGGTCCCCTCGCCGATGAGCCTCGAGTAGGCGTCGGGGTGGCTGTACTCGCTCATGTCCAGTCGGATGAGCCGGTCCCGGTCGCCGAAGAGGAAATCTGCCAGCGCGCGCGCCAGCTCGGTCTTTCCGACGCCGGTCGGGCCGATGAACATAAACGAGCCCAGCGGCCGATCGGCCGGCGCGAGCCCGGCCTTGGTGATGCCGACGACGTTCGCGACGCGCTCGATGGCCTGTTCCTGTCCCATGACGTGCTCGCGCAGGCGCGCCTCGACGTCCGCGAGCTCGAGGGTGCGCGTGTCGAGGAGCAGGACCTCGGGCAGGCCCGTCTCCTCGCAGAATCGCTCCACCACCCACTCCGAATCCACCTCGTCGAGGTACGTCTGCGACGCGCGGCGGAAGGTGCGCGCCAGAAAATCGAGCGTGCGCCCCACCGGGCTGCCCTCGGTGGCGAAGCGCTTCTGGAGCGCCCAGGCCCGCTCGATGGCGGACGGCTGGAGCTCGAGTCCCTCCTGGGACGCCATGCGCAGCGCGGCTTGCTCGACGATCTTAAGGCTCTCGCGCTCGGATGGGTCCGAGATGCGAATGACGTTGAACGCCCGGGCGAATCCGACATCGCGCTGCTCGATGCGGGCCCACTCCTCGGGTGTGGCCTCCGCGACGATTCGCAGGTCGAGCTCGGCGAGCTGTGGCTTCAAGAATTGGGCGAGGTTGTAATCACTCCCGAAATACTTGCCGGCATCGAGGGCCTGGACCAGACGCCCCATGTACAACACGTCGCCCGACTCGGCGATTTCCTCGACCACCGAGGCTGCCTGCTGCTGCCAGCCGCCGGACATCACGTCCGCCGAGACGAGTCGCGGCGGGTCGGCGAACCAGATCTCCGGGGCCGGACCTACGGCCCATTTGGCCGAGAGGTGACGGATATGACTGGTCTTTCCGACGCGGTGAGGCCCGACGAGGACGACGGCGGTCGGTTCGGCGGCTCGGAGCATCTCCTCGAGCTGCTCGAGCGACGACTCGTGGTCGAACATCGGTTCGATCCCTCGCTGCGCCTGCTCGGCAGGGCTCAGAGACGTCCACGACTCGGCGACTTCCTCGAGCTTTCCACCGGACTCGCCACCGCCCTGCCCGCTCGGCGGGAGCGCATCGAGCCAGAGGGTGTCCAGCTCGACCTCACGGACGTCGAGCGGTTCGAACTCCACCTCGAGATCCTCGACTCGGAACAGTTGCGGAGTCGGCCCGTGGAGACGAGTCGTCCGCGCCCGCGGTTCGAGCTTCTTCTGCAGCCGCTCGACGGTGTATTCGGTGCCCTCTCCGGCTGCCAGCCACATCCAGGTGCCGAAT
>JBNJFZ010000241.1:0-6809 GCA_051747295.1 Myxococcota bacterium
ATGCTTCGCGCGATGATTCGCTGAGCCAAGGCGGGCAGGTCGCGAGGCCTGCCCGCGGCCCAGATGGTCTCGACGGCGATCTGATGACCTCCCAAAACTCATGTCTGATCATGAGCCCACTCCCTACTCCCTACTCCCTACCATTTGTAAGGCGAGCTCTCGCGCATCGACTCGATCCGGTGGTCGATCTGGCGGGATTCGCGGCGGATGAAGTCGTCGACGGCCGCGCGCAGTCGCGGGTCGCGGATGTAGTGGGCGCTGTAGGTGTGCGTCGGCTGGAAGCCGCGGTCGTATTTGTGGTCGCCCTGGGCGCCGGGTTCGAATTTCTGGAAGCCGTTGTCGATGCACCATTCGACCGACTTGTACAGGCAGACCTCGAAGTGCGTGTATTTGATCTCCTCGAGGCAGCCCCAGTAGCGGCCGTACAGGCTGCCGTCCTTCATCAGGTTGAAGGCGCCGGCGAATTCCTCGCCCTCGTGTTCGGCGACGACCATGTGGATGCGGTCGCCAAACGCGTCTTTTGCGGCGTGGAAGAAGTCGCGGTTGAGGTATTGGCGGCCCCAGTAGAATTTCTGGATCGTGTCCTGATAGTAGTCGAACATCCGGTCCAGGTGGGCGGGCGTGATGTCGTCGCCGGTGAGGACCTTCGTGACGACGCCGGCCTCGCGCAGCTTTCGGCGTTCGCGCTTGATATTGGAGCGCTTCTTCGAGCGGAACCGCGCCAGAAACTCCTTGAAGTCCTCGTAATCCTCGCCCTCGCCGAGGTCCGCGCCGTTGTACCAGTGGTACTGCATGCCGTAGCGGATCGGCAGCGTGAAGTCCTCGAAGCAGGGCTGTTCTTCGGGCTCGAAGAAGTTGAAGTGGATCGACGAGATCTGCTCCTCGCGCACGAATTTCGTCGCGCGGTCGATCAGCGCACCTTTTAGGGCGTCCGCGTGCTCGAATTCCGGGTCGACGAGCAATTTATGGCCGGTGATCGGCGTGAAGGGCACGGCGACGACGGCCTTGGGGAAGTATTCGATGCCGGCGCGAAACGCCGCGTCGGCCCAGCTGTGGTCGAAGACGAATTCCCCCGCCGAGTGCGTCTTGAGGTAGATCGGCAGCGCGCCGACGAGCTTGTCCTCGCCGTCGGACTCGTGGTGCGCGCACAGGATGTGGGGAATCCAGCCGGTCTGCTCGTCGACGCAGCCGGTCTCCTCGAGCGCGCTCAGAAAGCCGTGCTCGAGGAACGGCGAGGCGTCGCGCGTGAGCCGATTCCAGGCGTCTTCACGGATGCCCGAGACCGATGAAATGAAGTCGAATTGAACCGACGACAACTTTGTCATGTGGTGTGTCCTGCGCGAGGAGCTCTCCCTCATAAGGATGCGATCCGGGCGTCGTACGGTTCAAGGCGCGTCGAGCCTGGCCCGGAGGGAGACCGGGGCTGATATCTACCAGAATAGGTGGCGCGGCCGTACAGGCCCTATGACGTCAATGTCACTTTGTGGGCCACGCATTCCGAGGCTGACCCCGCCCAGAGGCGTCCAGGGGTTGAAATCGTGGCTGGCACGCCCATTGCTTTAGTACACGTTAGTTCAACAACGAGGCTCCACTCGGCCAGATGAGATGACATGATGACGAGTGTTCATTCGATCAAATTTGGATTGTGTGCGCTGATGAGCGCGGCGCTGTTGGTCGCCGGTTGCGGCGACGACGGTGCCACCGGCCCCCTGGGCGAAGACGGCAACGGCGACTTCAATAATGGAGGCGCCGCCGACGCCGGTGGGCAGGAGCCGACCTCGGATGCCGGTGCGTCGGACACCTTCGTGCCGGAGGAAGAGGAATTCCTGGTGCGCGAGGTCGCCACGACCGACAGTTTCGTCTTCGTGCCGAATAGCTCCGAGGAGAGTAATACGGTCGCGCGTATCGATGGGCGCAACTTCAGCGTGCGACCGGTGCGGGTCGGCCAGGAGCCCACGGCGGTGCGAGCCGCCTCGGTCGAGGGCGTTGGCGATGTCGCGTACGTCTTGTGTGAGGGCTCGTCGGCCGTCGCGGTCATTCGCCCCAGCGCCGATCAGGACGGCGAGGACGACGTGTCGTTGCTGCCGGTGCCCAAAGAGGTCAATAGCCTCCGGCTGAGCCCCGACGGTCAGCACCTGCTCGCCTACATCGACCCCGACAAGCCGCTCGACGCCGACGACGGGACGGCATCTCTGCAGACGCTGGCGCTTATTCGCCTCGGCGCGACGGCCGAGGAGGACGAGGTCTTCCAGCTCTCCGTCACCCGATTGATCAGCGATATCGAGTTCACCGAGGACGGCAGCGAGGCGTTCATCATCGGGCGCGAGGGGATCAATCAACTCGAGTTGCCCGCGATCAGCAAAGACACGTTCATCGCGCCGCTCCCGCTGGAGTTGTCCAGCGATGCGTTTCCGCCGGAAGATCTCGAGGTCGAGGTCGCCGAGGATGGTTCATATCTGGTCGCGCGCAGCTCGGCGTTCGCCGGCGTGACGCTGTATCGGCCGGCTCGAGGTGATGAGGAGTCGGCGACGCGCATCATCGAGCTCGACTCGATACCGACGGACATCGATTTATTTGTGCGCGCGGACGGCTCGCCGGCGCTTATCGCGACGCTTCGAGGCGCGAGTAAGATCGCCCTGCTCGACGTCGACGCGGCGCTGGCCGACGATCCGGCCGACGAGGTCGTGGAGACCACCGAGATCGACTCGGTGAGTCCGGGGCTCTCGCAGTTGACGCCGGATCAGTCGCGGATCCTGCTCTACACGACGCTCGTGCAGCGGCCGCGCCTGGGAGTCTACGACGTCGAAGCGGGCGAGGTGGAGTCCTACTTGCTTCGCAATCGAATCCGCAGCGTGGCGTTATCCGACGACAGCGAGACGGCCGTCGTCGTGCACGACAAGCGAGACGGCGAGGTTCCGACGGACGCCGACCCGTTGACGTTCTTCCAGTACAACCACGGGCTGACGCTGTTCGACTTCGAGACCAACTACTTGCGGCCCGTCACGCTGCAGGCCGAGCCGCTGGATCTGGTCATCACGACCAATTCGGGCGGTACGTCGCTCGTCTACGTCATGCTCGAGTCCGAGGACCCGCGCAAAGAAGGCGTGGTGCGAATCGACCTGTCAACCTATCGAACCGACTTCATCAACCTGGCCCGCAAGCCGCAGCAAATCGGGCGGGTGGCCGGGAAGATCTTCGTCAATCAACAGTCCGACGAGGGACGCATCACGTTCATCGACATCGAGAGCGGCGCGAAGCGGACCATCAGTGGTTATGAACTCAACGCGGGTATCGACTGAATGATGTTACGCAAGATACTGACAATTTCGCTCGCAGCGCTGATGGTGACCGCCGGTTGCGCGGGTCAGGACGACCCGCTCGACGAGGAGTCCGAACAGGGCAATAACGGTGCCCAATTCGATGCCGGCGGCAACAACGGCGGGTCGGACGACGTCTTCGTGCCCGAGGAGCAGGCCGAGTTTCGCTTCTCGAAGCCGGCGGTCGTCGACGGCCGCGTCTACGTGGCCAACGAGAGCCTCAACGCAGTCGCGGTCATCGACAGCGAGTCGCTGTCCATCGATACGCGTCTGGTGGGCTTCGCCCCGCGCGAGGTGGTCGGGCCGGACCCGAGTCGCAGCGCGACTGCAGAGGATGCGCGCGTCGCGGTGCTCAACGAGGGCAGCTTTACGGTGAGCCTGATCGACCCGGGCTCCGAGGCCGGGTCCGACGGGGTGACGACGGTGCCGGTGATGCGTCAGGCGAACCGCATCGCGATGGAGCCGACCGGCCGGTCGGCGGTGGCGTGGTACGACCCGAGCGAGGCGAAGGCCAGCGACCCGGCCGGCGACCTCTCGTCGGTGAGCCTGATCAAGGGCGATACGTCGCACAGCATCGCCGTGGGCTTCAGCGTGCGCGACGTGTTCTTCGACGACGTCGGTGAGACCGCGTTGGTGCTCACCGACGACGGCATCAGCGTGATCGATATCGCCGAGACCGCGGCCGACGGCATCGCGCCGCCATTGCGCACCGTGCCCGCCGAGATGGAGCCGGATCGACCGCAGGATCTGGAGACGCTCGTCACCCCCGACGGCGCGTACGCGCTGACGCGGAGCTCGACCTTCTCCGCGGCGGTCCTGCTGGATATCGAGGCGGACGAGCGCTACGTGCTCGAGCTTCCCGAGCGGCCCACGGATATCGACCTGGTGGAGACCGCGAGCGGCCTCGAATTGCTGATGATGCTCCGCGAGCGAGGCCAGGCGCTGCGGATGACGGTGCCCGACGGCTTTATCAACGCCGCCGACGTCGTCGACATCCCTGAAGACGATGGCGGCGATGGCAACGCCGACGCGGGAAGCGATGATGCTGGGATGGACGCCGGCACGGATGCGGACGCGGCGGATGCGACGGATGCTTCCGATACGGCGGATGCCGATACGACGGATGCCGATACGACTGATGCGGATGACGCAGATGCAGCCGACGGGGACACGGCGGATGCATCTGATACTTCCGATGGCGACGCCGACGCGGGCGACACCGACGATGCAGCCGACGCGCAAGATGCGTCGGATTCGAACGACGATGCGTACGCCTTCCCCGACGGTATCGAGGGCTTCGACGTGATCGACATCGAGGTCCCCGGCATGGGGGCGGCATCGATCGCCAGTGACAGCGAGACCGCGCTGCTCTTCACCAGTGCGGGGAGCGAGCGACGGGCGGTCATCCTGGCGCTGTCGGACAACTCGCAGCGGACCGTGGCATTCGAGAAGGAGATCCTCGGGGCGCTGCCCGACGCGCAGGGCACGTCGTTCGTGGTCATCCACGACAAGCAGCCCGGCGACATCCCGGCCGATGCGACGCCGGCCGACCCCGAGTATATCGCCCGTAGCTGGGGCGTGTCCGCGCTCGATATCGAGTCGGCGGCCACGCGCCTGGTTCTGACGAAGCATCGCCCGACGCAATTCGCGTTGTGGGCCGGGCAGGATGCGTCGCGTATGTACGCGACGTTCGAGGGGCCGAATTCATCGACCGAGGTCCCCGATACGTATCGCGACGTGCTCGAGCTGGACCTGAGCACGTTCCGCACCGAGACGGTGCGCCTGCCGAGCTTGCCCGACGGGCTCGGGGTGATTCCTGAGGTCGACAAGGTCTACGTCAGCCAGAAGCATCCGCAGGGGCGTATCACGTTTATCTCGACGCTGACGCGAAAGAAGCAGACCGTGACGGGCTATCAGCTCAACGCGGGGATTGATTGAGGATTGTACGTGCCATGCGGCCATCTTGGCCGCATGCGAACGGATTGAGGACTGAATGTGTCATGCGGCCATCTTGGCCGCATGCAAACGGATTGAGCCACTGGAGATGGATTCATGGACACGCAACTGAAGATGCGTCGCAACACGACGATGCTCGCGGCGTTGACGCTGGCGCTATTGATGACGGCGTGCGGGCCGGAGGCCTCGGACGGCTGGGAGGAGTCGTTCGCCGTCGCCGGGCCCCTCGAGTCGGAGGCCGGCCTGGTCTATGTCAACGACACGCTGGGGCAGGTCAACGTGTTGCAGCCGCGCGAGGAGGGCGACGAGATTCGCCTCGGGCTGCGACGTGCTGCGATCGGTGAGTCCCCGGGAGCCCGCGCGCTCACCGCCGATGGCGACGGCGTCTACCTGGTCGATGATGAGACCGATACGCTCCAGGTCCTCGACCTGAGCGGCGACCAGATCCAGCGCACGGATGTCGGCCTGGATAGCGCGTATAACCGCCTTTCGGTCGACCCCGAGGGCGACTTTCTGCTGATGAGCTTTACGGGGGCAGGCGGCGAGTTCGTCGCCCGGAACCTCAACGAGCTGGGCATCGTGGACCTTCGCGACGGCCTTGCGGACGGAGAGGAAGCCAACTTCGTGACGCTCTCGAGCCGCCCGGAGGATATCGTCTTCGCGCCGGCTTTCGAGCTCGACGGGCAGCGTCAGCGACTCGCCGCATCGCTCTCGGCCAGCGAGATCACGATTATCGACCTGCTCGCCGAGTCGCCGGAGGACCAACTGCGAGAGGTGCCGCTGACGATCAGTCAGGCCGACCAGGTGCGGCGGCCCACGCAGGCGATCTTCGACGTGACTCCGAGCGAGGAGGCGCCGAATACCGTGAGCCTGTACCTGCTCACCGACACGGGCTCGGACGTCACGCAGGTCGCGATTCAGCCGAGCATCAACGAGGACTCGCCGCGCAAATTCGACCTGAGCGTCAATCAACTCGCGGCGGGTCAGCAGCCGGGGCGCATGGCGCTGCTGGAGCTTCCGCAGGGCGACCGCTTGCTGACCATCAGCGAGACGCAGACCGAGTTCAGCATCGTGGACATCGAGTCGGGCGAGAGCTCGACGTTCGATCTGCCGATGACGTCGCCTGCGACACAGTTGCTGACATATCGCACCGCCGTCGACGGCGAGCCAGAGACGCGCGTGCTGGCGTACTCGCCGCGCTCGCCGCTGGTGAGCGTGATCCGACCGGAGAGTATCGCGGTCGGCTCGGACACGCCGACCGTCGGGCGAAGCGTGGTCGCTGTGCGGCTCAAGGCGGCCCCGAGCCGCATCGAGATGGACCCGACCGCCGATACCGAGCGCGCCATCGCCTACCACGGTGGGCTCAGCTCGGGATTTACGGTGTTGAACCTGCGCACCAACCGCGCCGTGCCGATTCAGGGCGCGGCGCTGGGTGACGTGACGTTTAGCGGCCCATTTGCCTACGGCGTCTTCCGCGGCACGGCCGACTTCGGGATCTTCGATCTGTCGACCGGGCACCCGACCGACTACCCGCTG
>JBNJFZ010000242.1:0-6714 GCA_051747295.1 Myxococcota bacterium
CCGATACCGCGAGGCTGCCGCCAGGCAGCCGATACCGCGAGGCTGCCGCCAGGCAGCCGACACCTCAGTCGTTGTACAGGTCCTCAATCATGTCGCCGTACTCCTTCATGATGATGCGGCGCTTGAGCTTGAGTGTCGGCGTCAGCATATCGTTTTCAGGCGTGAACTCATCGTCGATGAGAGCGAAACGACGCGGGTGCTCGTAGCCTTTGAGGTTGTTGCCCCAGCGCTTGAGTTCATCGGAGATCAACTCGTTGACCTGCGGATTCTCCAGGTAGTTGTCCGCCGGGATGTCGTTTTCCTCGACATACTCGTCGATCGCCTCCTGATCGACGACGATCAGCGCCACGTTATACGGCTTGTTCGTACCCTCGATCATGATCTGGTTGATATACGGCGACAGCTTGAGTTGCTCCTCGATGGGGCTGGGCACGACGTACTTGCCGTTCTCGAGCTTGTACTGCTCTTTGACGCGGCCGAGGATCCACAGGAATCCGTCTTCATCGAGTCGTCCGAGGTCACCGGAGTGGAACGTACCGTCATCCTCGAGGACTTCCGCCGTCTTCTCCGGCAGGTTGTGGTAGCCCTGCATGATATTTGGCCCCTTAATGCAGATCTCGCCGGTACCCGGGTCGTATCCCTCGACGTCCCGGATCTCGATAGTCACGCCGTCGATCGGCTTTCCGACGCTTCCGATTCGCCGCGCCCCGGGCCGATTGCACGTGGCGATCGGTGAGGTCTCGGAGAGCCCGTAGCCCTCGTAGACGGTGATGTGCAGGTTGTCGATGAAGCGAGCGACCTCGGGGCTGAGCGCCGCACCGCCGCTAAACGCGAACTTGAGCCGGCCGCCAAAGCGGTCTCGGATCTTGCTGAAGACGACCTTGTCGTAGAATTTATCCTTCGTCTTGGTCATGAACCCGGCGCCGCCCGCGTCGTTCTGCTCGCGGAGCTTGTCGGAGTTCTCGAGCGCCGCATAGAACAGCTTCTTTTTGATGCCGCCCTCTTTCTCCATCTTCTTCTGAACGCCGTCGTAGATACGGTTGAAGATTCGCGGAACCGAGAACAGCAGCGTCGGACGAACCTCCTGGAGGTTGTCGACGATCTTCGAGACGTCCTCACAGATGCCGAGCGCGGCCCCCGTCGAGAACAGATAATGCAGCTCGGCGGTCGAGCCGAAGCTGTGCGCCCAGGGCAAAAACGACAGGCTGACGTCGCCTTCGCCGATCGGGATCGCATCACCGACCGCGTTGATATTCGACGTGATATTGCGATGGCTGAGCTTGACGCCCTTTGGCTTACCGGTGGTACCCGACGTGTAGATGAACGTGACGAGGTCATCGGGATCGGGATGGACGGCTTCCTTGGGGTTTGCCCGGCCGTCTTCCATCCGATTGCCGTAGTAATCCTCGTGCTGCTCGTCGCCGTCGAAGAACCAGACGTGCTCGAGGTCGTCGAGCTCGTCGACGAAAGGTCGCACCTGGTCATAGATCTCGGAGTTGGCCGCCAACAACACCTTCGCGTTGCTGTCCTCGGTGATGTACTTCCAATCCTTGGCGAGCTGGGCCTCATACATCGCCGTATACTTCGCGCCGAGGCTGTAGGTCGCGTACGCCCCTACGGCCCACTCCACGCGGTTATTCGCGATGACGGCGACGGTATCGCCCTTCTCGACGCCGACGTGCGCCAGCGCTCCACGGAAGTTATCGACCATCTCGCCGAACTTCTCATAGGAGATCCACTGATAGCGGCCGTCCTTTTTCGTGCCGAACAGGCGATTGTTCGGGTAGTTGGCAACCGACTTCTCGAAGAGGTCGACGAGCGATTTGAATTCTGGCATCCGTTCTCCCTACAAGCGAAGTTCAAACAAGGTTCATGCGGTCGTCGCTCGGCTCCGTAGAGCACGTGGACGACGCGTGATATCGTTGCAAATCTTCAATGGCGACTAAATTAAGGCGCAAACCCGCTGAGCGCAAGCATATTGGCGGTTTATTGCCGCTTTAAGTCCAACTGTGAGAGACCCACGAGATGGCCACGCATACGCCGCTGCACATACTCGAACCCGGCCCCGTCATCACCTCCGGCCGTATCCGGCATCGTGAGGGCAGCTTTTACCTGAAAAATGCTCACGATCAGATACGTATCAGCCACACCGAAGCTGCGCCGGTCGAAGGCAGCCTGTGTCGGATCGAGGGTCAATTCGACGGAACGACGGTCGAAATAACCGATCTCATTGTCGTACATGCGCCGAACGCGCCGCGCCCCCTCATCGACCAGGAGCGCTCCCTGCCATTGGCGAGAGCGTTCGAGCTGCGAGAATCAGCCACTGATGCCGCGCGCGAGTTCTTCGCGGCTCGCGCCTTCCTGCAGGTCGACTCGCCTCGCCGCGTCGACGAGCCCGGCACGGACGTGCACCTCGACCCACTCCGCGTCGAGCGCGACGGCGAACCGAGCTACCTCCATACCTCACCCGAGTTTGCGATGAAGGAGCTGCTGAGCGTGGGCTTCGAGCGCATCTGGCAGCTCACCCACGTCTGGCGAGGCGGCGAGCACACCCCGTTGCACCATCCGGAGTTTACGATCCTGGAGTGGTACCGCGCCTGGGAGAACCTCGACGCCATCATCGACGACGTCGAAGAGCTCATGGGCGAGCTCGTCGGAGACACCGCGCTCGTGGGTGCCACGGACGGCGACACTCGCCGAGTCGATCTGGCCGAGGCATTCGAAACGCTTACGATGCGACAGGTCATCGAGGGCGCCTGCGGCTTCGACCTACTCGATGCGCTCGACCACCGATCCCTGCTCGAGGCCGCACGCGCCAACGCCTTGCTCACGAAGCGCGGCCTCGAGCGAGCCGCCCGACACGGCCGCTGGGACGAGCTCTTCTTCGAGCTCCAGATCAGCCACATCGATCCGTTTCTCGCCGAGCGTGGCGCCGTCTTCGTGACCGAGTGGCCCGCCGAGCTCGCCGTACTCGCCCGGAAAAAACCGTCGGATATGCGCGTCGCCGAGCGCTTCGAGCTCTACGTCGGCGGCGTCGAGATCGCCAACGGTTTCCAGGAGTTGACCGATCCCGCCGAGCAGCGAGCGCGCTTCGCCAAGGACGCCGACATTCGCGAAAAACTGGGTCTCCCCGAGATGCCGATGCCCGAGCGCTTCCTCGATGCGCTGGAGTACGGTTTGCCCCCCTCGAGCGGAGTCGCCGTGGGCTTCGACCGTGTGCTCATGCTCGCCTGCGGAGCCGCACATATCCGGGATGTCATTCCCTACGCGCGACAATAGGCGCGCCGACCTCCGCGCGTCCCTTTGACGCGCCGCAACAACACTGCTAATCCACCCCTCGGCACCATCGGCATCGATTCCGATGGATCGAAACGTTTCAAAAAGTACGAGCGAGGAGGCACCCGACATGTCCGAGCAACCCACAAGCTGGCCCTTCCAGGAAGCGCGCAAGATCGTCGAGAAGCTGGACCGCCAGAAAAAGTCGGGGCGCGAACGAAAACACGACCACGTGTTGCTCGAGACCGGATTCGGACCCAGTGGATTGCCGCACATCGGTACATTTTCCGAGGTCGCACGCACCACCTGGGTCCGATACGCCTTCGAAGAGTTGACGGACCGGCCGACCAAGTTGTTTGCGTTCTCCGACGACATGGACGGCCTGCGCAAGGTGCCCGAGAATATCCCCAACCAGGATGTCATCCTCGAAAACCTCGGCAAGCCGCTGTGCGACATCCCGGATCCCTTCGGCGAAGAAGAGAGCTTCTCGGCGTACATGAACGCCAAGCTCCGGGGCTTTTTGGATTCGTTCGGATTCGACTACGAGTTCAAGTCCTCGAAAGACCAGTATCGCGGCGGCGTCTTCAACGAGGGCCTGCTCCAGATCCTGCGCAACTATGACGACGTGCGAAACGTCATCGTGCCGACGCTCCGCGAGCAAAATCGCGAAGCGTGGAGCCCGTTCTTCCCGATCTGCCAGGAGTGCGGCAAGGTCTACAGTACCCGCGTCACCGACACGCACCCGGAAGACGGTGAGATTTCATACGCCTGCGACCAGGGCTTTCGCAACATCGACCCATGCGGCCACCAGGGCCGGATGCCCGTCACCGATGGCAACGTCAAAGTCGGCTGGAAGGTCGACTGGGCGCTTCGCTGGTACGTCTTCGACGTCGACTACGAGATGTACGGCAAGGACCTGATCGAGTCGGCCGAGCTCAGCGCCAAGATCGTGCGCCAACTCGGCGGCGAGCCGCCCGTGGGCTTCTTCTACGAGATGTTCCTGGACGAGAACGGCCAGAAGATCTCCAAGAGCGTCGGCAAGGGCCTGACCATCGACGACTGGCTCAAATACGGGCCACTCGAGAGCCTGGGCTGGTTTATCTTCCAGAACCCCCAGAAGGCCAAGAAGCTGTACTTCGACGTCATCCCGCGCAGCGTCGACAAATTCCTCGAGGAGCGCCACGAGCTCGGTCACGCCGAGGGCGTCGACAAGCTCGACAACTCGGTCTGGTTCATCGAGCACGACGCCATCGAAGCCGGGGATACGCCCAGCTACGAGGCCGACATCAGCTACTCGATGCTGCTCAACCTGGTGAACGTGCTCAATACCGACGACCACGAGGTCGTCTGGAACTACATCCTGCGCTACGACCCCGACGCCGAGCAAAACCGCGAGATGATCGACGACATGATCGATCGCGCGCTGCAGTACTACCGGGACTTCGTGGCGCCGACCAAGGAGTACGAGGCGCCTCCCGAGGAGATGGAAGCAGCGATGGCGCAGTTCCGCGACTTCCTCGCCAATTACGACGGCGACGACGCCGAGGAAATCCAGTCGGCGACCTACTCGGCCGGCAAGGACAACGACGTCTCGCTGGGCAAGTGGTTCCGCACGCTGTATCGCCTGCTGCTCGGCCAGGACCGCGGCCCCAGAGTCGGCACGTTCGTCCACATGTACGGCGTCGACGAAACCCTCGAGCTCATCGACCAACGACTCGAAGAACTCGAGTGATGCCGGCCATCCTGGCCGCATCGAAAACAGCACGCCGCCAGGATGGCTACATGACAGATCACGACTTGCTATCTGACTAAGAATGCTTAGTTTTCGCGCCCGTCGCTCGCATCGCGAGCGGCGGGCCGAATACGTTTGCACGAATACGGAAAACCTATGAGCGACAAAGTCATCAAGCTCGACGAGCGCCGCGACGCATCGCCGCTGGATCACGTCGACAAATCGCTGCCGCCAGGGGAACCCAACGAGCAGATCGAGGCCATCTTCGAGATGCCCGATCCGCCGGCGTTTCTCCAGAAGCTCGACTCCCAGGTCTTCTATCAACTCATCAAAGGTGCGGGCTGGGCCGACAGCTACGACCTGGTCCAGTACGCCAAGCCGCGCCAAATCCAGAACTTCATCGACTTCGACTGCTGGACGCGTGACCGGCTCATCCCCGAGAAGATGGAGAAGTGGCTCACCGCGCTGGTCACCGAGGCCAGCGACGAAAAGCTCCGGGAGGTCGCGCGGAATCTCGACGAGGAGATGCTCGCCATCTTCTTCAAGCACAACCTCATCGTCGAGGAGATGGAAGACGGCCGCATCCCCGACCACCTCGAGGGCAACGTCGCCACCAGCCCCGACAACGTCTACGCGCTGATCTATCCCGACGATGAGGACCGTGCCGCGCTGCTTCGGCTGCTCATCGACCGACTCTACGCGGTCGATCGCGTCATGGCCTGGACCCTGCTCGAGGCGGCTCGCTGGGAGTTGCTCAGCGAAATGGAGGAATACGCCTACAAGTGGCGCAACAGCCGGCTCGAGGAGTTTGGTTTCGTCAGCCGCGACGAGGCCATCGAGGTCTACAGCTACATCAATCCCAAAGAATACCGCGACAAGATCGAGGCGCGGCCGCCCGACGAACGCGTCGACACGGTCGTGCCCGACAGCCTCGATCTGCCGGCAGTGCTCGAAGACGAGCTCGACGATGAATTCTGGGTCTTCCAGGCGCTCTCCGAGGTCGACGACGCCGAAGACGTGCGCCGCATCATCCACCAGATCCAATCGACGGCGAACCGCGCGATGATCGCCGACGGCATCGAGCCCGGTGAGGTCGAGAGCGGCCGGGAGGTCATTCGTCGCACGCTCGGGTATATGAGCCTGGGCCTCGAATTCCTCGGCCGTGGGAGCCTCGAGGTCGGCGCCGACCGCCTTCGTGACCTGCCCGTCAAGCGCATCTTCCAGGTGGGCTTTTCCCTGGCCCGCAAGCTCCAGTCGAATATCGAGCGACTATCGCACCACCCGGCGCTCACGATTGTCGAGGGCGACCGCTACTCGCTACTCAACGACAGCGAGCGCGCGCTCGCCGAAGCGCTGACGCGGCCCCGTCCGGTCTACGCCGAAGACGAGGCCACCTTCGACATCCTCAAGCGCCAGGAACAGCTCGACTCGGCGGCCTTTCGCATCGGGCAGATCGCCTTCAAGCAGCTCTGGCTATTCGCGCTCTCGCAGCAGAGCGTCAGCGACATCGCCGAGCTCATCTACGGTGAGGAGACACTCAACGACCCGACTTCGGTGACGTTCGACTCGCTCTTTGCGACCTGGCTGGCGAACTTCCTGATCGCAGGAGAGCCGAAGCTCCAACCGCTGACCGGCCCGGAGATCCAGAAGCTCGCGACCATCGTGCACGACGCGCCGTGGGAGTCCGAGAACGCCTTCTTCGCCCC
>JBNJFZ010000243.1:0-6670 GCA_051747295.1 Myxococcota bacterium
CGGTTTTTCGGCAAATTCCGCGTCACCCTCCCCCTCCGGCCCACTTGATCCGGATTAGGCGTCGGAATGGCGAAAATGACCGGTGCGCGGGCCTCTGTGCCCGCCTCGCGGCCTCCGTGCCGCGACTTGCGTGCGAACACGTTCGGGACCGGCAGAGCGGTCCCGGCGGCGACAGAGCGCCGCGCACCGAGCATCAACGCCGCCTCAGGCGGTATCGAAAACAGTGTGCCGCGCCTGATCCGGATTGAGTGGGTCCGGGTCCCTTACGACCCTCCCGCCGCAGCCGGCCAGATACACCTGTGCATCGTCGTCCGCGCGGGTCCCGCTCCGGCGGAAGACATACATCTCGGTTTTCGGGTCGAGGGGGCGCGCGCAAGAATTCAGCAGCCTCCAATCTGCTCGGGTGTCTTCAACCAACCCCTCTATATAGGTTTTCGGCGCACCACCCCAAATCGTTGCGTAAAAAGTTTGGAATTTGTCAAGAAATCGAGGCTACACGCCCATGCAAGGGGGTTTTGCGATCGGTTCGCTCTGTTCGCACTATCCCCGGTCTCGCTGTCGTTGTCGGTCTTCGGAAGGGTATCGAGATCGAGGATGGGGCGGCCTTCTGGGCCAGGTGGTTCAGGAACCACACGCTTGGCCCCTGCCGCGTGGGGAGACGATCCGGCGGCGACCAACCGCTCCGGCTCGCGCCGCCCGGGAAACCCGAAGCGGTCGGAAACACCAGATCGTTCCCCCGCGACAGCGGGGGACACCGCGCGAAGCGCGGAGGGGGCCATGGCACCGCAAACCCAAAACCAATCCCCGCGAGCGGGGGACACCGCGCGAAGCGCGGAGGGGGCCATGGCGCCGCGAACCCAAAACCAATCCCCGCGACAGCGGGGGAGCACCGGGGCGCCAGCCCACTCACCCCACCTAATACCGCATCGTGCACCGCACCTTCGTATCGCCCGTACCGTGATCGAATCGAGCGTCGTCGTAGTTTGGCGGCCCCATCTTCGCCTTCGGATCGTTCGACGCGCAGACACCTTCCTGCGGGATCCCGATCAAGTTGGTGTCCATATCGTGGTCGTCATCCGCGTCGTGAAAACTGCCGATACCGTACTCGCCAGGCTCGATGTCGTAGAAGGTGCAGTACGCCTTGCCGTTTTTGTACTCCGCATCGACCCAGCGCACGGCCTTCGGCGGCTTAAGCCAGCTCTCTTCCTCGTAAAGCCCACAGCGAATCGTGCCGTCCTGGTTCTCCAACCCCACGATCTCGAGGACGATATCACCCGAGTCCTCAGACGCGATCGTCGAGGCAGGCACCAACAGTATGGTGAATACGAGGATGCAAAACGTTTTCTGCATGACCTGTCCAGTGCAGAGATTGTGGGCATGAAAGTAGACGCGATTCGAGACTTTCCGATTCAAATCCGGCGCGCTCGGCGTCACGACCCCACGTAATTCGCCCGCGGCCGCAACAGATGCCCCTGAGCGTACTGCTCGATGGCGTGCGCGATCCAGCCCGCCATTCGACCCAGGGCAAAGAGCGTCGACGCACCCGAGGGCCGCATCTCCAGGGCGTCGGCGAGCAGGGCGAGCCCGAGGTCGACCGTCGGGGCGCCGAGGTCGAGAGAGTCGGCCGCGTCTTCGAGCTCGGCGGCCAGCTCCAGGTGCGCCTGGCTGAGCGCCGGCAGAGTCGTGCAGATCTTGCGAAACCTCGGGTCGCCATCAGGATACAGCGGATGGCCGAACCCGGGGACCTCCGCTCCGCGGCTCAGTCGCCCAAAGAGGAGCTCGCGCGCTGAGTCACCACGCCGCACGTCGTCGAGCAACGCCTCGCATCTATCGGCCGCACCGCCGTGCTTCGGCCCGCTCATCGCCGTCATCGCCGCCTCCACGCTCGCCCACAGATCCGCGCCCGTCGACGCGGTCACTCGAGCTGCGAACGTCGAGACGTTCATGCCGTGGTCTGCAACCAAGATCAGCGCCGTGCGAATGGCGCGCCGGACCTCCGACCGCCCCTCGAGCCCGTACGCCCCAATCACCGCGCCGACCACGTCCTGATCGCCGAACTCTTGCGATGTGCGCGACTCAGCGAGCAGGGAGCCGAGAACCTCGGCATATATGCGCCGCGCGCACCGTACCCGACCCTCCCGCGACTCGCTGAAGCGGCCCAGATCACGAAGCGCAGCTCCCGCCACGGTGACGCGCCACCGCTCGATCATCCGGGTGCCTCCGGCCGGCTCGACTTCGTGCGGCGTCGCCCCGACATTCGGTCCAGGCCAATCAACGTCCGCTGGCCAGTCACCGGTCCATAGAAACTCGGCGACCTCCTCGAATCTCCGCGTGCCCTCGCTCAAGCGCGTCGCCAGCTCTCCGCGATAGCGCGGCCCCGACGCCGTGATTTCACCGATCCGCGTATCGATGCTGGGCGCGCCCCAGTCCAGTGCTCCAGCCGCCGCAGCTCCCCGACCGCCGTGGGCATCGCTCCGGCGCTTGAGGCGCTCCAGGTCCGACCGGCGATATCGGCGCGCCCGCGGATCGTCCGGGGCCTCGATGCTGTCGATGAGGCCGCGGCTGACATAGGCGTAGACCGTCGGAACTTTGACGCCCAGAAACTCCGCCGCTTCTTCTGCGGTCATGGTCTTGCGCGAACTCATGCCAACTCACCCGGTCACATTGATTCGTCAATCAATATTGATGCACTCATAATCTAAGTCGGTCGCGAGAGGAAAGACAAGCTTCTGAATTTGGAGAAGAGACATGACCGACGAAACGAATAAGACAGTCAGCGGGCTCGAGGATGTCATCGCGCTGGAGACCCGAACCAGCATGGTCGACGGTGCCGCCGGCGAGCTCGTCATCGCCGGCTATCCCGTCGAGAAGCTCGCCGAAGAGCACAGCTTCGAGGCGGTCTGGCATCTGCTGTTTCACCAGCGGGCGCCCGACACGAGCGAGCTAGAGGCGTTGCGTGAGGACCTGGCGCGTCGGCGACGGGCGGCGTTCGAGCGGCTGCGTGGCCCACGCGCGTGCCAGCTCGACGACCCGATGGATGCGCTGCGAGCGGCGCTGGCCGGGTGGTCCGCGACCGACGACCTCGAGCACGATGCGCTCGAGGTGCTCGCCGCCGTCCCTGTCGCGAACGCATTCTGGCTCCACGCGCAACACGGGCGTCGCCCGTCGGCTCCCCAACTGACGCAGGGACATACGGAGTCGTACCTGCAGATGATCACCCGCGAGCCGGTTGCCGAGCCCGCAGCACGGGCCCTCGAAAAATACCTGTCGACCGTGTCTGACCACGGCCTAAATGCGTCGACCTTTACCGCGCGTGTCATCGCCTCGACGAACTCCGACCTTATTTCGGCGGTTGTTGGCGCGGTGGGCGCGCTCAAGGGCCCGCTGCACGGCGGCGCACCAGGGCCCGTGCTGGACATGCTCGACGCCATCGAGGAGAGCGGCGACGCGGTGGGCTGGATTCGCGGGGAGCTGGATGCCGGCCGGCGGATTATGGGCATGGGCCACCGCGTCTACCGGGTTCGGGATCCGCGCGCGGCGGTCTTCGAAGGCGCGCTCGACGACCTGGCCGCCGCCGGCCTGGCGAGCCGCCGGCTCGAGCTGGCGCGGGAGGTCGAATCCGTCGCCGAGCGCGTGCTGGCCGAGCGGTATCCCGACCGCGAGCTCAAGGCGAACGTCGAGTTCTATACGGCGGTCCTCCTGGAAGCCGTCGGCGTGCCACGCCAGCTGTTCACCCCCACATTTGCCGTCGGTCGCATGGCCGGCTGGACGGCGCACGTACGCGAGCAACGCGAGGAGGGGCGCCTCATCAGACCGCGCTCGCGATACGTCGGCGCTCGCATGGCTCGCGATGGTTGAGGGGTCGAGCGGATAAGCGGTTACGATTTCGCAACTAAATGACGCATATGTAACCGCTTAACCTCGCGAAGCGCCGAAGGCGCGAGCGAAACCGCTCAACCACTGCGAGCGCCCCCAGGCGCGAGCAGTCCGCGAGCTACTTCAAAAACCCACGAAGCGCCGCAATATACTTGTCGAATGCCTCGTACTGCGGGATGTGGCCGATGTCCTCGAACTCGACGAGTTCGGCGTTGGGGATCGCGGCGGCGGCTTCGTCCCCGAGGTCCTGGTACTGGCCGAGCGTGGCGCGAACCTCGTCGGACACCGCGCCCTTGCCCAGCGCGGTGCGATCGCGCGTGCCGATGATCAGCAGCGTGTCTTGTTTGAGATCGGGGAATTCGTAGACCACCGGCTGGGTGAAGATCATGTCGTAGGTAAGCGCCGATACCCACGCCAGTTCCTTCCAGTCGGGGCCCTCGGTCCACCCGGCCTGGATCTCGACGAGCGGCTCGTAGGCATCCTTCCACGTCCCGTCGAAGTAGCTGGCGGTCATGTATGCCTGGACCTTCTTGGGCGTCTTGCTCATCTCGCGCTGATACCACTGCTCGACGGGGACGTACGGCACGCCCTTGGCCTTCCAATCCTCCAGGCCGATCGGGTTGACCAGCGCCAGTTTCGTGGCAGCCTCCGGGAACATCAGCGAGAAGCGCGTGGCGAGCATGCCACCCATGGAGTGGCCGACGACGGCAGCTCTCTCGACGCCGATGTCGTCGAGCAATGCCTTCGTATTGGTCGCGAGCGCGTGGAACGTAAAGTGGTAGTCGCCCGGCTTGCTGGACTTGCCGAAGCCGATCTGGTCGGGCACGACCACGCGATATCCGTCGTCGACCAGCGCCTCGATGGTCGTGCCCCAGTAGGCGCCGGAGAAGTTCTTGCCGTGGAGCAGGAGCACCGTCTCGCCGTTGGGCTCCTCGGGCTGGATGTCCATGTAGGCCATCTCGAGCTTCTTTCGCTGGCTCGTGAACTCGAACGTCTCCACCTCGTAGGGGTACTCGTAGCTCGTCAGATGCTTGTCGAAGCCGTCGTGGTCGTCGTCGGGCTTCGCCGAGTCCGGGCGCGATCCGCCGGATTGGCCGGTCTCCTCGGCCTCCTCGGACTGCGCCTCCTGGCCCTGTGAGGACGTCGTCGTCTCAGCGGGCGACTCGTCGGACTGGGTCGCCTGCCCCGCACAGCCAGCGGCCCAGAGTATCGCGGTCAGCAGTGTGATGGCGGCTTTGATTTTCATGATCGTTCTCCACTTAGAGGAAAGTTTTGCAGAACGTAGCAATCCCGAGGGCGCTTGGAAATGCTGACAGTCCGAACCACACCACGGACTCACTCGTTGAGACTTAGCGGCAGTCGTAGTAAGTACTTTTTGCGATTCATCGACCTCATTAAGCGTCGGTTCAGCCCACAAGAGCACGCATGTCTTATCTCGTACTCGCGCGTAAATGGCGCCCAAAATACTTCGACGACGTGGTCGGACAACAGCACGTCGCGCGCACCCTGAAGAACTCGATCGAGCAGGATCGCGTCGCCCACGCGTACCTGTTTTGCGGGTCGCGCGGCGTCGGGAAGACCTCGACGGCGCGCATCCTGGCCAAGGCGCTCAACTGCGAGAACGGCCCGCAGGCGCGTCCGTGCTACGACTGCACGGCGTGCAAAGAGATCCACGAGGGCCAGTCGGTCGACGTCTTCGAGATCGACGGCGCGTCCAACCGCGGCATCAACGAGATCCGCGAGCTGCGCGAGGGTGTGCGCTACGCCCCGAGCGGCAATCGCTACAAGATCTACATCATCGACGAAGTCCACATGCTGACCACGGAGGCGTTCAACGCGCTTCTGAAGACGCTCGAGGAGCCGCCGGACCACGCCCACTTTATCTTCGCGACGACCGAGCCGCAGAAGATCCCGGTGACGATACTGAGCCGCTGCCAGCGCTTCGACTTCAAGCGCATCAGCCAGTCGGACATCGTCGATCACCTGCGCATGCTGTGCGACCAGGAAGACATCGAGGCCGAGAAGGCCGCGCTGCAGCTCATCGCTCGTCAGGCCAACGGCGGCATGCGCGATGCGATGAGCCTGCTCGACCAGGTCATCAGCTTCGCCGGCGACAGCATCGACGAGGCGCAGGTCGCTCAAATCCTGGGCGTCGCCAACCGTAAGCACCTCTTCGAGCTGAGCGACTCGATCCTCCGGCAGGACTCCGAGGGCGCGCTCATGACGCTCGACGAGGTCAACCGCTACGGCTACGACCTGCAGCAATTCTCGTCCGAGTTGGTCTCCCACTTTCGCGACCTCGTGGTGACCCGCGTCGTCCAGGATCCGGCGCGCGTGACCAACCTGACCGAGAGCGAGCTGGAGAGCGCTCGAGCGCAGGTCCGCGACATCGAGCCAAACCTGCTGCACCGCTACTTCTCGGTCATGGCCGAGGGCGCCCAGGAGATGACCCGCTCGCCCTACCCAAAGCTCATCTTCGAGATGACGCTGGTGCGCATGGCCGGGCTCGAGCCGCTGGTCGGGCTGGACCTGCTGGTCGACCGCCTCGGCTCGCTCGAGAGCAGCCTCGAAGACGACATCGACCTCGAGGCACTCGAGGGCAAGCGAAAAAAAAAAGCCCGGCCAGTAGAGCGGACGCCGACGCCTGAGGCGGAGCGCGTGCCGGAGGAGCCGCCCGCCGAACAAGAACAGGCGACGGTCGACCAGTCGACGGCGCCTGCTGAGGGCACGGACGACGCCCTCGATGCGTTCGATGCGGTGGAAGAGGAACCTGTAACCCCCGGCCGACCGACCG
>JBNJFZ010000244.1:0-6633 GCA_051747295.1 Myxococcota bacterium
TCGGCGCCACGCCGACCACGGACGCGACGACTACGATGACCACAATGGCCACGATGACCACAATGGCCACGATGACCACAATGGCCACGATGACTACGACGACCACGATGACTACGACGACCGCTACGGCGATCGCGGCGGCGACCATGACCACGACTCGTGCACGGGCACGTGTTCGGTATGTGGCGGTAGCTGCGGCTCTGAAGGAGCACCATCGAGCGACACCCGCGTCGCGGTGATCGGGGCATGCAGAGACGCCGTCTTCTCGAGCCGCGTCGATCAATGCGTCGAACACGCCTCCGGTCTTGCCGACGGCGTGCAGACCGCGACCATTCGCGCCTGTGACGACGCATTCATCAGCGATCGAGACGTCCTGAGCTGCATGCAGAAGTCAAAGGGCCACTACTGGAACCCAGCCGAGACCATTGCCGCATGTGACGAGGCGCTGATCTCCAGTCGCAGCAAGCTCGCGTGCCTCGACAGGACGCGCGACTCTCGAAGTCGCCCGGCACCCCTGGTCGCCGCCTGCGGCTCGGCGGTCATCGGCGAGCGAGATACGCTGGCGTGCATCGACAAGTCCCGCTCCTAATATCTGGCCGTCGCACGGGCCAAGCCCCGAGCCCCGTGGCGACATCTTCACATCCGTGTGCTCGCACTTAGCTTCAGCGACGAACCGAAGCGAATTGTTTTGAGACACGGAGAGCGCACATGGAGTATTTGACGATTCCCGGCACGGAAATTCGAGCCTCGCGAGTGGGCCTTGGAACCTGGGCCATCGGCGGCTGGATGTGGGGCGGGGAGAAGAAAAACGAGCCCATCGAGACGATTCACTCGGCCCTCGATCGCGGTATCAACGTGGTCGATACCGCCCCCGTCTACGGCCAGGGCCGCTCCGAGGAGTTGGTCGGTGAGGCGCTCGCCTCCTACGGCAAACGCGACGAGGTCGTGCTCGCCACCAAGCTCGGCTTGAACTGGGACGGGCCCGATGAGGTCTTTCGTGACTGTCGACCCGAGCGGCTCCGCCGGGAGCTCGAAGACTCGCTGCGACGGCTGCAGACCGATTATATCGACATCTACCAGATCCACTGGCCAGACCCTCTCGAACCTTTCGAGCAGACAGCCGCGATCATGCAGGAGTTTCTCGACGAGGGGAAGATCCGCGCCATCGGCGTCAGCAATTACGATCCCGAGCAGATGGACGCGTTTCGTGAGGGGGCGCCGCTCCACACCGAGCAGCCGCCATTCAACCTATTCGAGCGCGGCATCGAAGACGACGTGCTCCCGTACTGCATCGAACACGACATCACCACACTGACCTACGGGGCGCTGTGTCGCGGGCTACTCACCGGCAAATTCAGCGAAGATGCGGACTTCGAGGGCGATGATCTTCGCAAAGATGACCCGAAGTTTGCCGATGACGAGCGCTTCTCGCAGTACCTCGATGCGGTCGACCGGCTCGACGCATACGCCCGCGAAAACTACGGCAAAGAAGTCATCCACCTCGCGGTGCGCTGGCTGCTGGATCGTCCGGGCGTCGGCATCCCGCTGTGGGGTGCGCGCGTCCCGTCCCAACTCGACCCGATCGACGACGTTTTCGGCTGGAGCCTCGACGACGAGGACTACGACGCGATCGACGCCATTCTGGACGACTGCATCGACGACCCGGTCGGGCCCGAGTTCATGGCTCCACCTGTGCGCGACGAGTGACTTTGCTGAAACCTCGTCGGGGGGCGCGGCATCCGAAGGATTGGATGGAAGACGCGCCGGCGATCATTCGTTGGCCGACTAAATATCGCAATGCACGGAGTAGCTATGACGGCTGACGCAACGCAACAACCGACGGTCAACTGGAGCTCCTACGAAGAGCAGCTCGAGGAACAGCTCGAGGAAGGGAAGCGCAATATCAAATGGGGCGCGGGCATCGGCGCGTTTGGCGCCGCTTCGCTGGCCGTGGTGGGCGCCACATGCCCGCTGTGCTTCGTCGTCGCCCCCGCATTCGTGGGCATGGGCCTGTGGAAGTCCCACAAGGCAAAACAGCAGCTCGACGATAGAGATGACCAGTAGGCCGACCCTTAAATCTTACCTGCCAAAATAGACCACCGCACACCACCAAGACCCAACAAAAAGGCCGCGCCGATTTCTCGGCGCGGCCTTTTTTCTTCACAATCTTCTAGGCCTCAGACGGACTCCGGAAGAGAACGTCGGACCGAGCGGAGACTTTCTGTTCGGAGCTAAAACTCGTCGACGTCAAACGCCATCATCGCGTCTTTGCCGACCGTGCACAGCTTCTTGTAGAGGCCCGTCTCCGGCAGCACCATCTCGAAGAAATAGCGCGCGGTCTTGAGCTTCGCCTCTTTATTGTCGGTGTCGTTCTCGATGGCATAGCGGGCCATCTTGAGCCATGCGTAGCCCAGTGCGGTGAGCGCAAAGAGGTTGAGGTAGTTCGACGCGATCGACGCGGCGTGCTCCGGGTCCTCTTTGCCCTTGGAGGCGAGCTCCATGGTGATCTCGGTGAGGCGACCGGCGGCCTTCTGGAACGCCGAGACGAACTCTCCGAGCTCGTCGTGCTCTCCGCATGCCTGTGCTTCGGCCATGACCTTCTTCTGGAAGGTCTGGAGCAGCCGTCCTCCCTTGCGCGGGAGCTTGCGGCCGACGAGGTCGAGCGCCTGGATGTGGTTGGTTCCCTCGTAGATCATCGCGATGCGCTCGTCGCGCATGTACTGCTCGATGTCCCAGTCGGTGGTGTATCCGGCGCCGCCGCATACCTGCATGGCCTCCGAGATGTTGAAGAATCCACGCTCCGAGCCGTAGCTCTTGACCACCGGTGTAAGGAGCGCGACCAGGTCTTTGGACTCCTGACGGACGTCCTCATCTTCGTGGTACTTCGACTTGTCGTACTCGATGCCCAACCAGGCCGCGAGCGCTCGCATCGGCTCGGTGGTCGACTTGATGTTGAGCAGCATACGACGCACGTCGGGGTGCACCAGGATGTTGTCGGCCGGCTCGTCCATCTCGCGCTTGTCGCGGTCCAGCGAGCGTCCCTGACGCCGCTCTTTGGCGAACGCCAGTGCGGTCTGGTACGAAATCTCGCCCAGCGCGATGCCCTCGATGCCGACATAGAGGCGAGCCATGTTCATCATCGTGAACATCGCCTTCATGCCTTTGTGCGGCTCACCGACCATCTCGCCGACGGCATCTTCCATGCTCATCACACACGTCGGGGACGCGTGGATGCCCATCTTCTCTTCGAGACCCGTGCACTTGATACCGTTTCGCGAGCCGTCTTCGTTGATCTTCGGGACCAGGAACGCGCTGATGCCCTTAATGCCCTCGGGGGCGTCCGGGAGGCGTGCCAGCACGAAGTGCACGATATTGTCGGTGAGGTTGTGCTCCCCGAACGTGATCCAGATCTTGTTGCCCGTCAGCCGGTAGCTGCCATCGTCCTGCGGCTCGGCCTTGGTCCGAATCATGCCCAGGTCGGTGCCGCACTGCGGCTCGGTCAGGCACATCGTGCCGGTCCATTCACCGGTCACTAGCTTCGTCAGGTACCGTTCTTTTTGCTCGTCGGTGGCGTGGTGCTGGAGCGCATCCACCAGGCCCATCGTCAGGCCGGGAGCCATCGAGAAGCTCTTGTTGCAGGAGGTGACGATCTCGCTGAACAGGATGCCGAGAGGCTCGGGAGCTCCGGCGCCGCCCCAGTCCGGGTCGCCCGTCAGCCCCATCAGGCCGTTCTCCACGAGCGTCTGATACGCGTCTCGAAAACCCTCCGGGAGATCGACCGATCCGGTCTCCGGATCGAAGTCGAGCCCTTCCTCGTCGCCCTTGCGATTCAGCGGCAGCAACTTGTCGACACCGATGCTGGCGACGGTCTCGGCGATCGCCAGGGACGTCTCCAGATCGAACGCCTCGTAGGGCTCGAGTGTGCTGATTTGGTTTTCGTAGTCGAGCGATTCGAGGACGAATCGTATCTCTTTGAGTGGCGGATTGTAGCGCTGCATAGATACCTCTGTGTCGTGCCGAATGAACGTTCATTCATTTACTGACTATATGATGCACACATCGGCAAAAAAGGACAGCCTTTTTTGTGTTTTTCGGGAGTGTCAGTCGGAATTTACCAGTCTCGCAGCGCCGACCATGGTGCCTGCTCGACGTACGCGCCCGGTCGGGTCGACAAGGACGAGATCATGAAGAGCATTTGCGCGTCCTCGGGTCCGACCCAGACCGGACCCGAGGTGCCGTCCAGGATGGCCTGTCGGACTTCTTCATAGGGAAATGGCTCGAGGTCCTCGGCCTCGCGGAGCTCGCCGCGCACATACTCATTGCCCTCGAGGTGCGACGAGATAAGGATCTCGCCGTCTGCGTTGACCAGGTAGGTCGCCTCCACCGGGCCGTCTGGCCACATATAGTTTTCGACCATTTCATCGAAGGCGAGCTCCACCCCGGCCACTCCGACCAGCGAGCCGTCTTGCTCGCGAATCGGGGCCACACAAGGCAGCAGTAGACCCTGCCCCTGCAAGTCCACGTAGGGTTCGTCGCACGACCCCCCGCGCGGTGTGCTCGCGCCGAGTTTGTACCAGGGACGCACTCGCGGATCGTATTCCTGCGGGTACCCGTCTTTACCGGGGAACGATACGAAGAGCCCGCTCTCGAATCCGACATACCCCCACTTCAGTGGCACGCCCTCCTCACCAATCCGCTCCCAGTCGGTGGCGGTGATGTCCTTCTCGATAGCCGAACTTCGAAGTGCATCGCGGATGAGCCTCGCGATGGGGATCATTTTTCGAATGGTCGTCTCGTTTTGCTCGAGGGGCGTACCAGGCGCCAGCTTAAAGACGGGTTGCTCGATCGAGATCTTCATGTCGTAGGCGGGAGCGAATCGAAAGCTCGTCGGCTGCCTCTGCGGGTCCTGATAATCTTCATTTGAGTAAATCGGGCCGCTCCAGATGTCTTCGTCTTCTCTGAGCAGGTTCGCCCAGAATGCCAGGCTCTCTGCCATGGACGTCAGCCTCGTCACCTGCGCGTCGATGGCCGTGGCACGCGACGCGACGCGGGTCTGGAGCTTGCTCAGTACCTCCGTACGCACCTCGGATTCGCGAATAGTGGCGTTCTGGGCCGTGAGGCTCCACACCGCCACCACGGATGCGGCGAGCAGCACGCCGAGCACGGCGACCAGGGTTGCCTCGCGATTGTTGGCCATCCATCGAGATACGCGCCGAAGCGGCGTGTCGGGCATCGCCCGCGTCTCTTGATTGTCCAGGTGCGCACGCAGGTCGTCGGCAAATGCATCGACCGAGGCATACCGATCCCGCTTGTCGAGCGCGGTCGCCTTTTCGATAATCGCGCTCAGTTCGTCGGCGATGGGCGTGTTGCCGTCGGCGTGCATGATCGGTCGTTTCTGGCCGCGCTTGACCTGGTGGAGTACGTCTTCGGAGCTCTTGGGAGCGAACATCTGCCGAAGCGTCACCATCTCGTAGAGGATCGCTCCCAACGCGTACTGATCGGTGGCCTCGTCGAGTTCATCGACGTGGCCGCGCGCCTGTTCCGGGGACATGTACAGGGGCGTCCCCAAGATCTGTCCGTCGACGGTCTCGGCGCTCTCGCTGCGCTCCTCGAGCCGAGCGATCTGGCCAGTCCACCCCTCGATCTCATCGGCGTCGGCAGTGAGCTTGGCGAGCCCCCAGTCCATCACGTAGACCTCGTTGAATTCACCGACCATGATATTGGCTGGCTTGAGATCTCGGTGGATGACGCCGCGGGAATGGGCGAACGCGATCGCATCACAGGCCCGCAGGAATATCGACAGGCGTCTGTTGAGCCGATACTCCTCCGGGAGCGAATCTCCGATGATCGAGGTCTCGGCCAGCTCTCGAATGACGTCGGTGAGGTCGCGCCCCGTGACCAACTTCATCGCGATCGATAGGCTGCCGTTTCGCTCGCCGTACAGCCCGTAGATGGGCACGATGTTGGGGTGCTGGAGCTTGGATGTGACCTGTCCTTCCTGCAGGAATCGAAAGAACGTGCCCTCGTCTACGCGCTGCTTCTTGATGATCTTGATGGCGACGCGTCGATCCAGGTGGCGATCGTAGGCGAGCCGAACCTCGCCCATGCCGCCGGAGCCTATCGTTCCGAGCTGCTGGTAGACGGCCGCTCTCGTGGGGAGCTCGTCCAGGTCGATCCACTCGAAGCGGATCGGCCCTTGCTCGCCGGCACCACTATATTGAGACGGGTCGAGCACGCCTTCATCGAGTAGAAACTCCAGAAAGGAGTCGATATCGCTGCCGCCGCGCCCTGTGTTTTTGAACCGCCTGATCCACTGCTCGAGCTCGTCGGTTTCGACCGTCAGTCCGGCAGCGCCGAATGTCTCGGCGAGCTCGAGCGGCGAGCGCTCTTCGAGTGTCTCGGCGTTATTTGGGTCTTCTCCCATCGCGAAAACCAGCGCGCGCCGAGTGGCGTCACGCCCCGGAAGGAATCATCATTTCTACTGCGTGTATGCTTCGATATTCGCACAAGTGCCGTGCAGCGTCGAGTTGAGTCGGGCTGGTGCGCAAGACGTTGCGTAAAAAAAAGCCGGCGCGCCTTGCGGCACACCGGCTCTCTTTGCTCGGGATGTCTAAGCACCACTATCCGAAGTTG
>JBNJFZ010000245.1:0-6550 GCA_051747295.1 Myxococcota bacterium
CCCAGAGCAACAGAGGCGGCTTCGCGATTGAAGCCGCCTCTGGCTTATGCCCCCAGGCCATTTGAGGAAGGAGCGGTGATGCTCGGAGGAGTTGCTCCCTCCACCAACGACAGCATCTCAATGGCTCACGGGAGAAAAAAGATCAAAAACTGCTCAAAAAGTGTTCACGGCGGTCGGCCGATGGCGACGAGTCTCAGTCGCGGCCGTGGACTTCCCGGTGCCAGAGGCGCTCGACCACGCGGTCGATCGCCTCGTCGAGCCTACGACGAAAGGTGCCGTAGGACATCGACATCTCGTCGGCGACCGCGCGCTGCTTGGCGGACGGCTGGAGAAAGGCCCGGGTAAGCACGTCGCGATGGAGCATGTCCTGGCCGTCGTCGCCGAGCGAGGCGACGGCCTGTTCGAGGACCGTGCGTACGTCGTCCTCGATCTGGTCGGGGCTGCGTTCGAACTCATTTCCAAGCAACGCGACACGGCTGCTGGCGAGTTGACCGGCGACGAGCCGGTCTCCACGATGGAAGTTCTTGAAGGCATCACGGACGGCGTCGGCGAACTCGTCGCGGCTGAGCACGTCGAAGCGCGGCTTCAGTGGCGTCGTGTCGCGCTCACCGGTCAGCGCAAATCTGAGGTGTCGGTCGAGAAACTCGACGCGATCGAAGCGGCGCCAGTCACGACTGTAGATGGCGAACCGATGATCGCCGAGCTCGAACTCACCGAGCTTACGCAGGAATTTATCCCCACGATTATCCCAGTATTCGGGGTTCATATGCACGGTGGCTCCGTGCGTGGCGTTCGGAAGCATCGAGACGCCACGCATGATCTTCATCATGATCTGACCCTGGACGGGGCTGTCCCCTTGGTGGCTGTCGACGGCGAACCAGTGGCGCGCGAGTCGCGCGGTCTCGCCTTCACGCAAGTCCTCGAGGTCGTCCAGCGCGTCCAGTACGAGGTCGACCGCCGGGTCAGCTCGCCGGTCCTGCTCGGTGCATTGCTCGAGCGGGATGATCTGCAGGAAGCCCTTCAATTCATCGGTACCGCTGCGAATCGCCTCGGCGTACTGCGGGAAACGCTCGAGCCAGTGCCCTGCAATCTCGGCGGACTCTGCACCTTCGAATTGTTCGACGTACGATAAGATATCATCTGTGTCGGACGGACGATCGTAGTAGAGGACCTCGCTGGTCGACAGGCGACGGGGGGCTGCTCCTCGTCCTTCCCGAAACAGAAAGAGCACGTCGAAGCTCGAAGCCGACGGGCTGAATTGACGGAATCGAAGGTAGTAGATGTTTTTGATGGCGTCGCGCAGCGCGGCCCGTTCCTCGGGCTGCGTGGTGCGAAATTGTTCGTCGATGAGCTCGCGCACGACAGGGTGGGGCTGCAGGCCGTCCTTGGTGATCTGCATATACGGTTGATCGGCCAGCCACTGCATCAGCTCCACGGCGTCCGCATCTTCGATGACGGCGTCGAGAAGCCCCTCGGTCACCGCCCAGGTCAACCCCGCGACGTGGAGCGCTCGGCGCTGCGCAGGCGTGGCGTGGCGCTGCGTGAGCCGCTCGACGAGCTCGCCGATATCGGACGCAGTGAGCAGCTGACTCGTGTCGGTCTCGTGGATGGCGTTTTCGGCGAGCAGCGCGAGTGCGATCGGCATGCCGTGGGCCATCTCGATCATCCGTTCGTGGAGATCCGGGTCGATTCCGCGCGAGTCGAGAAACGCGCGGCTCTCCTCCTGGTCGAACGGGCCGAGGCTGATGGTCCTGGTGAGCTGGCTCCAGGCCGGGTCGAGTCGCCACGATTGTGGGAGCCTGGGGCGTCCCGCGATCGCCAGCCAGAGATTTGCGGGCAGCTTCGGGAACAGTGAGTCGCGCAGCCACTTCTCCATGCCGACGAGGGCCTCGAAGTTGTCCAGAAAGAGCAGGACGCGCTCTCCTGTGGCCGAGTCGGCTGCATCGAGAAATGCCTCCTCGAGCTGGGGCGCAGAATCTCCCAGCAGGGTCGCGTCGAGCCATCGGGTCGTCCAACCCTGCTGTTCGGCGTACGCTTTGACTTCGTAGAGCAGAGTGGTCTTGCCGATGCCGCCGACTCCATGGACGTAGAGAACCCGGCGATCATCGTCGTCGACAAACCCTCGGCACTCCTCGATCTCGGAGCCGCGACCGACGAATAGCCGCTGGCGGGCGTCGAGGATCAGGTCTTTCCAGTTTTCTTTAGGCACAATCTACGGGCTCCGGGCTCGCCTCACGCTTGACGATGCACTCTAGATGAAAGCGCCTGGTTCAGAAAGTTCGCGCCTGTCGTCAGCTCGTGCCAATCATGCTTCCCAGGTGCGCATCATCTCGAGGAAGGCTTCGGTCGCGGGGCTCTGGGTGCGGTCGCTTCGATAGATAATCGCGAGGTCCCGCGGGATGTGCTCGTGGGCGCACCTGAGGCCCTGTTCCGGGTCGGCCAGGGCGAATCGGCTGACAAACGCGGCGCCGATGCCCTGCGCAACCATTTGCTTAATGGACTCGATAGAGCGCAACTCCATGACGATATCGACGTCGATGCGAGCCTCGGACATGCGACGATCGATGATGCCGCGAACTGCCGAGCCCGCCTCGAAGAGCACCAGCGGCTGATCTTCGAGGTCCGGCCACTCGAAGCTCTCACATCCATCGAGTGGGTGGCCTGGCGGGACGATCAGCCGCATCTCATCCTCGACCCAGGGCTCGACCTCGACTTTTGCCGCGTCGGGCGCCGCGCCCTCGGTGGTCTGAACGGGCAAGGTGACGATGCCCAAATCGAGCTCGCCCGACAGGATATCCTCGACGGAGTGTTGGCTGGATTGTTCGCGCACGAAAAAGCGAATGCTCGGGTTTTCGTTGTGGAAGCGCCCCAGGATCGGCGGCAGCAGATACGTCGTCGCGGTGGCGCCACCTCCGACCGTAAGGGAGCCCTGCCCGAGACCGGCGAGTTGGTCGAGGGCGAGCCGGCCATCTTCGAGGTGCTGGAGCGACTCCTCGACGTAACTCTTGAAGACGCGCCCCGCCTCCGTCAGGACCATGCCTTTGGGCGTACGGTCGAACAATGGCTGGCCGAGCTCGTCTTCGAGCTTGGCGATCTGGGCGCTCACCGCCGGTTGTGTCAGGTGGAGGAGTTGAGCAGCCCTGGTCATATGACCCGTGCGGGCGACGGTGAGAAATGTGCGCAGTGGCGTGAGTTCCATCGGCGTCCTCGTCAGTACAGTCAGTCGGCGCAGTCAGGGGCATCAATTGCTCATAACAGATGATTATCGCAACTATTGCATGAATCAATTTACATTATCGAAGGGGCGTGCCTATAGTTCGTGGCGACTGGACAACTTGTTCACACGCAAACGCGAGGAATTGATGACCGATCCAAAGAATCCATGGAATTCGAAGACCACCTTCGAGTCCGACAAGGGCGAGTACACCGCGTACAGCCTGAAGGCGCTCGAAGAAGCAGGTCTCGGAAACGTCGACAACCTACCCTACTCGATCAAAGTGCTGCTCGAGTCCTGCCTTCGTAACTACGACGGCAACGAAGTGACCGAGGAGCATATCAAGGCGCTCGCCAGCTACGACGCGAAGAACGTCGCCGAGCAGGAGATCCCGTTCAAGCCGGGCCGCGTCGTCCTCCAGGACTTCACCGGCGTGCCGGCTGTGGTCGACCTGGCCGCCCTTCGCAGCGCGATGGAGCGCTGGGGTGGGGACATCAGCAAGGTCAACCCGCTGTCGCAGTCAGACCTCGTGATCGACCACTCGGTGCAGGTCGACGAGTTCGGCAACGCGGAGTCCTTCCAGATCAACACGGAGAAGGAATTCGAGCGTAATCAGGAGCGCTACGAATTTCTGAAGTGGGGCCAGCAGGCGTTCTCGAACTTTTCGGTGGTTCCACCGGAGACGGGCATCGTCCACCAGGTCAACCTGGAGTATCTCGGCCAGGCCGTGCTCACCGAGGAGCGTGATGGTGCGCAGGTCGCATTTCCCGACAGCCTCGTCGGCACCGACTCGCACACGACCATGATCAATGGTCTCGGCGTGACCGGCTGGGGCGTCGGCGGCATCGAAGCCGAGGCGTGCATGCTCGGCCAGCCGATCTACATCCTGATGCCCGACGTCGTCGGCTTCGAGATGACCGGAGAACTCCGAGAAGGCGCGACGGCGACCGACCTGGTCTTGACCGTCACGCAGATGCTGCGAAAGCACGGAGTCGTCAGCAAGTTCGTCGAATTCTTCGGGCCCGGCCTCGCATCGCTGACGCTGGCCGACCGCGCGACGATCGCGAATATGTCGCCGGAGTACGGTGCGACGATGGGTTATTTCCCCATCGACCAGAAGACGCTCGACTACATGTATCTGACTGGTCGCGACGAGGACCAGATCGACCTGGTCGAGAAGTACACCAAGCTCAACGGCCTGTGGCGAAACGACGACTACGATGTCGAGTACAGCTCGACCCTCAAGCTCGATCTCGGCAGCGTCGAGCCGAGCCTCGCCGGCCCGAAGAACCCGCACGAGCGGGTGATCATGTCGGAGATGCAGGGCGACTTCCGCATGCACTGCGAGAAGACGTTCGACAAGCCCGAGAAGACCGTCGCCAAGGACGTCACGTTCCGCGGGAATACCTTCGATTTGACCGATGGTGACATCGTCATCGCGGCGATCACCTCGTGCACGAACACCTCGAACCCGGCCGTGATGATCGGTGCGGGTCTGGTGGCGCGCAAAGCCAAGGAGTTGGGCTTGAAGGCCAAGCCCTGGGTCAAGAGTTCGCTGGCGCCCGGCTCGCGGGTCGTCACCAAATATCTGGACGACGCGGACCTGACTAAGGACCTGGAGGACGTCGGATTCTTCACGGTCGGATACGGCTGCACGACCTGCATCGGAAACTCCGGGCCGCTTCCGGAGCCTGTGGAGAAGGCGATTCTGGAGGAGGACCTGGTGGCATGCTCGGTGCTGTCCGGCAACCGGAACTTCGAGGGCCGCGTCAGCCCCCACACCAAGGGCAACTACCTCGCCTCGCCGCCGCTCGTGGTCGCGTACGCCATCGCAGGCACGATGGACATCGACATGTACAACGACCCGATTGGCCAGGATCAGGACGGAAATGACGTCTACTTGAAGGATGTCTGGCCGTCGAACGAGGAAATTCGTGACTTCATGGAGAGATTCGTCAGCCGCGATGACTTCGTGGAGAAGTACGCCGAGGTCTACGAAGGACCGCCCGAGTGGAACGAGCTCGAGGCGCCGACGGGCCAGTCCTACGACTGGAAGGAAGACTCCACGTATATCCAGGAGCCGCCGTTCTTCGTGGACATGCCGAAGGTCGCGCAGCCCATCGAGGGCGTCACAGGCGCGCGCTGCCTGGTCCGCTGTGGTGACAACACCACGACTGACCACATCAGCCCGGCCGG
This sequence comes from Myxococcota bacterium, assembly GCA_051747295.1. Lineage (GTDB taxonomy): Bacteria > Myxococcota_A > Bradymonadia > Bradymonadales > Bradymonadaceae > JBNJFZ01. The sequence continues at coordinate 5,411 of JBNJFZ010000245.1, forward strand.
TGTGATTCCGACCAATAGCCCCGCGGCGCGGTACCTGATCGAGCGCGGCGTCGAGCCGGAGATGTTCAACAGCTACGGCTCCCGACGCGGTAACGACCAGGTGATGACGCGCGGAACGTTCGGCAACGTCCGCCTCAAGAACGATCTGGCGGATGGAAAGCTCGGTGGATTCACCAAGTACCTCGGACCCACCGAGGAGGCCGAGGACCCGGCCGAGCTCAACTACGAGACCGACTACTCGCCGGAGAACGGTGAGGTCTGCTTCATCTACGACGCGGCTGTGAAGTACATGAAGCACCGCATTCCGACCGTCGTCATCGGCGGGAAGAACTACGGCATGGGCTCGAGTCGCGACTGGGCTGCGAAGGGCACGCTGCTTCTGGGTGTCAAAGCGGTCATCGCCGACACCTACGAGCGTATCCACCGCTCGAACCTGATCGGCATGGGCGTGCTGCCCCTGCAGTTCAAAGAGGGCGAGAACCAGGACACGCTCGAGCTGACGGGCCACGAGCTGTACGACATCGACGTGGACGACTCGCTGGAGCCGCTCCAGGACGTCCCGGTGACGGTGCGTGACCCGGAGACGGGCGACGTCATCAAGGAGTTCGACGCGGTCTGCCGCATCGATACCCCGGTCGAGGTCGACTACTACCGCAACGGCGGCATCCTCCACATGGTGCTGCGTCGCATGGCTGAGGACGCTCAGGCGTGAGCTTGGGTGAGTGGGTGAGTAGGTGAATGGGCGAGCGGTCGAAAGGCCGCTCGCCCGTTTGCTTTTTTGGCGGAGGAGGCAGGTAGTTCAGGAACCGCACGCCCCTCACCGCGCTTTCGCGCGGAGCTCCCCTGAAGGGGAGCGGTCGCTTAGCGTCGACGTACGGCTTCTGCTTCACGGTCGTCGCCGCGCACCTTCGAGTCGCGTGTCTCGGTGAAGCAGAAGCGGTACTTTATGGCAAAGTGACCCTTCCCCGATTCGGGGAAGTACCCGAGCGGGAGCGAGGGGGATGGGGCGTGCGGTTCCTGAAATACGCTCGTCACGCGCCTTCAGGCAAAAACTTCGACCACACCGGCCGCGTTAGCCGCAGCGCTAAAAAGATCAGTGCCGGGCCGTACTTCTCGCGACTCCACAAAAACTCGTACTGA
>JBNJFZ010000246.1:0-1261 GCA_051747295.1 Myxococcota bacterium
GCTTGTCCGCTGGAGGCCGGCGACGGCCCCGACGGCTGCCCGACGGACGGCTCGGATGCGGCCGGCGAGGAAGACGGCTGCGGGTGCGGGAGCGCGTCTGGGCCTCGGGGCGCGAGCGGTGCGCTTCTGTTCATATTTGGTCTGTTGGCAGCACGGTCGCTACGTCGCTCGCGTTGAAGTGTGCTGCGCCCATCTTGGGCGCAGCGACCGCGTGCGGCCAGGATGGCCGCACGACAAGAGGATGTCGCGCTCGAGCACATCGAGCAGACGTCTCTCGAGCGCCTCGACCCCGACAACGCCATACGTGAGTGAGCGATTCATCCCAGGGCGCAAAGCGTCGAGCCGAATACTGCACCAATCCGCCGCCGTGACGCGTATGAAGTATCGACACTCAGTCTGTTAGGCTCGAGGACACCATGTTCTCCATTCCGCGCGTGATTATTGCCACCGTTTTACTCTTCAACGCGTCAGCTTGCGCGGACCTCGCCGGGGAGGACGAGGCCGACGTTTCGTGCCCGCCGATCGCCGAGAGTTGTCCCGACGGCTGCTACGAGCTCACCGCGCGGGAGTACGACCGGGAGAGAAACTGCATGATGTCGACGTGGGAGGTCTTAGGGTGCTCGGAGTCCGGTATACACACGGCCGATCTGGTATGCCTCGAGGCCGACGGCCGAGACGCTGACTACATCGGCTCCTCATCGCACGTGAACACCGCCTGGAGACTATGCGAACTCTCAGACGGAGCGCTTTCGCCGTGTGGCTAGAAGGAGGCATATGGCCCATCCCAACGATAGTTTCGAGCGCGAGATCGTCGCGCTACATGACTTCTTCCAGGCGTGGTTTCGCGGCGATTTGCCCGAGACCGACGAGACCTTCGCCCAGGTCAAACGCAGGCTCGCCGACGGTCTCGAGTGGCTGCACGTGCACGAGGTGTGGTTGGAGGTCGAGTGATTCGAGGCGTATTTACGTCGTGGCGTATTTACGTCGTGGTGTATTTACGTCGTAGTGTATTTACGCCGTGGTGTATTTACCATCTGTTCCGGGTCGATATATGGCATGGCTCAACTCAAAGAACTGGCGCGTATTAACGCGCTGGCTCATTGTCGTACTGCTCGCGGTTACCCCCGCCTCGGCGTTCGCCCAGGCCGAGCAGCTCTCGAACCAGGGCTCCGATACCGTGGGGATCATCTTCCAGATCGTGGGAGCGTTGCTCGCGCTCTGGCTCATCTGGCGCGTGTTGTTCGGAGAGTCGTCGGAGGAC
>JBNJFZ010000246.1:1361-6516 GCA_051747295.1 Myxococcota bacterium
ATCCCGATGATGGAGGAGGGCGGTCGCGTGGTGAACGTCGCCTCCGCCTCGGGCCCCAACTTCGTCGCGGACTGCTCGCCCGAGCGCAAAGCGCTGCTGACGTCCGACGACGTGACGTGGGCGCAGATCGAGGCGTTTATGGACGAGTGCGTGGCCGCGGCCGACGAGGCCGGGAGTTTCGACGACACCGATATCGGAAACGGGTCGGCCTACGGGCTATCGAAGGCGTGCCTGAACGCCTACACCATCGCGCTCGCCCGAGAGAACCCCGAGTTGCTCGTCAATGCGTGCACGCCCGGCTTCATCGAGACCGGGATGACGCGTCCGATGGCCGAGCGACACGGCAAGACGCCCGAAGAGATGGGTATGAAGCCGCCAGAGGAGGGCACGACCGCCCAGATGCGACTGTTGTTCGGCGATCCCGGCGGCAGCGGCTGGTATTTTGGAAGCGACGGCGAGCGCAGCCCGATGCATCGCTATCGCTCGCCTGGCGACCCGCCGTATAGGGGCGAATAACGTGGTGCGTCCTTCCAGGGCGCATCAAGCGCATGCGGCCAAGATGGCCGCATGACGAGGGGCGCGAGCTACTCGAGCTTTACGGCTTGCTCTAGCGTGGTTCCACACGCGATGCCCCTGACCGAGATACCCACGTGTGTCGCGACATCCCACTCGTTCATCTTCTGGGCGAGCACCTCGACGGCCTCGTCGGCGTCGTTCCAGTCGCGGATGTTGACCGACACATTCCACGACTCGTAGTCGTCCGTGTTCTCGCCGCAGACGCCCATACCGATCCCGATGGCCTCGATCCCGCGGGCCTCCAACTCAGTGTGCACCTCACCCAGCAATTGGTCGACGCCGACGCGCGGGCAGGTCGTCGGGTCCTCGGCGTCCGGGGCGCAGTCATTGATGCCGCCGTCCGCATTGCGGGCGAACGTGAGGATGCGCGAGCCGTCGTCCGGATCGAGCCGGATGTAGCCGGCCTTCCCTTCGCCGCACGTCTCGATATCTCTCACGTGGACACCCTCGACGGTCTCGCCGGCTAACGAGAAGGCTTCCGGCTCCCCGATCGGCTCCTGGGAGGGACACTCATGCGGTTCGCCGGGGTTCTCAGCCCCGGTCGAGGCGCAGGATGCCAGCAGGGCGAGGGCGCACAGGACCGCGGTTACGATACACGCGAGGCGGCGCGACGCGAGGAGACTCCGGCTGTCAATCATGGATAGTTCTCGGGTTCGAGGTGTCGGAAAAGGGACTTTAGGGACTCATCGAACGAGCTGAATCGTGCAGCCCGAAGGCAGTAATTGCAACGAGACGCCAACCCATTTTTTGATCCAGGTTTCCGCGCTCGGTAGCTTGTACTGTAGCCACGTGCGGGTTCGTAGTCACCTGCGGGTTCAATATGTGCAATAAGTTCTCGATGAAAGAGAAAGGATGGGGGATGAAGATATTTTTCGCATTCGCAGCCGCCGCGACACTTTTGTTCGCCTCTTCGTTCATCACCGACGCGGTAGCGTGCTCGCCGCCGTCCGACGATTACTCGGTATCGGACGAGATTCCCTCGCAGATCCCGGCGCAGGGCGCGCTCCCCGTTGTTTTTCATGGCTCGAGCGAGACGCGATGGAGCCCGCTCGAGGACCCCGATGTCACCTTTGAGGTCCGAAACTCGAACGACAAGCTGATCCCGGGTGATGGGGAGCTGTACACGATCGATGTAACCCATCGGTCGTGGGGCTCAATACATGAGCTCCTGCTCGCCTGGAGCCCCACCGACGGGTGGACCGTGGGTGAGACCTACTCGCTTTATGTGCGAGCGGAGCCCTACGGAACGCCGGAAGAAATCGAACACACGTTCTCGACGGTGGACGCATCTGGCGACGTCCTCGCACCGACCATCGATGGCGTGGGGTTATCAGTGCGCGAGGACCGCGCCAGCAGCGATTGCTGCGTCCCGGACGAAGACGTCTACGATTCCTGCACCGGCCAACCGGTGAGAAGCTGTTGGACGACCGAGTACGAGTACACGCCGGTTATGCGCCTGGAATTGGCGCCGGTTGCATCCAACATCTGGGCATCTCAGACCCTCTACACCTTGCAGGGTGACTCGAATCGCCCGCTCATGCGACCGTCGACCGACTCGTCCACCACGTTTTCGCGCGATTTCTCGATGGAGGACAGTGCCTATTGCCTTACGCCGGTTGCCGTACGAATCGTCGATGGCAGCACCGTTTCCGGCGAAGAGAGCTGCCGCGGACCATCTGACCTGCCGGAGTACGAAGAACGCGACGCGACTGACCATGTCGGCGTGCCCGAGGAGTGCCAGGACCAGGTCGATGCAGATGCCGGTGGCGACGCTGGAGGCTCCGATGCGGGTGGCAGCACCGATGGCGGCGACGGCTCGGAGGCCGATGCGGGCGCTGGCGTGGACGACGGCGGTTCATCATCCGAGGATGGCGCATCGTCCGGCGGCGACGGCACCGGCTCCGGTGGTTCGAGCACCGACAACGACCTGGGTGGTGCCTCCCAGGGCTGCGGATGCGCGAGCCCGGGGGAGCGCTCTCCGGTCCCGGCGATGTTGCTGGTGCTCGTCGCCGGCGGGCTGGCGCTGAGGCGTCGCTGAGCTCACTCGACTTTGCGGGGCGCTCCAGCGGCGTCTCGGCTGACATTGCCGGCCGCGAGCGTTACGCTGGCGATGTTCCGTACCGTTTATGAGAATAGGGCGTCTGCATGAAAGAACACGATGTGAAGTCGTTGCTGTGTCGGGTCTTGGTGGTGCTATTTTGCGCCGGCCTTGGTGTGGCGTGCGAGGATGACTCGCCCCAGACCGACGACCCCGACGCGGCTGACGTCGCGGACGCGAGCGATGTCACCGAGGACGCGTCGGACGCCTCGGATACGACGGATACGCTCGATGCTTCCGAGGACGTGTCGGACGCGGACGCTGACCCGGAGGACACCGCGGATAGCTCCGATACCGAGGATGCGCACGACGCTGAAGAGGACGTCGAGCCCGATGCCGCGCCGGTCTGCGGTGACGGCGTCGTACAGCCCGACGCTGGTGAAGAATGCGATGATGGCAATCTGATGCCTGGCGATGGCTGCGATGAAAACTGCCGCGAGTTGACCGGTACCACCCGCTGGGCACTCGGCTTTGGCGGCGCACAATTCGACCTCGGCTACGGCATCGCGACCGACAGCAGCGGCAACGTGTACGCCGTCGGGATGTTCCGAAACACCGTCGAGTTCGGCAACGAGACGTTGACCGCGACCGGCGGGGACGTCTACCTGGCAAAAATCGACCCGAGCGGGTCGCTTATCTGGACCAAACACTTCGGTGGAACGGGCGATAACGTCCCGTTTCACGTCGAGGTCGACAGCAACGATGACGTCTACGTCAGCGGGTACTTCAAAGGCTCGATCGAGTTGTCGGCGAGTACGACCCTGTTCAGCGCAGGGAGCGCGGACGCATTTATCGCGAAGATGGACTCGGACGGCGCGCTGCTGTGGAGCGAGCACTTCGGCGGCATCTACTCGGACGGAGTCTACGGCTTTGTGCTCGACGATTCGGACCACGTCCACGCGGTCGGGGGCTTCCGCGGCACCGTAGACTTCGGGGATGGCGAGGTCACGACAACCGATGCGGCCGAAGGCCCGTCCGGCGACGACGAGATCTTTGTGCTAGAGTACGATCCCAGCGGTCAACTCGTATCGCGATCGACCTTCGGTGATGGCGCCGGCGTAACCGGGTCGGATATCGGCGTCGACGCTGACGGCAACACCTATATAGTCGGATCATTTGGCGAGAGCGTCGACTTTGGCGGCGGTCAGTTGGACACTACGGGTCGCACCGACGTCTTCTTGATGAAGCTCGATGCGTCGGGACAACACGTCTGGAGCAAGGGCTTCGGCGGGGCGGAATTCGACCGAGGCTCCGAGATCGCCGTCGGCTCCAATGTAACGGTGGTCGGATCAGTGACTGGCGATGTGGACTTCGGGGGTGGGGCGGTAAGCTCGAATGGCGGGCGCGATATCTTCGTGGCCCAGTTCGACGAAGACGGGTCGCACCGCTGGAGCACCACGTTGGGGGGCGCCGAGACCGACCAACTCGCGCGCGTCGAGCCGACACCCGACGGAGACCTCCTGGTGACGGGCGGCGTATTTGGCGACGCGGACCTTGGCGGCGGCGTGGTCGCCGGCGGCACCAAAGCGGATATGTTCGTGTCGCGCTTCGATGAGACGGGGGTGTTCATCTGGGCCAAGCGCGCCGTGGGAACGGACGCCGGATTGGGTCACGAGCTCGCCGTGTCCGACGATGGGCGCATCTATGCGACCGGCTATTTTGCCGGGACCACCGACTTCGGCGGGGTGTCGCTGACAAGCAACGGTTCGCGCGACATCGCCGTGTGGGCGCTGGAGCCGTGAGGCCTGACGTGGTGCGGCCATCTTGGCCGCACCACCTGAGTGGGCCTAAAAGGACGCAACAATAGTCGTGATTGTCACCCAGTGACGAACTGCCGGACCGGGATTCTCTTGCGTTTTTCCGGCTCGTCCGGGTCGTCGAATATATTCGCATAGCGGTGCGGAAACACCTCGCCCGCCGGTGTACGCTCGATGCGCAAAAGCGGGATATCGAGGCGCATCTGGACCTCGTCGCCCTTGCTGAACCAGTCGTTCGACACGACGATGCACCTCGGGTTGCCTCCGGCGTATTTCAAGATGACGTCGTCGGCCGCCTGACCGTGCGTCTCGCGAAATTTCCGGTTGCTTCCCTCGAGGAGCTTTTTGAATTGACGCTTGTCATCGCCGTTGAACTTGTGGCGCAGGTTGGCGTCGCAGAACACGCGCAGATTGGCGTTTCGAAAGTAGTGCTGCAGGCTCGAGAGTACGTCCTGGAGGTGCTCGAGCCGGACGTCGCTGCCCTTATGGGCGAAGTTGCTGCCGTCGACGACGAGCGTCCATCCCGACGCATCCATCGGCTCGGGCGGCTCGTGGTAGCCCGGGCTCGTGCGAAACATCACCCGGAAGAACGCCCATACGAGCAGCCCGAATACCGTGCTGATCACCAATAGATAGATTAGGTCTTGCATGGCCGGTTATGCGTCCCATAGGTTTCGATTCTCACCGCTACAGTGTCTGTCCTGTGGGGAAATGATCAACTACC
>JBNJFZ010000247.1:0-6483 GCA_051747295.1 Myxococcota bacterium
GATGAAGTCTACCTCGTGGACGAGCAGCGTCTGCAAGATGGTGCGAAAATCACGTTGGATCGGAACGCTCCTTCAGCGCCTGGACGGCGTTTACGTGACGCTGCACAAACTCGATGCGCTCAGACGGGGACAGGGTCAACATCCACCGGATCAAGGTCCGGTCGACGCCCGACTCCGCAACGCCGTCGGAAGGACCGGTCTCGATAGCGGTCGAGGTTGATTTTTGCGTTGGCTGGTCCATATCGATCGCACGCTCTGGAGTTCGTCCGAAATTGTAGGTGCACGAATCGGCAGAATCCAGCGCCAACCGAACGTAATTGGAACGTAATTGGCAGGTACGCTGATAACCGCAGGTCGGCCTGCGGCAACAGGACATCTCGGTCAGTCCGCAGGCGCTCGGTACATACCCGCCTCCACATGACTATGCGATGGCCCGTCACTCGCAAACTCAGTTTTCCACCTCGGTGCGGCAACCTGGGGGGCCACGCACTCACTCCGCGATCACGCGACGTGAACAGTACGCGCTCGAGATGACCGGGAACTGCGAGGCCACGGAGTTGCATTCGTAGCCGGCCGGGCAGTCGTCCTCGCCGAATTCGCAGGGGTCGGTGAGGCGGCAGAACGGGTCTTCGTCCCAGATGCGGAACTCGTTGGGCTTGCAGTGGTGGGTCGTGCCCGGAGCGTCGGCGGTCATGCAGCGGCCCATCTGCGGGTCGGCCGTGAACACGACGCAATCGCCTTCTTCACACTCGTCGGTGAGGCGGCAAAAGGCCGGCTCGCAACGTTCTTCTCGCGGGTTACACGCGGTGTCTTCGGGGCAAGTCACCGGGCATTCGGCCTCGGCGCACCCATCAGTACCGTACCAGACGCCCGTGCCCCGGCAGATCTCGCCGGAGGCGCAATCACCGTCGATGCGGCAGTCGTCCGAGCAGACACCGTCGGCGCAGATACCCGATGCGCATTCGATCTCGTCGTCGCATGCCTCGCCCCGGCCCTTGTCTCCGGTCTTCGTGCAGATGCGGTCGCGGATGCGTTCGTTCCAGCGGCAGATGTGGCCGCGTTGGCAGTCGTAATTGCCGGTGCAATGCGAGATCTCGGTGTCGCACGTGCCGTCCCCGGGGCCGCGAGGCTGGTCGCAGGCCGTCTCGGGCGGACAGTCGTCGTCGGACTGGCACGACGGCAGGCATGAATCGTCGTCCGCTGCACACAGGCAGAACTCACCCAACGACACGAGTTCTCCGTCCTGTAAGTCGTTGACTTCGCGGCATTCGTAGCCGTCGGGGCAGGCTTCGCCATTCGCACAGTCGACCGAGACGTCGGCGCACGTGCCTACGCCCGCGCGACAAACATCTTCGGCGCGTGGACAGTCGCACTCGACCCATTCGGGGTCCCTGGAGTGCGTGTCGGGGTTGGTGCGCGCGTCGGTTGCGGTGTGACCATCCGATGGCGTGTCTTCGATATCGGCATCGGCATCGACGTGTGCGTCAGCGGTATCGGCGGCCGCGTCTGCGACGACGCTCGTGTCGGACGAGCCTGCGTCATTCGAGGTGCAGCCAATGCAGGTCAGCACGCATGCGCACACAAGAGCCGCCAGGAGACGCCGTGTATCGAGGTTCTTGTGGCTCATGAGGGGTTTCCCCCAACGCTGTTGATTCGGTGCGACGTGAGGCGTCCACAGTCTACGAGGTCTGGACGTGCGGGGAAAGGCACGCGGCGGTAAACGGCACGTTCGGCGGGCTCGAAAGCCCGCCGGCGACGTGGAAACGTCGCGCACCAAACACGTCTAGCTCCCAACCAGCATGCGGCCAGGATGGCCGCATGACGCATGACTGATGGCCCGCAGGCTGCCAGCCTGCGAGTACTCGCTCGTATGTAGAGTGGAGGCGACGGTGAGAATAAAGACTCGGTCGCTGCCGGAGTCATGCGCCGCGGGTTGATTGGCTGCGCTCAAAGATCTTCGCCGTGAACAAAGCGCTCGTTGAGCCGCCTGACCTTCGTGAGCGCGTCCATGCTCACCTTGTGCGGCAAGAATGCGACGACCCAAGTGTCGCCCGATTTGAAGACACGAAACCCCGCCTTCTGCATCAGCGCCTTCGATTCCTGCCATGCGTCCCAGAAGTAGGACGTGGGAGGCGAGGTATACCGCCTACGCAGCCCCGGAAGATGGAGATCATCAAAGCGGAGTTCGAATAGATACTTTGGACAACTCATCGCCGATACCTCCCATGCGTCAAATCACATCGCCGCATCGTCATTGCCTGGCTCGACGGCAATCTCGCCGGCATCGGTCACTTCCATCACCACGCCGTCCTTGACGACTGTGGTGACCTCCAGAGCCTTGGCGCGTGCCTGTTGCTCTTCGCCCCACTCCTCACTTGCGAGCGCACACGACTCCTCGAGCTTGGCAAGCTTCTCTTCCCAGCCGGATTCGAGGGCCCGATGCATACGGCGCGCTTCGAGGAGCGCGTCCTCTTCGCTGAGATGAGACCAGAACGCGACGAGCCAGCGTCCATCCTCGCTGAAGAGGCGAAATCCCGCCCTCTTCAAAACATCTCGTGCGGAGTTCCACGCCCGCTGAAATACCGGGTTAACGGGAGCATAGCTGACTCGAGTTTTCCCCGAGACCTCAGGAGTACCGAAGTCTAGAAAGAATAGACTTGTTCGCTTTGTCATTGCGACCTCGCCTCTCGATGTTTCACGACCCGTTTCTCTGAACAGACAAACACACAATTCCAGCCTCGATGATGCTACATCCTGTATGTAGACGCAAGCGAGGAGCTCGGGTCCACTTTCGACGGTTGCAAGCCTCTCTCCCAGCATTTTCAAATTATGGCCGTCGATTTCGACAACCTTCCCGAGCCTCAGCGAGTGGTCGCAATCAACCTGCGGCGCCTGCGCTCTGACCTCAACCTGACTCAGGAGGCGCTCGCCGAGCGCGCTGGCGTTCACCGAACGATGGTAGGTTTTGTGGAGCGCGGCGAGCGAAAGGTGAGCGTCAATATTCTATTCAAGCTTGCAGACGGGTTGGAGGCGGACCCCCGCGAGTTACTCGTACCGATCCAGTGACGAACACGCTTTTCAACGCCGCATAGGACCACCTTCCACCCGCCGACGCATCGCTGTTCAAACCAAGGGGACACATGACGTCCACACCAGCACAACTCGAGCGCGGCCTCCGTCGCATGACGATTCAGCCGGTATATCGCGCCCACCAGGATGGCCGCATGACGCAAGGCGCGGTAAATCGCGCTACATATGCTTCGCGGGTCCCTCGGAGTGTTGACGGCCACTCGACAGCAACGGCCTTGGCCTTGGGGTCGGCCTGCGGTCCGGCCTTGGGGTTGGTCTAAGGGTCCTTCCTCAAAAACGTCACGTTGACCGATCATTTCCTCTGATGTTCGGCCGGCTCCCGTTCGGGAGCCTCGGCCGTCGGCCGCGGATGCCCACTCGGATATCCGAGATGGGCCAATTCTTTGCGGGGTCAGGAGACCCCGAAGCGAGCTCGGCCGACGGCCTCACTCGCGCACATACGCGAGTGCAAGATAAAGAGATTCAATGGACTAGACCCTAAGCCATTGATTTTACTGGGTTTTCTTACATATGACGCGCGACTTCGTCATATGACGCCTTGACACCCTCGGTCACACTACATGCACTGAGGTAGTATGACCACCTACACTGGAGCACATATGCCGGCAGTCAGCTACCGCACAGCCTACGAGGAAGAGGAGACCAAAGATCTGCGTGGCCCCCTCTTCCCACGCACAGACGGCGGTCGGCCATACCGAAAGTCGCGTCGACGCAGCTACGTGCCCGGTGCGCGTGGCGCGATTGTCGGGGAGCCTCCCGGCGACTATCAGCGCGTCATTGTGAAGGCTCGGTATCAGGATTTGTCGTCAGAGGTCGGTCGCTCTAAAGCGCGAGCGCACATGAGGTACCTCGGTCGCGACGGTCAGGCTCTTACCAGCGAGGAGAAAGGACGAGCGTTTTTTGGCGCTCGTGATGAGCGTGATCCCGATGCGTTCTGCAGCGACCTACAAATCAGACAATGGCGTTTTATCGTCTCGCCGGAGGAAGGTGAGCGGCTCGACCTACGCGCCTACGGCCGAAAGGTGATGGCGCAGATGGAAGATGACCTCGGTGTCGGCCTCGATTGGATCGCGATCGACCACTACGGCAGCGGTACTCCGCACCTGCATATCGTCGTCAATGGCGTCGACTCTCGAGGACGCGAGCTCCGTATTACGCCGGACTATATCTCGCGCGGACTTCGCTTTCGCGCTCAGCGGATTGCGACCCATGAGCTCGGACTCCGCAAGCGCTCGATCGCCCAGCAGTACGTCAAAGGCCTCGTCCGCGAAGATCGATACAATGCTGCCGACCGCGCCCTCGAAAGACAGGGCCAAGAGGTCGAGTCCCCCGAAGGGCATCGACCAGATTTGCTGCTCGATATGCGGCCGGCATCCTTCTTTGTGAAGCGAGCGGCCGAGCGGCTCAATCCCGCGGCGCGCTACGCCGATACCGGCGGCCACGTCATGCTCGCCGAAGACCAGAGCTTCAGCCGGCGAGCTCGCCTCCAGCGCCTACACCACCTGGCCGAGTACGGTCTGGCATGGGAGGTCGAGCGCGGCGTCTGGAAGATCGATGGCTACTGGAAGCAGACGCTCGCGTTGCTCGCGCGTCAGTCTGACCTGACTGATACATACGAGCTCCACGGGCTCGACGTGGGGCCGGACGCCTTCGAGCCTCTAGACCCCGGGGAGAGCTTCACCGGCGAGGTGGTAGATGTCGGACTCGCCGACGAGTCTCGCGACCGCTATTACGTCCTGCTGCGGTCCCCAGATGGTGCTCACTACTGGGGCGATATCGGCGCGATTTCGCCCGACGAGCGTCCTGAAATCGGCGAGCGGATTACGCTCCAGCGAGATCCCGAAAAAGTCATTCGCTTCCGCAAGAGCCACGAGAATCTGCTCAAATTTGCCGAAGATGGCGTCTACAGCTTGTACGAGCATCTCGAGTGGGCGGCGGAGACGCTTCCAATGGGCGATGACGCGCTCGACAGCTACGTCGAGTCGCACCGACAGGCCCTGCTCGAGCTCGCTGAGCACGACCTCGCCCAGCCGCTGGGGGATGGGCTCTGGGAGATCGACGACGATCTGGAAGCGCGCATCGACCAGCTCAATCTCGAGGCGCACGACGGCCGTACTCTCCCGGGCGCCCAGGCCCGACCGTACCACATCGACAGACACGGTCGGCTCTGGGACCAGGTGCGTGCAATGGAGTCGGTCGAGCTCGATGACTACCTCCGTGGTCATGACCTCAGCAGTGCGCTCATCGCCGAAGCGTCGCTCGATCCGTATGAAAAGGTGCTCCGTGCTCGCGTCAGACGCCTGGAATCTTTTGGCCTCGCGACCTTCGACACGCTAACAGGTCGAGTCGAGGTGGCGGACGTTGAGTGTGTCGACCGAGAGCTCGCGGTGCGCAGCCGTATCGAGCAACGCGCGGATCGCCGGTCCCAGGTCGAGATCGGGCTGGACGCGGGCGAGGACATCATCGGTCTCGTCGTCGACCGGATGCGCGTCGATGGACAACGGTATCTGGTGTGCGCCGCCCACGACGGACGCCTTGTGTGCGTCGACGACTATCTGCAGCAAGAGGCCGTCGCCGACGGCGACGTCATCGGAGTCACCGTCTCCTCGACGGGCTATATCGAGGTCGACACCGATGGCATGCCTGCTATCGACCATTGCGGACTGACCGCCGTTGATCGCCTCGTGTCGGGCGAGCTCTCGCTGGGCGAAAGGAGCCCGCAGCGGCTGCATGAGCTCGTCGAGGAGCGCGCTGCCTTCCTCCATGACCGCGGACTGATGCTTGCGGGATACCGTCAGCAGCCCGAGGTCCTGTACGCCGACCTTCTCGGCCTCGAGCGCGGTCAGCCGGCTCCGGACATGACGCATATCGACCCCATGGAAGACACTGAGGTCATCGGCGAGCTGCTCGGTCGAGTGCCTGGCCAGGACGGCCGCACGCTCGCCGTCATCGACGCGCATAACGGCCAGCGCTATCTGGTCGGGGACTTTGGTCGCGACGAGTCGCCTGACGCCGGTGACTATGTGACGCTATCGGTCTCGACGCGAGAGGGAGCCGCGCCCTTTGTGGACGTCGAGCGCTACGAGGTGGACCCCGTCGCTCTGCGGGATGGACAGTCTCCGTCGATCCTCAATCGCTTCGTGGCTGATGATGCCTCGGAGCGAGCGACCGGCTCGGTGGCGGCGCTGCTCACGCAGCGGGCTCGCGCACTGCAGGAAGCCGCGCGCTCACAGCGCGACCTCGACCGCGAGCCAGACCAGCCCGACCCCGACCAGCCCGAGGCCGAGGCCGAGGCGCCGGGCATCCAGCCCTACGACCATCTCCTGCTGTCAGGGCATGATGATGCGTCGCACGCGCCGAAGATGCGGACGCTCATGGAGAAGCGCCGCGCGT
>JBNJFZ010000248.1:0-2185 GCA_051747295.1 Myxococcota bacterium
CGGTCGGGGCGGCCGAGATCGGCGACCACGAAGCCCAGACACATCACGATCGCCGCGACCGCGAGCAACTCGCCGATGATAACGGCGTCGTGCATCTCCTCGTTGTCGTAGAGATACGCCGGAATGACCATCATGACAGCCCCTGCCGCCAGCCCCACCATATAGGTGAAGTTGGCGATATAGAGCCCCCATGAGACGTGGTCGTTCATGCCGGTGACAATCATGCCCTCGGTCACCTGATGAGCCCATGCGTTCGCGCCGACGAGCGCAATGGCCGTCAAGAACGTCATCCAGGCGTAGAACACCAGGCTCCCGTCGGTGGCGAGCACCAGGGAACGCCACAGAAACTTCGGGTAGGCCCACCAATGTCGGTCCGCATCTTCTGCAGGCTGCGTGCTCATGGATCTGCTCCGTTACTCTCGCCGCTCGAAGACCCGCTCGGGCCTGTCGGAGCGCACGTCCGTCTCATTGGTCGAAGAAGTAGAAGAAACTCGGCGCCGTACCCAGGTCTTCTTTCAATACGAAAATGCGTTTATTCTCGAGGACCCATCGAATATCCGAGTCGGGGTCCAGCACGTTGCCGAACACGCGTGCCCCCGTGGGACATGCTTCGAGGCACGCAGGCATCTTGCCCTTGCGGGTGCGGTGCAGGCAGAAGTGACATTTCTCCATCGTGCCCTGGGGCCGCATTCGGTTGGCAAGGTAGGCCTGAACCGGATTGATCTCTTCTTTCGGCACTTCCGGCTTCTTCCAGTTAAATCGGCGTGCATGATAGGGGCACGCGGCTTCGCAGTACCGACAGCCGATGCACCAGTCGTAGTCGACCACGACGATGCCATCCTTTTCCTTCCACGTGGCCTCCACCGGGCAGACCTTCACGCAGGGAGGGTTGTCGCACTGCTGGCACTGCACCGGCATGTAGTACTTTCCTTCGGCCGGCACCTCGTGATCGTAGGTCGCGTTCCCCTTCTCGAAGTCGATGGAGCCCTGCTCCATCTCGAAGACACGGATGTACGAGTTGTTGGTCGCGCGGTCGTGGTTGTTCTCCTCGTGGCAGGCCTCGGCACACTTTCGACATCCGATACAGGTGCTCAAGTTGAGCGCGTACGCATATTTTACGCCGTCGCGAGGCTTGACGTCCTCGATGTGCACATCCGCGCCGTATTCCTCCTTCGTTTCGCGCTCGAGGCGACGCAGTACCTGCTGCATCTCGGACTCACTCAACTCCGTGTAGTGCTTCTGAAGAAAGTCATCGACCGACGTCGCCGGCTCCCACTCGGTGAGCGGGGCGAGCGCCTTGGCGAATGCGGCCGCGCCGAGCGTGGCCCCCATCGCCTTCATCGCCGTGCGGCGAGTCATCCCTTCCTTCTTCGGCTCGTTCTGCTCAGTCATTCGTGACCTTCCTTCTCTTGCGAATGCTCGTTGCTTTTCTTCATCAAGCCGGGCTCCAACAGCGGATCCTGCGGCGGTGGGGCGGGCATCATCGACGGAAATGCCGGTTCGTGCGGATCGTGACAATTGACACAATTGGCGCGCACGCGCGGACCATCATCGAGGTTCCAGTGCCCCATCATTCCGCCGTGAGCCCCCCGCTTGTAGTCCCGCATCTGCGGCCCGTGGCACTGGCCGCATAGATCCATGGTCTGCTCGAATTCTATGGCCCGACCGTCGGCCCGGCGAAGCAGGTCGCGGTCCTCGGGATGATGACACGAGTTGCACGTGAGCTCGCCGTGATCGAACTGCATGCCTGTATGAAAATCCTCGAGACCTTCGGGACGACTCGCCGGCGGGCCCTCATCGGGAAGCGAGTGGCACACCCCGCATTTGACGCCTGCATACGCCTCCTCGCCGACGCGACTCTCGAGCGTGCCCAACTCGCGAGCGGCTACGATCTCGGTGCCGTAACGCGGCTCCTGCCCCGCTTCACGGGGCTCAAACGGCGTCTGCTCAGTTTCCGCAGCGGTGTCCGGCAAGTCGTCACACGCCACCGACATCAGGCCGGCCAATAATATGACCAGCAGCGTCGCTACTACCGCCTTCACCTGGATTAAACGCTTCATCTGCACCTTCAGGAATTCGACCGTACAACCGAGTTCAGCCCGGCCGCCCGCCTATCGTATCGTCGGTGCCGAGGCGCAAGCACTCATGAGCAAGGCCCGTGCCATCACGATTCGTACGCGTCGAT
>JBNJFZ010000248.1:2285-6433 GCA_051747295.1 Myxococcota bacterium
CGAACGCGAACGCGCGCTCGACGTATTGAGCGCGGATGCGCGATTGACGCTCGGACCGATCGAAGATGTGCAGCTTCCGGTCGTCGTCGAAACGGACACCGTCGGCGAGGGCATCGAATTGGTCCGAGATACACTGCCTGACGTGGCTGGCGTGGAGTTCGTCCACGTCGTCAGCGTCGATTTCTCGGATCTCGAATCCCGAGACGAAAAACTTCCGCCCCGCAGGAAAAAGCAGTCGAAGAGAGGTGCTCTGTGAGCATAGACCGTCGAACATTCATGAAGATGACCGCCATGGCGGCCGCCACCACGGCAGCCAGTCGTATGGCTCACGGACAAGGCCCACCGATCGATGAAGATGTCATCGAGAAGACCCGTGACCGAATCAAGTGGGACAAAGCGCCATGCCGCTTCTGCGGTACCGGTTGCCACCTCCAGATCGGCGTCGACCCCAAGAAAGGCGAGGTCGTCTCGATCGCCGGGGATCGCAAGGCCGAGGTCAACAGGGGTTTGCTATGCGTCAAGGGCTACCACGCCGGCCTCGCGCTCTACGGCAAGGATCGCCTCACGCGCCCGATGCTCAAGCAGGGCGACAAGCACGTGCCGATCAGCTGGAAGCGCGCCATCGACATCATCGCCAGGCGCGCCGAGAAGAACCCGGAGGGCTTCGCCTACTACGGCAGTGGTCAGTGGACTATTGCCGAGGGCTACGCAGCCCAGAAGTTTATGAAGGGCGGCCTCAGCAATAACCACATCGACCCGAATGCGCGCCTCTGCATGGCGTCCGCGGTCACAGGCTTCGTGAGCGTCTACGGCGTCGATGAACCCGCAGGAACCTACACCGATCTCGACAAGTGCGACGTCATCATCACCTGGGGAAACAACCCGGCCGAGATGCACCCGGTTTTGTTCTCCCGCTTCATCGACCGGCGCTCGAACAAGGACGACGTCAAGCTCATCGACATGGGGACGCGTCGCACACGGACCACCGACCACGCCGACGAATACCTCGAATTCGCGCCGCAAGGCGACGTCCCCATCGCGCTGGGGATCGCCCACCTGCTGATCGAGAACGGGACCTACAGCAAGGAGTTCGTCGACAAGTACCTCAACTTCCGCAGGGATGCCGAGCCCATCGACAATCCCACCCTCAAGGGCGAAGCGATGAGCTTCGACGACTTCAAGGGGTTGGTCGCCGAGTACACTCCCGAAAAAGTCGAGCAGCTCTCGGGCGTGCCGGCCGACAAGATCCGCATGTTGGGCGACCTCTTCGGCGACCCGGACCTGCGCATCACGAGCCTGTGGTGCATGGGGATGAACCAGCACACCCGCGGCACCGACATCAACCGGCTCGTCCACGGCATTCACCTACTCAGCGGACACTTCGGGCGACCCGGTGATGCTCCGACCAGCCTGACCGGGCAGCCGTCTGCATGCGGAACGGCCCGCGAGGTCGGCACGCTCGCACATGCACTCCCCGGCGGGCGCGTCGTCGCCAACGAGAAGCACCGCGAGCAGTCCGAGGAGTATTGGAACCTCCCCGGCGGTCGCATCAACCCCAAGCCCGGTTATCACACCGTCAAGATGTGGGAGGCGTTCTCGACGCCGACCGATGAGGGCGGTGACATCGACACGCTATGGGTTCAGGTAACCAACCCCGGCCAGTCACTGCCGAACACCCACAAGCTATTCTACCCGAGCCGTGAGCTCGACGATAAATTCCTCATCGTCTCCGATGTATACCCGACCGAGACGACCAAATATGCCGACCTCATCCTCCCATCGGCGATGTGGGTCGAGAAGAACGGCATGGTCGGCAACTCCGAGCGACGCACGCAGCAGTGGTTCAAGATGGTCGACCCGCCCGGTCAGGCGCGCGACGACTGCTGGCAGACCATCGCGGTTGCCCACCGGCTCTTCGAGCTGGGCTTCGAGGGCATGAAAGACAAAGACGGCAACTTCCTGTTCCACATGAAGGACGAAGACGGCAGCGAAGTCCCCGTCTGGAATTGGCGAAACTACTACGACATCAACGTCGATAAGCGCCTGTTCGAGGAGTACCGAAAGTTCAGCCGACTCAAGCAAAAGAACCTCGCCCCGTACGACGTGTACGTCGAGCACCGGGGCCTTCGCTGGCCAGTTGTCGAGCAAGACGACGGCACCTGGCGCGAGACCGAGTATCGCTTTGCCGCCTTCGACGACCCGTTCGTCGAGGAAGGCAAGAAGTTCGACTTCTACAACTCGACGACCAACGACGGTCGCGCCCAGGTCTGGTTCGCCCCCTACGTGCCGCCCCCCGAAGAACCCGATGAGGAGTATCCCTTCTGGTTGTGCACGGGCCGAGTGCTCGAGCACTGGCACACCGGCTCGATGACCATGCGAGTCCCGCAGCTTCGCCGTGCCATGCCGCACGCCTATGTGGAGATGCACCCAGACGACGCCGCAGATCTCGACATACAGCGCGGTGAGACTGTGGTCGTCGAGTCGCGTCGCGGTGCCATCGAATTGCCCGTCTGGCTCAATGGACGCGGCAAGCCGCCCCGCGGCTCATTATTCGTGCCGTTTTTCGACGAGCGCATGCTCATCAACAAGGTCACGCTCGACGATCACTGCCCGATCTCGAAGCAACCCGACTACAAGAAGTGCGCCGCAAGAGTCCGAAGAAAGTCGGTCATGCGAGGTGGGAATGAGTGACGAAGATGCACCAAAAACCGACATCTCTCGCCGCCGAGCCGTCGAAATCTCGTTGTTCGTCCTGCTCGCCGTCGCGCTCGTCGGGTTTTTCCTGGGTATGGAACAAGCGGCCGACGAGGTCGAGGGACTCCCCTCGTACACCAAGACCGACCGGGACTACGAGGGGATGCCAGCTCGCACTTATGGAGAGCTGATGAGCGACCCGCTGGCGAGCAATCAGCACTGGCGCCATCAGATCCAGCAGATGTCCGAGCGCACGACACCACCGCTGAACGAGGAGATCGAAAACCCGGAGGAAGGCAAAGAAGAATCCCTCGCACTGCGGGCCCAGCGCCGAGCGTATGCGGGTGCACCACCTGTCGTCCCCCACCCGGTCAAGCAGCGCGGCGACCTCGCCTGCCTCGCCTGCCACGGGGACGGCGTCACGGTGAAGGGCAAGCTCGCACCGCCGATGAGTCACGAGTTCTACGTGAATTGCACGCAATGTCACGTGGCCTCGTCGGGGCCCGCCCCGGGAATGGCCCAGACGGACTATGACCTCTCGACCGTCAACTCATTCGAGGGGCTCCCCGAGCCGAGAAACGGTGAAACAGCCTGGTTCGGCGCACCGCCTACGATGCCGCACTCGTCGCAGATGCGCACTGACTGCTCCAGTTGCCATGGCGTGAACGGACGAGAGGGCATCCGCACCTCACATCCGTGGCGTCAGAATTGCCAACAGTGTCACACACCTTCGGGCGCTCTCGACCAGCGCGCCCCTCTAATCGACCAGCTGCCCCCAATTGGGAACTAGACGATGTTTTTCGGACTGTTCGGAAAAAAGAAAGAGGACGAAGAGCCGGCGAATTACAGCCGCCGGAAATTCCTGCGCGGCGGGTTCATCCGTGACGCGGTGGACCGGTCGCAAACTCGTGCGGCAGAAGCTCTCGACGCCCCCGAAGAGCCCGACGAATCCACGCCTGCACAACAAGAAACCTCGGACGAGTCGTCCGAAGCCGAGCCGTTTGACCTCATCGCGATGCTGGCCGCGGCTGACCCCTCGGCGAAAGACCGCAAATCACCGCCTGGCTACGGGCGACTCGAGAACCACCCGCGTCGCCGCGGCCAGATCCCGGTGCTACGTCCACCGGGCGCAGTTGCCGAACACCAGTTCCTGGAACTCTGCACGCGCTGCGATGCCTGTCTCGACGCTTGCCCGCACGGCTCGATCACGCTCGCGCCGCACCGATTCAAAGACGCGGCGGGTACCCCGATGATCGACGCGTTCGACGCCCCGTGTCACATGTGCGAGGACATGCCGTGCATCTCGGCCTGTGACACCGGCGCTCTCGACCCGAACTTGCCGCGAAAAATCGGAATCGCACACCTGCAGACCTACAATTGCCTGGCGCACAACAGCACGATTTGTACCGTGTGTGAGGAGCGCTGCCCGGTCGAAGGCGCCATCGAGCTCGACG
>JBNJFZ010000249.1:0-6415 GCA_051747295.1 Myxococcota bacterium
GAAACTGGAGGTCGCCGTTCCGTGACTCCAGATTCCCGACTCCATGTGCTGCTGAGCCAATCGCTGCTTAGCTGCTGAGCCAATCGCTGCTTAGCTGCTACGCCACCGTGCCGGCGCCCTGATCTTCCGGTCGCGGGGTCTGCGCCGGCGTCGTGTCCTCCTTATTCTTGGCCCAGAACTCCGGTGCCGGATAGTGGCGCTCGGGGTACATCAGAATCGAGCGCATCGTGCGCACGACGTAGCCAATCTGGTAGCCGTCGAAGCAGCGGTGGTCGAACGTGCATGACATCGTGACGGCATCGCGGACCACGACCTCGTCGTCTTCGACGAACGGCGCTTTGTGGATTTTTCCGGGGAGGCATACCAGCGGGCAGCGGCTGGCGGGGACGAGCGGCGCAAAGCCCTGGAAGATGTCGAACTGACCGACCGACGTGACCATGGCGCTTCCGAACGGGTCGCTGCGAATGCCAATTTTATCGAGATCGACCGGGACGCCGTAGGTCAGAAAGTCGATGATATCGACCATCGCGCCCATCAGCCGCGGCGGCACGTAGTCGACCAGCGACTTGGTCTTCTCCATCTCGGCGTCGCGGCCCTCGCGCACATCCGAGGCGCGGGAGCCGAGTCGCTGGGCGATCTCGACGATGTCCATCTGATCGGCCTTTGCGAGCTTCACCCCGCTCAGATCGGCCTGGCCCGCCTGCTTATTCGGCAGGGCCACCTGACAGAAGATGTCGATGTCCTTTCGCCGGTGAACGCGGTTGCCCAGCATGATGACGTTGAGGTCGGGGAATTGATCGAAGATCGTGGCCATCAGCTTCACGCAATAGGCCGTCAGCGTCACTTTGGTGCCACTGATCCGCGATACCTCGTCCAGGTAGGGGACCAGGTTGCTGATATCGACGGTTTCGTTGCCGTAGATCGTGGGATCGTTGGGCGCATCCCACATGCCGACCGAAATTTTCCGCCAAGACGAGTACTTCTCGAGTTTTTCCCAGCGCTTTGTCATCGTGCGCTCCGCTTGCGTGAGGTCATGTTTCGATTCGCGCAAACCTAGCGCCACACAGGCGGGTGATCAACGGCCCAATTCGGACCGCAGCGGTGACTCATCAGTCAGTCTACGGGACTGAAACGACGATTTCGGATTGGACGATGTCCCCGGTCGGGCTCGTCGTTGCAGCGTCTGGGGCGTCGGTCGGAGTCGTGTTTTCGAACGTGTCGTCGTCCGGATCGTCGGCGTGCAGGGTGACGCAGATGGTTTGCTGGTCGGTTGCGGCGGTGTCCAGTGTCAGAGTCACATCCGTAGATTCACCGTCGGACACCGACGTGAAGCCCAGGCGGCTGCCCCAGGATGCGCCCGCGTCGGGGCATCCACCGTCGTAGGCGGCCAACCATCCGGGGCCGGCCGAGCGTACCCTGTCGATATTCAACGATGTGGCGGGGTCCGCGGTCTGGTCGTTCGCGAGCAGCGTCGGCACGGTGACCGTGAACGACGTGCTGAACTCGTTGCCTGCTCCGTCGGTGGCGACCGGGTCACCGTCGTCCACGGTATCGAAGGTCTCGTCGTTGGGATTGTCCTCGTGTGCCGCGACGTGGAGCGTTTCTCCGTCGACGAGCGCGCGGCCCAGCAGGGTCTGGTCGATCTCGACGATCACGTCGGTCAGCGGCGTCGGCGAGATCTGGCTCCAACCGATGAGCTGGCCGCGTGCGCCCGCGTCATCGGTGTAGAGGGCGAGCCAGATGCCACTGGGCACGTAGACCGATGCGACGGTGACTTCATTTGTCGTGAGCAGCTGGTCCTGAATGGTCAACTCGGGATCCTGCGGCGGCTGGACGGTCACCACGAAGGCGTCGGTGATGGGGTTGCCGCCCTCATCGAGGATGGGGATATCCTCGCTATTCTCTCCGTCGTAGGTGAAGTCGCCGTCCTCGGGATTGTCCGCGTGGAGCATCGCGCAGAATTGTGCGTTGCTACCCAGGATCCACTCGCCGTCGTCAAACTCGACCGCGACGTCGGTGTTCTCTCCGTCGACGACCGAAGCCTGGCCGACGACTTCACCGTCCGTGCTGCATGAGCCGCGGTGGATGACGATCCAACCGGCGTCCTGTGAGACCACGCGGTCAATGGTGACTTGATTGGGCGAGGTTCCGGAGACGTCCTGGTCGGAGGCTTCGACCAGCGGGTCTCCGGCGGCGCCTTCGACGCTGACGGTCCATTCGGCCGATATGAAGGTGCCTTCGATGTTGACGGGCGGGTCCTCCTGCGCATCGTCCTCGTAGGTGAAGTCGCCGTCCTTTGGAGCGTCTTCGTGCAGGTAGGCACAGAGGGTCTCGCCGTCGGAGACCTCGGGCGTCACATCGACGACCACGTCGGGTTGCTCGCCGCGGGAGATGGCCCGGACGCCGCGAATCTCGCCCGCATCGTCGGGTGAGTCGACACACGCGCCGGAGCGAACCACGACCCATGCATCGTCGCGCGCGGTGGCGCTATCGATGGTGACAGCGCCGGCTTCGGCAGAGGAGATGGTCTGGTCGCTGGCGCTGATCTCCGGGGAGAACTCGTCCTCGACCGTGACGTCGAAGGAGGTCGCGACGAGCTCGCCGTTCTCGAGGATCGGTCGGTCGTTGCCGGGAACCTCGAACTGCTCGACCGCGCCCTCGTCGCGATAGAGGACGGCCTCCAGTGTATGCGGCCCGCTCGAAAGCGAGACATCCAGCGGCACCTCGACATCGGTCGATTCACCCACATCGACTCCGGTGTGCCCGAGCAGCGTCGTGCCCTCGAACACGACGATCCACGAGGGATCGACGGTGTCGACACGACCAATCGACACCGTATCCGGGTCGATCAGCGAGCCGCCTTCGATCGCGTAATTATCTGTTACCGGTGGGGAGGTACCGTCGTTGTTGGCCTCCTGGCCGTTGTCACCGCAGGCGGCCAGAGGAATGAATGAGAGCAATACGACAAGGAGCCAGCGTCTGGTCATTTTTGGGTACCCCGAGTTACCTGGGAAAACATCTGGAGCGTAGTTTGACACAAAATAGGTGAGCTGCTCAAAAATTATCGTAAAACGCGCTCCGCAGTCAGAGACGGCCGACCGAGAAGATCGGGTCGAGTATTTGGCATCAGAGGGTCGTCCGATGGAGTCGAGGTTCCGCCATAATACGCAGCGCGTGCGTCCCCATACACGATCTTGCTGAGCGACGCAATATGCGCACGTAAGCAAAACTCATACCACAAAACTCGTCAATCGCTTGCTTCGATCGGGATGGTTGCTTATATTCAGACTTGCAAGATAAACGCCAGCCCCGCGATAGGGTGGTAAGCTGGGGTGTCATGGCCGGCTGGCCCTCAACAGGGGCCGATAACAGTGGCCGACAACAGGGGCCGAAGTGGAGCGAAAAAGCACAACGCGCGAGGGCAGGTCTTTCGCGGTGCTATGCTTTGTACTCCTCGTGGGCACGAGCTCGCTCGCGCAAGCCGAGGGATTCGAAGAGGCGCGAGCAGGGTCGGCTTCGCCGTTCGTTGCAGGCGCCTGGGTCGTCGAGGCGGGCGAGGCGAGCCCGAAGGGACGCATCGTCGAGATCGATGACGGTCGACTTCGGCTCGAGCGGGAGGGCCGATGGTCCCTGGTGGCGCAGCAGATCAGCTTGAACTACGACATATTGGGAAGGTTGGAGTTTGTTGGAGCACGCGGTGAGGTTCGCCTCGTCGGACGAAATAGCGGTCAGGCGCCGGTGTCGTACGCGATGGGCGATTTTGCCTGGCTGGACGCAGCGGGCGTACGAGGGCTCCTGATGGGGCAGAGTGTGGCGATGGTTCGCGACGACTGGCGGATTGAGGCTGCGCATATCGAGGTTGAATTTGGGACCGCGACGCTGGCGCTTCGCGGCGTGAAGTCCGGAGAGGATCGGGCTCGAAGGGATGATAAGTGACTTGTTGCAGCACCGTCGGCAGCCGCGGGGATGCGGCCTGCCACACATAAAGGTGACCTGGCGCGGCTGGCTCGCAAGGGCCGAGCGCCAACGGAGGTACCGCGATGGAAATGGGACTCAGGGCGGATATCAAGCAAACGCAGCAGTTGCGCATGACGCCGCAGCTGCAGCAGGCCATCAAGCTCCTACAGCTCAACCGGATGGAGCTCATCAGCCTGGTGCGCCAGGAGATGACCGAAAACCCCATCCTGGAGGAGATCCAGGAGCCCTACGAGGCAGAGTCGTTGTACGTGCAGGAGCACGGCATCAAAGAGAAGGACCAGCCGGACAAGACCGAAGAGGTCAAGGCCGACGAGTCCGATATCGACAACGTCGACTGGGAGGACTACATCAACAAGTACTCCTCCGACCCGATGCCAACCAACAGCTACAAGGGCTATAGCACCACCGATCTGCCCGGCTACGAGCAGACGATGTCGACCTCCGAGTCCCTGGTCGACCACTTGATGACGCAGTTGCGCATGTCGGCGCTCGACGACGATGAGCAACAGATCGGGACGCTCATCATCGGCAACCTCAACCCCGACGGCTACCTGCGGGATACGACGACCGAACAGATCGCCGAAGATATCGATGCCCCACTCGAGCAGGTCGAGGGCGTGCTCTCGGTCATCCAGGAGTTCGACCCGACCGGCGTCGCGGCGCGCAACCTGAAGGAGTGCCTCCAGATCCAGTCCGACCTGCTCTTCCCCGAAAACGACCTGCTGCACACCATCATCGACGAGCACCTGTCCGACCTCGAGCGTAAGAGTGTCTCGAAGATCTCGCGGGCGCTCGGGGTGAGCAAGGAAGAGGTCGTCACCGCCGCCAAGCTCATCACCACGCTCGAACCCAAGCCCGGCCGGCTCTACAACGACGAGGACGGTCGCTATATCACCCCGGACGTCTTCATCTACAAGATGGACGGGGAGTGGGTGACGTCGCTCAACGAGGACGGCCTGCCGAAGCTCAAGATCTCGAACTACTACAAGAAGCAGCTCCAGAAGAAGAAGGACGAGGGCACCAAGGATGACGTCCGCGAGTATATCCAGGACAAGCTGCGCGGCGCGATGTGGCTGATTCGGAGCATCCACCAGCGCCAGTCGACCATCATCAAGGTCACTGAGAGTATCATCAAATTTCAGAAGGACTTCTTCGAGGACGGCGTCGAGCACCTCAAGCCGCTGGTGCTCAAGGACGTCGCCGACGATATCGAGATGCACGAGTCGACGGTCAGTCGGGTGACGACCAATAAATACGTGCACACGCCGCGCGGGGTATTCGAGCTCAAATTCTTCTTTAACTCGGCCATTACCAAGCACGGTGGCGACGACCTCGCCAGCGAGGCCGTAAAGGCCAAGATCCGCGAGATTATCGCCAACGAGCCCGGTGACAAGCCGCTGTCGGACTCGAAAATCGTCGACATCCTGGCCGAGGAGAATATCGACATCGCGCGGCGAACCGTGGCGAAGTACCGTGAGATGATGGGGATCTTGTCGAGCTCGAAGCGCAAGCAGGTCTTTTAGGAGAGGTTGCGTTCCGAATCGCAACTTTCATGAAATGACGAAATTCGGTTATGCTGTTGGGTAGCTGACTCCTCAGGAGTCACTAGCCAAACGTCTGAACCGACTCGTGCATTGAGGGAAGCGCACGGGAACCTCACCTCACAATCACCCTTTCAGGAGTCCGTAATGAACGCGAATGTCTCTTTTCGACATATGGAGTCGTCCGATTCGCTTCGGGAGTACGCCATGGAGAAGCTCGACCGCATCTGCGACAAGTACGTACGCGGCAAGGTCGACGCGTCCATCGTCATGAGTGTCGAGAAATTCTGGCATATCGCTGATTTCACCCTTCAGATCAAGAATCTGACCGTCAAAGGAAAGGAGCGAAGCGAAGACATGTATAGCTCGATCGATCTCGCACTCGAGAAGATCGAGAAGCAGCTGCGGCGACACAAGGATCGCCTCAGCGATCACAAGCCGAGCAAGAATGGACGAGCCAAGATGTTCCGCATGGGTGTCGTGTCGCCGCTGGGCGGCTCGCCGATGCCCGCCGGAGACGAGGACTCGGAGTTTGAAGAATTCCGCGAGGACTACGAGCGGTATCCAGCGCCCGACGAATCGGAAGCCTACGAGGAGGCCGAGTCTGACGAGGACGCGCAGGTCGTAGCGACCGGCGACGGCGAAGAGGTCAAGGTGCTGCGCAACCAGGAATACGAAGCGCAGTCGATGAGCCTCGAGGAGGCCGTACTGCAGCTCGATCTCCTGGCGGACCGCGAATTCTTTGTATTCACCAATACGGAGTCGCAGACGATCAATATCGTCTACAAGCGCGCCGATGGAAACGTCGGGCTGATCGAAGCGGGTTGAACTATCGTACATAGCACGAAAAAAGGAGGCCGGCAGCGGCCTCCTTTTTTTGTGCGAGGCAGCGAAGC
>JBNJFZ010000250.1:0-6413 GCA_051747295.1 Myxococcota bacterium
ACAACAGGCGCCGCGCGAAGCTGAAGGCTGCGTTGTCGAAGCTGGGCGCGCGCGTGAAAGACAAAAAGAAGACAAAACCCAAGCAGTCTACCGGGTCGCTGCCCCGGCCAGGCAAGTCATTGCCCTCCCCGTCGAGCGACGGCGAAGATACGCCGGCGGCCGAGCTCGACTTCGACCTGGGCATCGGCGACGACCTGGTCGATACGCTGGATCAGCTGATGCCGCAGGACACGCAGCAAGAAGAGAAGCAGGCCGAGGAGCCGGCCCGACCGGTGTCCGAGGCCCCTGAGAGTGCGCCGCCCGGCTCCGAAGTTCAGCAAGACAAGTACGCCGAGCAAGAAAAGAGCCTCCTGATCGAACTCGTGGACGTGGTCGAGGAGCCTGACGACGAAGAGGAAGAGATCGTCGGCCCCGATCCAAATTATCAGAGCGGCGAGACCCTGACCTCGATACGACCCATGTCCCTGGCGTCGGAGGCCGAGGAAACGCCCGGGCTGAGGTTGCCCAGGTTCGGCGGCGGCGCGCGTGACGAGGACGAGGACCAGGACGAGGGGGACGAACCCGCATCCATCGTAGACGAGCCGGCCCTGCGCGAATCCGGCGACGAGATCACCCCCGCGACTGACGTGTCGCTGCCGGAGGAAGTTCCGGAGGAAGAGGACGCGACCAAACAGGTCAGCGCTGCCGATCTCCAGTTCATCCGATCCGGCGCCGGGCAACTGTCGCCCAAGAGCGAGCGCGAGTCCGAAGACCTCGCCATGCCGAGCCTGCAGTCGGAGACGGAGGCTGAACACGCCGCCGAAACGAGCCAGCCGTCGATGGTGCACTCCGAGCTCGCCGACATCTGGACGGGCCGATCGGCGGCCGGCGTCTTCGGGAAGGGCATTGTCCGCCCGTCTCCGGAGGAGTACGCCGAGTTTTATGCCGGGCAGACCCTCGACACCTCGCATCGCTGGATCTACGGAGTGGGCCGACTCGTGGAGCGCGGCCTTGTGTGCGTGTGCGGCGACGACGACACCGTCAGTATTTTTGATGAGTCCGGCGCGCACCTGACGAGCCTCCGCGTCCCCGAAGATGGCCTCAACGACATCGCGGTCGTCTCGCTCGGTTCGGTCCTCTTCGCAGCCGGCGACGACGGCTACATTTACGCGTGGACGCTGCCCACCGGCTCGCTCGAAAAAACGGACTCCATCGAGCGTGCAGCGGTGTCTGGACACGATGGGTGGGTCACGAGCCTCGACGTCGATGTGGACCATCAATTGCTCGTCTCGGGGAGTTTCGACGGCACCGCCCGAGTCTGGGCTCTCGATGGATCTGCCGACCCGCTCGTCCTCGACGGTCACGACGGTGCGGTCTCGGGCGTAGCGATGACAGCGCGCGGGCCGGTCACCGTCGGCCACGACGGGACGGTCCGATTCTGGACGAATTCCGGACTTCAAGTCGACCAGCTGGATGCGTACGGCAAGGTCCTCTCGGTCAAATCTGGCCCCGACATGGTCGCCTGGACCTGTGCCGGCGGCGAGGTCTACGTTCGGGATTCCGAGGGCGTCCGGGAGTTGGTGCCCCACGATACGCAGGCGACGACCGCCGCCATCGACGAGCGCGGCGCGATCGCGTCGGCGGACAAGCGCGGCGAGGTCCGCCTGTATGCTCCCGGGGCCTCGGAGCCTTTCCAGACACTCGAGCTCGACAGTGCGGTCTGGGCCATGCACCTCACAGCATCCCAACTCACGGTCGGCACCGATGCCGGTCAGGTACGATTCTTCGAGCGCGAATGACGCAATGAGTCGCAAACCACTTGCGGTTTTCGCTGGAATTCGTAGGCTTGGCCCCGATGGCGAACAGAGTTCGCCGAACCACAGCATCGGCACACCGTGAAATCCACTTGAAATGCCGACTCTCGAGATCACTTTCTCGGGGCGCAACGCCGAAACATTCAGTACCAGAGCCGACGGAGAGCACCATGACGTTCATAATAACAGACCCGTGCCAGGGGACCTGCGATACCTCCTGCGTCGAGGTCTGTCCGGTAGACTGCATCCACGGTCCCATCGACGTGGACGAAATCAAGCAGATCCAACTTTCCGGCGACGAGGCTCGCCTCGAAAATATACAGCTCTTCATCGATCCAGATATCTGCATCGATTGCGGCGCGTGTGAGCCCGAGTGTCCGGTCGAGGCCATCTACGACGAATTCGACGTCCCGGCCGAATACGAGTACCAGATCGAGAAGAACGCCGAGTTCTTCCTCCAGTAGGAAGCGACTCCATAAAAAACAGAGAGCCCTCGTCGCATTACTGCGGCGAGGGCTCTCTCTGTGTGACGGGATCGACCCGACGGTCAGTCCATCTCGTCCATCCGCTCGACGACCGACTCCTGCGCGGACTGCGCGCGCGAGATGATCGCGTCGACATCTGCCCCGACCATCTCGCCGTCGCGCACGAGCGGCGTTCCACCCGCGAAGACGTGTGACACGTCGCTTCGATGCGCCGAGTACACCAATCGCGAGTGGACATCGCCACCGGGCGATGCACCGGGGTTGGAGTCGAGGTCCACGGCGACGAGGTCGGCGGATTTGCCGACTTCGATGCTCCCGACCTCGTCGTCGATGCCGAGCGCCCGCGCTCCGTCGATCGTCGCCAGCTCCAGAACTCGCTTCGCGGGCATCGCCTCGGGCCCGTGGAACGGCTTCTGAATCAGCGCCGCGAGTCGCATCTCGACGAATCCATCCAGATTATTATTGCAGGGCGCGCCGTCGGCCCCGAGTGATACCTGTACGCCATGACGGTCGTATCGCAGCATATCAGCGATCCCGCTGGCGAGCTTGAGGTTGCTGGACGGGCAATGTGCGATCGCGGTGCCGGAGTTGGCGAGCAGCTCGCATTCATGATCGCTGACGTGCACGCCGTGGGCGAAGACGCTGCGCTCGCCGGTCATCCCCACGCGCTGGAGGAATTCGACATTCGAGCACCCGTAGTGATGCTCTGTGTACTCGTTCTCGAACGTCGTCTCCGAGCTGTGCGTGTGGATGTAGAGATCACGCTCGTCGGCAGCCTCCGCGACCTGACGGAGCAATGTCTCCGTACAGGAGACGGCGAAACGCGGCGCAAACGCATAGCGAATCCGTCCATGAGCGGCTCCGTCCCATCGGTCGGCCAGGTCGAGACTCTCCCGAAGACTCTCGTCGGTGCCCTCCACCAGAGACGGCGGGCACTGTTCGGGGTCGTCCATCATGCACTTGCCGATAAACGCGCGAATCCCCGAAGCCTCCACCGCCTCGCCGATGACATCGGTATGCCGAAGTGTCCCCATGTCCAAGAGGGTCGTCGTCCCTCCAAGCACCAGCTCGGCGAGACCGAGCTCGGCACTCGCGTGGAGTTCGTCGGGCTCTAGCGCCGCTTCGTAAGGCCAGATTCGCTTTCGCAGCCAATCGATCAGGACCATGTCGTCGGCGAGGTTGCGCATCAACGTCTGACAGAGGTGGATGTGGGTCTGCACGAAACCGGGCATCAACGCCGCGCCCTGCAAATCGATGCGCTCCGCGCCCTCGGCGGCCTGGGGATCGACTTCTCCGATAGCGCGAATGCGACCATCGACGACGAGCACATCGCCCTCGATGACGCGATCGTCGGGGTCGACAGTCACGATGGTGGCGTTTCTCAGCCAGGTGGAACTACTGCTATTTGGCACGGTACGACCTTGAGTAAATTCGAGAGTATCTTCGAGCGCCAATCGCGGACGTTAACACCCTATGTTGGCCCGCCTCAAGCCGACCCGAAACAACTTTTCACGCGACGATCCCCGGGGCCTGCCGAAAACCATATTAGACGGTCCGAGTCCCCCTTCACTCGAGTTGATCTGCGACCCATCCTGTTGACATTGCATCCCATTGCAGGAAACAAAGTGGCGCGCCCGATAGTTCTCCTGTCGGATGGACCCCGCCTCGTCGAAAGGAAGGAGTATGAAACCCGCAAAGATTCGCGACGACGTCGACCCGAAATCGGCGAAATACCGCAAAGAACTCATCGCCGTGATTTTCATCGTGCTGTCGCTCGGCATCTTCGGCGGCACCTGTCTCGGGATGAAGATCGGCAACGCCGAGCAGGCGAAGGCCGAAGCCCAGAACCAGACCCAGAATGCCGAGACCCCGACGAAGCCCGCCGAGAAGTAACGGGCCCGCGACATGCGGGATCACGAGTTACTCCGGCAACGCCTCGCCGAACCGCTCGCGATAATCCTCTGCGACGGATCTGTAGGCATCCGCGCTTCCGGTTTTGCGGTAGAGTACACCGAGCGATCGCCAGAAGCCGCGTGCCGAAGGCGTCAAAGAGACCGCCCGCGACAGGTGTCGGTTGGCGTCGTTGTACCGGCCCTGGTTCATCTCCCAGACACCCAATACGTAGTGCGCCATCGCGGCCGAGGGGTCCCGTGCGATCGCTCGGCGGCAGTGCGGAACGGCCGCCCTCATGTCGCCGCGCGCGGTTAGAAGTCGACAAGATGCGACCTCGGCAGCCGCCGATCTCGGGAATTCCTGGGCGAGACGCTCGGCGACGTATGTCGCGGCCTCGAATTGGTCGGCTGAGAGATGTTGATCGAACTCGCGGAGCTTCTCGGCCACCAGATATTCCAGCTCCAGGGGGACCGTCCCGCGCGGCAGCCCCCACGTCCTCCTGAGCTTGCGCGCCCAGTCCAACACCTGCCGTGCTCCGTCCATCTCTCCAGCGCGCCTCGCGGCATCCTCCGCATGAGCCAGCGCGCCCGTTCGCTGGTAGAGCACGGCGAGCACGAGATAGTCCCTGGGATGTGGCTGTGAGTCCCGCTCGAGGCGCACCTCGACGCGCCGCATCGTCTCCATCGCCGCGCCGACCTCGCCACGGTCGACGTGGATGTGGGCCAGGAAGAGCCCGGGAAGCGGATCCTCCGGGCGCGCCTCCATCGCCCTCGCGCAGACCCGCACGCTCGCCTCACCGCGCATTTCCAACCGCGCGTGAAATTGACAGACCGCACTGATGACCATCGGATGATTGGGTCGTCGCTCCAACAGCGGCTCGATGAGCTCGAGGGCGCGCTGAAAATCGCCGGTTTGAGCCACGTCCTGACTCTGGTTGAAGATGCGCGCTTCGTTCCTGGTGAGCGAGTCCGGCTCGAGCAGCGCCAGCATATGTTGGTGCACCTGGGCGGCGTCTTTCGGGATGAACGAGCCGCCCGCTCCATCGATCCATCCCTCGACCGCGCCGGCGACCTCGCGCTTCCAGGCATCGTGGTTTTCGGCCTGTCGCAGCAGCGCGATCGACGTCTTCAGGATGCGGGTATTCTCCGGCGAGAACCCTCTCTGTCGGTTTCGATACACGGGACTCATCAGCCAATCTTCGCTGACCGTGTGGACCGCCCCCAGGATATGCCCCATCTCGTGCATGAGCGTCGTGCGCTCCCGATGCGATGCGCGCAGCTCGGCCTCCTGCCGAAGATCCGCCTCTGAGGCGTCCGGCAGCGCTGTGCGCAACGCATCCAGATCCGAGGTCGGATCCACACCTCGCACGAGCATATGTTTTCCCAACAGGGAGGAGTATCCGAGCCGGCGCTGCGACCGAGCGCCAAACGGCAGCGCCTCCGTCAGCCCGACCACCAGATCGACATCGGTCGCGCGGTCCGAGGATTCGAGCTCCCCGAGCAGCGCATCCAGGTCATTTGGTCCCGCCTCGGGATTCCACTCCCGCATCTCGGTGACGATCAGGCGCGCCCCCAACTCCTCGTCGAGGGTGTCGTTGACCAACCGGAGCTGCCGCTCGACGTGGTCGCGCCAGGCTTCGTGGTCGCGGCGGTAGTGCGCGTCGGCCCAGACCCGCACACGAAGCGCACCAGCTTCGGCCAACTGCTTCTCGGCCGCCTCGCCCTGGCTTCCTCCATCCGCGGACGTGGGCGAGGCACAGCCCGCCCCGGCCAGGCACGACGCCAGGAGCGCAACTATCGCGAGTCGGGCGAGCTCGTTGTATGTTGGACGGACGACGTTCATCGGACCGAAATTCTAGCGACCATCGTAAACCTCAACAAGCTAACCCCTGCGCGGTGCGCCCCCATTCCCCGCTGCTCCCGGACCTTCGACACACCCTGCTGAGCTTGTCTTATGCGACGAGTATGACTAACCTCGCGCTCCATTCTCGCGGGCCCCTGCGCCAGCGCGTCGTTTTCGCCTATATTTCAGACGGTTATCGCGCCATGAAGGTTCATTTCGTCACTCACGGTTGCAAAGCCAATCAATACGACACCGAGAAGTTCCGCCAGGAACTCGAGGCACGCGGCGCCGTCGCTGTCGACGACCCTCACGACGCCGAAGCAGCGGTCGTCAATACCTGCACCGTCACGAACAACGCCGACCGACAGGCGCGCAAGGCCATCCGCAAGCTCAAGCGCGA
>JBNJFZ010000251.1:0-6173 GCA_051747295.1 Myxococcota bacterium
GGCGGAGCCGCGGTGTCCCCCGCTATCGCGGGGGAGTCCCTCTCGCCATATTGGCAAGGGTTTGCTTCACGAGGAGGCCGCCCCACGCGAAGCAACCACTTGCCAATATGCCCATGGGGACTTCCCCACCGGCGAAGCCGGAAGGGGAAGTGGCCGCGCAGCGCGCGGCCGAGGGGTTGACGCCGTGAGGTCCCTGAATGCCGGTCGGCAAAGCTACCGCACAAAAATCTTGTACGACCACGACCACCCCGGCGAGTAGCAGTCCTTGTCGGCGCCGGTGACCATGAACCAGTAGGGCCCGTCGCGGAAGCGCGGCTCGGGCCAGGTCATTCGAGCGCTGAAGTCGCCGTCTTCGTCGACCGGGATGCATTCGTCGGTCCAGCTGTCGCCGTCGATGGTCTTGCGGTGGACGGCGACGTTCGGGTGCGAACCGTAGTAGCGGCCAGAGAGATCGAAGGTCTCCGACTGGTCGGTGATGACGATCGGAAGCGGCTTGTCGATCGTGATGCCGTGGTGGGCGAACGCGTCCTGGCCGAGCTTCGAGTACTCGATGTCCGGGCAGGTCGAGTCCCGGCTATTCTGGCTGGTGTACGTCGTCTCCGGCACGGGATAGCCGTAACCGCGATCGTATGCCTCGCGAAACCGCACCGGTACGGTGTGGCGGGTGACGTCGGTCAGAGCGAAGTGCAGGTGCGGGCCGCTCGAGTATCCGGTATTGCCGCACAGCCCGATCACCTGACCGCGGCAGACCTTCTCGCCCTCCTCGACGATGG
The DNA here is from genome assembly GCA_051747295.1 of Myxococcota bacterium. Lineage (GTDB taxonomy): Bacteria > Myxococcota_A > Bradymonadia > Bradymonadales > Bradymonadaceae > JBNJFZ01. The sequence goes on from JBNJFZ010000251.1 coordinate 774, forward strand.
CCCCCATCTGGCGTAGGTGATAATACTCCGAATAGGTCCCGTCGCCGTGGTCGATGATGATGTAGTTCGCGTCTTCGACGCACGACGGGTCGTTGCAGCCCCGGTTTGAGTCCTCGCGCACCGCCCAGACTCGCCCGCCGCGCGACGCGGTCACGGGCGTGCCGTCTTTGCAGCGAAAGTCGAAGGAGTAGGCGAGGTCTTCTTTGTGGCTGACGTAGCCGTGATATCCCTGCATGACGCGGGTGGCATAGCCCTCCCGAAACGGCATCCGGTGGACCGGCGCCCGTTGGGATTCGCACTCGCCGGTCGCGGCCATGCGCGCACCGGACAGGCAAACCGGGCTCGACCCGAAGCCGCGGCAGCCAGCCAGCACTACGACGAGTGCGCAGGCGGCCAGCAGCGAGAAATTTAGAATGGGGCTCGAACGTCTCATGAGGTGTCGGCGTGACTACGTAGCGCCGGGATCATCCTTTTCCGCGACGGTCGAGTCAACCCACGAATCTGCACAAGGTGCACAAAGCCCTATGGATCCGGTCATCGTGCTCATTTTGACGCTGCTTGCACTCTCCGGTGGAGGCGCGGGAAGCGCGCTGCTCGCCCGACGGCGGCGGCGACGAGCCGAGATTCGCGAGCTGTCGGTGCGCAAGGTCCAGCACGACGACGTCGAGCTGTCGATCTTCGACGTATTCTGGGACCTGGGCGTCAGCGACTATGCGCTCGAGATCATGGGGCACCAGGGGCTACTGCTGGAAGATCCGGACGACTTCGACCACGTGCACCTCGAGCTCGAGGAGTCGATCGCGGCCCACGGCTCGTATTCGGCGTTTCTGGACGACACGCTCGAGGCGATCCACGAGTTTTACGAGGAGCATCGCTCGGCGGGGAGCCGTCGCAAGATCACCACGCTCAAGTTGCGGGCTCAGAAGCTGCTCCCCACCGAGGCCACGCCGCGCGAGGTGCAGGGCAGCACCGAGATGGTGCCCTATCAGGACAAGGAAGACATGCTGGCGGCGCCAGGGGCCGCGCAGAGCCGCGAACTCGGGGCGATCGAGGCCCGCCGCTTCTACCGCGAGACCCACAGCCCGCACTTTCTGTCGACGGGCGCCGACGACGCCGACGGCGGTCACCGGGCCGTCGACGTCGACCGGCTGACCCAGTTGCAGCCGCTGGAGATGCTCCAGGGGCTGTTCGAGGGGCGTTTGACCGAGAATGTCCAGCGCTGGTGGAGCCTGCGCAAGCTGCGACAGCTCAAATCTCAGCTCGACCGGCACTTCAGAGACCTCTACGACCTCTACGCGGCCAATGCGCGTCAGCAATCGGACTTCTACGACGCGCTCTATGATGTCGCCCGCCGCTGGGACCGCGAGCGCGATCGCATTCGGGCGCTGTCCGAGCTCGAGCCCTGGCAGGACAAGCCGTGGGCGGTGTGTGCGGGCGCGGTCGTCGAGCAATCTCGCCGTGTCGCAACCGAGATCGCTGCTCGCGCCAAATACAACGTGGACGAGACCATCGAAGAGATTCACAATTTCGCTCGCCGGGGCGACCTGGCGATGGCGGGGTATCTGCTGTATCTGAACCACCACGCATTCTTTGTGGGGCGCGTGCCGGAGTACGGAAAGTACGTCGAGCGCATCGAGCGCGCGGCGTATCGCGTCCAGCAGGAACTGCGCGACCTGAAAAACCGCGGCGAGCTGCGCTGATCGCAGCTCCGATGCGATATATCGACTCGACGCAACGACTGAAAGAGGACACCCGATGAGTGACGAGTTTCCGATTCGAGAGAATATGAAAGACCTGGTCTTCGGCCTCCAGGACAGCATCTGTGCAGCCATCGAAGAGATCGACGGCGGCACGTTCGGCGAGGACGAATGGGAGCGCGATGGGGGAGGCGGCGGCCGAAGCCGCGTGCTCCAGGAAGGGACGGTCTTCGAGAAGGCCGGCGTCGGCGTCTCGGTCGTCATGGGTGAGTTGAGCGAGCAGGCCGCCCGCGAGATGGGCGGTGGCGCGCATATCGAGGACCTGAGCTTCTGGGCGACCGGCGTCAGCCTCGTCTTCCACCCGCACAATCCGATGGCGCCCACCGTGCACGCGAACTACCGGTACTTCGAGCGCGGCCATGGCCGCGAACCCGGCTCTTGGTGGTTCGGCGGCGGGTCTGACCTGACACCCGCGTATCTGTTCGAGGAGGACGCCGAGCACTTCCACCGCGTGCACAAAGAGGCGCTCGATGCGCACGGCGAGGAGTACTATCCGAAGTTCAAAGAATGGTGTGACGAGTACTTCTACATCGATCACCGCGAAGAGGCGCGCGGCGTGGGCGGTATCTTCTTCGACAACCTCCACGAGGGCGGTAGCGTCGAGGAACTCTTCGAGATGGTATCGGACTGCGGCAACGCCTTCCTGCCGGCCTACCTGCCGATCTTGGAGCGCCGCATGGACATGCCCTTCGAGGAAGACCACAAGCGCTGGCAGCAAATGCGTCGCGGACGCTACGTCGAGTTCAACCTGGTCTACGATCGCGGCACCAAGTTCGGGCTGCGCACGAAGGGCCGGATCGAGAGCATCCTGATGTCGCTGCCACTCACCGCGCGGTGGGAGTATATGCCGGAGCACGGCACGCGTGAGGACGAGATGCTCGAGGTGTTGAAGGAGCCGCGAGATTGGCTCGGCCAGTAGTTCGCGCGCCGTCTACCAGGGCAACTCCAGCTGCAATCCAGCGCGTACGACCGGAGCTTCGCTGTCCGCGGGCGTGACCTGGTGCCACTCGACGCGTCCAAATGGCGAGACCACGAGGGGCTGGGCTGAACGCCGGCCCAGCGCGAGGTCGACGGCGAGGTGCGCGGCGCTCTCCTGGTGCCACGTCCAGTTTCGCGTACCCGCGTAGTGAGCCGACTCGACGCGCATCCGGAGCGCGTTCGCGTATCGACCAAAGAGGTGCAGCCGCGCCCGCAGTGCAGCGCGTCCTCCGATCAGAATCTGCTGCCCCGCCCCCACATACGCATTCGCCTCGGGGAACACGCCGAACGCCAGGATGTTGCTGCGGCTGGCACTCGCGACGAGTGGGGCGATATAACCCACGTTTGCCCGGCCGCCGAAGAGCTGACCGCGCGGGCCGTGGTGGTAGAGTCGAACGTCGGTGCCCCAGCCGAGCGCGTCGGTGAACGAATCTCGCAACAGGCGCGGTTCTCGCGTCAGATCCTGGTATCGGAAGAGGAGCAGGTCGGCCGAGAACGCCCGGTCGATCGGTGATGACGTGTCGACGTCGGCGCTGAGCGCGAGCGCCTCGGATTCGAGGTTGGGGCGAAATCCGCGCTGGCGGACCTCGCCGAGCCGGTCGGAAATGAGGGCATAGGTGAACCCGGCTCGGATCGAGCTTTCGAGGTCCGCTGACGGATCCATCTGGCCGCGCAGGAAGAGTCGGTTACGCCCGGAATCGGGCCTGGCTCGTGCGGCCTGCTCGTCGGCGAGGCGGTCACGTTCTTCGCGCCGCTCGCGCAGGTGTGAGACGGCGTCGAAGTCGGAGCTGAACAGGCGCATCAATGTGGCTTGCAGCTCGAGCGCGCCCAGATATGCCGCGCGCTGCGCCTCCTCAGCGCGGATCTGCTCGGGATCGCGGTCCCGGCGAATCGCCGCGCGGGCTCGCTCCATGCGGCGGGATTGCTCGGCCGCCCAGCGATTGAGGAGTCGCTGGCGTTGCTCGTGATCGTCGACGGACTGGAGCCGGCCTCGGCGTGCGAGTTGTTCTTCGGCAGACAGGGGATACTCCAGTGCGGCGTATTGCTCGGCCGCCATGCGTTCTCGCATGTGCATGACCTGTGAGAAATAGCGCTCCGAGGTCGTGACCCGGTACAGGTAGTCGACCAGGCGGACTTCGATCCGCTTGTCATTCGCTGGATCCTCACTGCTGAGTTTCCATCGGGTGAGCGACTCGGTGAGCTGCTGCTGGAGGGCCCGATACGCCTCGGCTCGGCGTCGCGGTTGGTCCGCGTCGAGCTGTCGGTCGAGTTCGAGCACCGCGCCTATTTCTTCATCGGGAACATCCGACGCCGCGAGCAGGTCGGCCAGAGCGTCTCGCCGCTCCCTCGCCGCTCGTCGCGTGCGCCGACGGTGGCTGCGGTAGTCGGCGCCGGATTTTCGCAGGATTCGGGTGCCCTCGAAGTCCGCCTCGGCGAGGACGTCGAGGACATCGGTCGGCATCGCGAAGACACCCTTCATACGCGGGTCGAGTTTGCCATCGAAGACCGGCGAGAGCGCGTAGATCAAAAAGGACGCACAGTTTCGCTTGAAGAACTTGTAGTCGAGCTCGTCGCGTCGCTCGACCTCACGCAGCCTGTGCAGCAGGCGAACGCGCTGAGTCGGGGTAAGCGTGAGTTCGAATCGCGTCAGCGAGCGTCCCTCGCGCAGCATGATCATCCGCTCGATCTCGCGGAAGGTATGCGAGGTCATGACCGACGGGAAGCCGCCGAAGATACCCTTGATGACGTAGGTCAGGGACTCGATTTCGGTGTCCGTGACCGCACCAAATTGGTAGACGGGGTCGAATCCGTGCGCGTCGACGTAGTCTTTGGGGGCGTAGCGAAGATGCAGCAGCAGGTGTCCGTACAGCGATTCCGGCCGGTCTGACGTCGCTGTTGCGAGCAGCAGCTCGACGGACTCGAGCTCGTCCAGGCGTGCCCACTTGTCGAAAGACGGGCAGCCACCGTCGGGGAGCCACGCTAGCTCGCCGCTCTCATCGAGCGTCGACGTGTTGCCGAGCACATGTTCGACGACAAAGTGTGAGCGCGTGAACTCACGGCAGCGTATGTCGCGTGTCGCGTCGTCCGGCACAAAGAATGATTCGGCGAAGGTCACCAGGTCGAGGTGGCTCGATTGCTGGCCGAGGGGGCGCATGTAGCCAGCCTCGGCCAGGTTGAGGGCGTCTCGCCCATCCCACGCATTAATGGATGTCCAGGCGGGATCGGAACTCCACCCGTGTCGCCGGTCGAGGGTCGCCATCACCATGTGGGCCGCGGCACGCTTGCGCCAGATCGTCGGTGAATCGGGTTCTTGTTCGAAGTCGTAGACGAAGAACGTGCGGCCAGACTCGTCGAACCTCGGGCACCTGTCGGTCCCGTCTCCGATCCCGAACGGGCATGGTCGGCCAACGCGCTCAACGGCGATGGGCTCCCGCCGATTTTCGTGGAGCGTGTCGGGAAGCAACCCCAGGCCCTGCTCGAATGCCTCGATATCTGCCGGAGACCAGGCGGCATCGTGCGCCACGATGACGTTGTAGTTTTCGTAGAGTTGGCGCGCTCGCATGCGCTGCTCTTGCGTGGGCCAGGCGGCGAGCGCATCGCCGGCCTCCAGTGGCTTCGCCCCCGAACAACCCGTGGACACGGCGAGCAGCGCGGCGACCACCAG
>JBNJFZ010000252.1:0-6145 GCA_051747295.1 Myxococcota bacterium
GGGATCTGCGCGCCACTATCCCCTTTCCTCCTCTCCTCCATGTTCTCCGCGCGGTATCGATGATCGATATCGCCATCGGTATCGTTCATCGGTATCGGTATCGGTATCGGTATCGTTCATCGGTATCGTTCATCGGTATCGTTCATCGGTATCGTTCATCGGTATCGTTCATCGGTATCGTTCATCGTTATCGGTCATCGTTATCGGTCATCGGTCATCGTTATCGGTATCGGTATCGCTCCACGTGCCGTTGTCTCCGCGACACCCTCGGCCGGCCCCTCTCCGAGTGAGGGCCGGCCGACGGTCCCGCTTCGACAACCCACACACGGAGAGACACGATGAACGACAACGAACTGTACTTCCCGCACGAAAAGCTCGACTGCTACCGACTCGCCGAAGAGGTCGCCCGATGGGTCGCTGACGCGACGTTCCGGCGCGGCGATGCCGACCTTCGCGACCAGGCCGTCAGGTCGGCTCGGTCCGTGGTGCTCAATATCGCCGAGGGGTCCGGCAAGACAGGTCGTGCAAGGCGCCACAGCTTCACAGTGGCGCTGGGCGAGGCCGGTGAAGCCTGCTCGGCGATCGGGATGGCCCGCCTGGATGGTGCTTCTGAACAACAGAACAAATTGCGGCGCGTCGGGCTGATGCTCCGGGCGATGATCCGCTGAGCATCACGTGGGCGGGTTAACTGGCCCGCCCAGTGTGCCACCAACCTACTTCTTCCTCCATGGTTCCAGTGCACGCGCTCAGGAGACCAATTTTTTTAGCCGGATAGAAGGAGTTCCAACTGGCAGAATTCGTTCTCGAGCAGTTATCGGCGGCGCGGTCGCCCAATTGTTCTGCCGGGACGGGGGGGTGCGCCCGAAACGATCTCGATGGTCCAGCGGTCACAGGATCTCTGTTGACGCTTCACGACGTACCAACCTGTCTTGGAGCGTGGTCCGAAACCCCGCACAGGTTGCTTCTCGTGGCGCTCAGAATCAAAACTTTTACGCAGTGTCTTCAGCACACACGTTTCGAACTGGTTCTGCGGTTCCTGGGACCGCATGTAGTGCGATTCATCGACTGATATGAGTTGACCATCTGACTCGCGGGTGCGGAACACCATGTGGGCTCGGTCGCCGCTATCTGTGTTCACCGGATTAGAACTCGCGCAATCCAAAAGCGATACCGAGTGCCACTCGCCATGCTCGGCGAGCGCCTCAATGTAATCGTTCGCCGACGCGCCGGCATAGACACTTAGCTCACATTCACCGTCTGCAGTTTCGGGAAGGGCTTTGTTCGTGCTTTTGTCAGCCGTATCCCGGTCGCATCCAATAAGGACCATTGCTATCAGTGCAATCGGTGTGAGCAGGAAGAGCCGCGCGTGAGGGCGGTGAAGCAAGCACGTGGATGTGTGTAAAAACGTTCCCATGAGCTTAGTAGATTCGCGCGATCCAACACAGAATTCAAACTCCTTAGGCTGTGTGAGCGCTCTCCTCGGTTGGGAACATCGAGGGATGAAAAGAGAAGATGGAGGGGCGGGAGGGGCTCGACGCGAAAGCTCCGGTCTCGGCAGCAAGCTGCCTCGGCCCAGGGCAACAAGGTCGCGAATGGCATTCTTAGACACCCCGCACGCCAACCAATGACCTACTCCCCCACATCTCCCAGCTCTCCTACTCACCCACATTCCCATCCGCATGCGGCGTGGACTTATGCTCCTTGACCACGCGGTCGCTGATGACCGCGATCTTGCCCTGGAGCGTCTCGAGGGCCTGGTTGAGCTCGAAGAGCTCGTGCTCGATGGTGTGCTCTTTCTTGATGCCCTGCTTCTCCAGTCGCTCGTCTTCGGCGAGCTCCTCGGCCTCGAGGGCAGCGCCCTCCAGGCCCTGCATGATGACACCGATGAACAGGTTCAAGACGACCATTGTGCCCAGCAATACGAACGAGACGAAGAAGGCTGCGCCGACTGCGGGCATCGCCTGCGGCTGGGTGCACATCTCCTCCATCCCGCCGTATCCGTACTCATCACACCCGTACATATTGATGTACATAATGTCGGTCCAGTCCTCGAGCGTGACGATGCGGTACAGCGACAGGAACGCCAGGTGCAGCGCCTGGAAGTGGACCGGGTCGTTCGCCCCGAAGATGAGGACCGCGGCGCAGGCGTACACGCAGAAGAGCAGTCCCAGCAGGATGGTCACGTAGAACATCGACGGGACGCTCTTGAGCAGCGCGCCAACCAGCATCTGCAGCCGCGGCACGGCGCTCAGGAGCTTCAGGACACGCAGCAGGCGGACCAGGCGCAAGATGACTGCATAAGCGCCCATGCCCGGAATGAAACACACCGCGACGATGATGAAGGAAGATGTGACGCAGGTCATAGGTCATAGGTCATAGGTTCTTGGAGGCTTGGAGGCTTGGAGGCTTGGAGGCTTGGAGGCTTGGAGGCTTGGAGTGCGCAACCGCCAACCTATGACCTGCGAGGCCGCAGGCCGAGCAAACCTATGACCTAAACCAGATTCATCTCGCGCAGCGAGTGCGTCACGAGTACGGACGGGAAGTCGCGCAGCCGGTAGTTGGTCGTGCCGGTGATGTGCTCGACGAAACCGAGTCGTTCCAGGTGGGAGATCTCGGTCTTGACCGTCGTCAACCCGGTCCGCAACACGCGGCTTAGCTGCGAGACGCTCAGCGCCGAGTGTTGCACGAGGGTCGCCAGGATAAGCTTCTTCTGCAGCGAGAGGTGCGCCACCAGATCCATCTCGCGCTCGGGCAGTGGCTCGACGACGATGCAATTATCGTCCTCGTCGCTGACACGCGTCGTCTCCAGCCAGTAGAGCAGGCCGAGCAACGGGTTGCCCTGGGTGAGCTTTCCGAGCCGCTCGAAGTACTCGCTGCGCGGATTCCTGAGGGCTTCGGCGGACTCGAATGGGTGGCGGATGCGATCGAGCACGGCGACATCGGGGCGCGTGAACTCGATGTCGAAGCCGCTGACTTCGTGGCGACTCATGATGGTGCGCTCCATCTGGTCCGGGGTCAGCGGCTGCAGTGACAGCGTATGCGTGAAGAAGTCGCCGATGCCGATGGCGGTCTGCAGCAGCGTGCGTGCGGCGTCGCTCATCAGCACGATCCACAGGACGCGATGCGACGTATTGCCCATCATCTTCAGGAAGCGCTCGCACAACGCGAAGCCCTCGTGGGTACGAGTAAACAACTTGTCTCCGTTTTCGACGAAGACAATCTGTCGCTCGCTTCGGTTCTCGATATGATCCGACAGGTCGGCCAGCGTGTGCGACTCGGCCTCGTCGACCAGCGATGAGAAGTTGGCACTCAGATCGCGCTCGGACTCGACCTGCTCCCCGATACGAATCGTCTGCAACTGTTCCTCGCCGAGGTCGTAGTACTTCGCGTAGATCCGGGCGGGCAGCACGTGGTGCACCAGCGTTCGCTTGCCCATGCCACGGTCACCCGAGATGAGCAGCGACGTGGGTTGTTCCTCGAACCAGTGGTCCACAGCGTCCAGGCAGCGCTGCTCGAGGGCGGGACGCTCCACGTAGAAGTCTGGAATGTCGACGGGAACCGGCGAGAACATGCGGCGATAGATCGCGGGGGTTTGAGTCGGCTCTTCGCGTCGCCTGGACAGCAATCGCTCACGCACATCGGTGCGAGTCGGGGTCTCGGTTTGCTGGGACAGGCGCTCTTGCAGGTCGCTCGCCAGCTCTTCGTAGAGCGGTGCGACGGTTCGATAGACGCCCTTGAGGCGGCTGATGATCGGCTCGACGCTTCGCTGCGCGAGGGTCTCACCGCGGGCTCGCGAGAGGTCGCGCATGACCTCCATCAGCCGGTGCTCGAGGAACGGTGCGGTCGAACTCTGGACGACCTGGGTGGACTCGGCGACGATCCATACGCGCAGCTCGCGCTCGTCGGAGCGGACCTTTTCGTAGATGTCGGCGATCTGGTTGGTCGCCTCGCTGAGGCCCTGCTCGGCGACCTCATGTGCTGGTCCATGGGCGTCCTGGCCTTCGTCGATCTGCTCGCTGACGAGGTGCTTTTCGAGCACCTGTTCGATCTCTTCGAGGCCGACCAGCGCGCGTCGGGCGATTCGCTCGGCGCGCTCGTTGAACTCGACCAGGCCGAGCGCCGCTTCGCGCACGAGCTTCGAGAAGTACCAGGCGCGCAGAGGTAGGCTGACCGTCTCGACATTTGCTCCACCTTCGACCGATTCGACCGGGTTCTGCACGAGCAGTCGAATGTCTTCGGAAAAGCGGGCGACGCGGGCCTCCAGGACGTCCATCAAGCGGCGGGTGACGATGCCCTGGCTGAACCCCGTGATCGCGTTGTCCAGCGACGAGCGGGCGGCGACGAGCGCCGGCTGGATCTGCTCGTGGTACCAACTCGGCCAGTCGGTGTGGGGGCTGGACTCGCCGGGGGAGCTTCGGACGGTACTCGGACGCTCATCTAAGCGGCTGGCGAACTGGCGAAGCGTCTGCAGCGCGCCCTGCTGGAAGCGCTCGTCGAGCACGTTGGTGACGCGCAGTTGGTAGGAGCGAAACCAGTGTAAGAAGAGCACGAGTTGTTGGTCCAGCGAGATCCAACCCTGGTAGCCGGCGACGATATCCGACTCACGGCTGAGGCGGTCGTGGAGGCGCTTTTCGGCGCGCTGGGCGTCGTCGTAGCGGCCCGAGGGGCGGTAGCGGAACGACGGAAGCTCGATGGTGCCCGCCTTCTGGACGCCCTCGATAAAGTCGGCGTAGGCACGCTGGACCGCGAATGTGAAGCGGTCGCGCGAGGTCTGCACAAAGCCCAGCAGCAGTTGATTGAGGTTTTCACCGCCGTCTTCGAGCTCTCGGGATGCGGTGCGTACGTGTTTGGCGGCGCGCTCGATGTGCGTGTCGCCTTCTTCGGGCTGGATCTGCGGTTCTGAACCCTCGTCCGAGGAGGCTTCGCCCCGGGGTTCGTCGCGGACCTCCAGATCGGCGTGCTCGTCTGACTCGGCGTCGCCATGGTCGGCTGAGTCGTGGCCTTCGTCATCGCCGTGACCGTGGTCGCTGTCGTGGTCTTCCTCGTCGTCGGACTTGTCCGGCGAAAGACTCATGGGCAGCGCGTCCACCGTCGGGCTCATCCCGCTCCCGGTCGCGATGAGTTCTTCGGTGGAGGCGTCGGCGGGCGCTCCTTCGATGTCGCCCTTGTCGCCCCGATCGGCTGTCTCCCCGCGAAGGATGCGCACGGTCGTCTCGAACAGATCGTCTACACGCCGCAGGTGGCCGCCGAACTCGTACCAGAACGTCTCGTTGCGGTCCGCCGTCGCCGAGACGGCGCTGGCGAGGTAGCCGGGCAGCGACAGATCCATGTAGTAGCGCCAGAGGCGGCCGAGTGCGACCGAACGCGTGCCGAGGCCGGCGACCTTCTCACGTGTGCGCCGCATCACTTTGACCGCGCGCAGCAGTTGCCCATCGTCGCTGGAGGACTCCAGGAGGCGCTGTTCCCACTGCACTCGGTAGTGCTCGTCGAAGTCGACGAACCGGTGCACGTCGGTCAGCAGGTTGTCGGTCGTGTCCGATGTGATGGCCATCGGCTCGAGCGTCTCGAGGAGCTCGACCTGCGGCTGGAGTGCCTGTCGGAAGCGCACATGGATGCGTTTGACCTGCTTAGACAGGCGCTTGGGTGGGGCTTCGGGGGCGTCGAGGAGCTCGAGGAGGTCGTCGATGGCGCGCTCGCGCACCAGGCTGATGCGCTCGACGGCTTGCTCGAGGTATTCGTAACGTTGATCGAGCGGCTCGATGATAAAGCGATGGTAGGAACCGTCGAGTGACGTGACGATCTCGTCGAGTCGCTCGTTGAGTTTTTCGTTGCCGAATGCAGGACGCGAGAATGGCTCGTCGGCGCTGACCTCCTCGCCCTGGAGCATGCTGTCGAGCTCGGCGACCTCTTCGGTGCCCTTTTTTCGGGCGTCTTCCGTCTCACCGACGCGCTCGAAGACCCACTTGAGGATAGCGGGCCCGCCGATGATGTGGATGACGACGGTCGCCATGATGACGGCCTTGAAGTCCTGGCCCCACGTGTCGACCTGGTTGGCGACGAGGGTGGCGAGCACGATGTCCACCCCGCCGCGGGAGAAAAAGCTCATCCACAGGTTGCTTTCGATGTGCTCGGGCGCGTCGACGAC
>JBNJFZ010000253.1:0-6122 GCA_051747295.1 Myxococcota bacterium
TGACACCCCAAGAACGCAAAAACCCCGTCAGGCGACCACCTGACAGGGAAAATGCAGAGCCGACGATCGGATTTGAACCGATGACCTATTCATTACGAGTGAATTGCTCTACCAGTCTGAGCTACGTCGGCAGATCCCGAAAACGGGAGCCAGCTTATAAACGGCGCATATTTGAGTGTCAAGCGCTTTTCCGCGCGGAGAGCGCCCTAGCCGCGGCGCGCGTTGTAGACCTCGAGCATGGTGTCGTAGATGACCTCGTCGGTCGGGGTAGCGCCGTGTTGCGAGGCCTCCTGGCGGAAGCTGTCGACGACGTCGCGCAGGGTCTGGCGGTATTCGTCGTCGATGGTCCAGAACAGCGCGGTCAGGCGGCTGACGTCGCCGTGCGGCTCGATCGTATAGCCCACCACGCGGTCCAGATCCTCGCCTCGCCCTCGCCGCTCGATCATATCGACCATCTCGCCGACGCGCTCGCGGAAGTTGTCGACGACCTCGCTGTCGGCCAGCTCCCACTCGCCGCCGCGGTCGTGCGGCAGCGCACGCGCCGAAAATTTCGCGGTGTCCAGGCCGGCGCCCAGTCGGAAGCGGATGTGGATCTCGACGGGCTGGCCGGCCTCGACCTCGACGTCCTCGCGAAGCGGGATGACGATAGACTGCAGGCCGCTCTCGCTGGTGACCTGGACGACGCCGTCGGTCAGCTCGCAAAGCGTGGTCAGGCGCAGCGCGCTCACCCGGCCAGATAGCAGCGGCTTGACGATGATCGTGTCGTCGATGGCCTCCGGCAGCTCGCTCGCGCCGTCGAGCGTGTGCGTAATGAAGTGCTTCGACTCGCTGAGCACCGGAACCGGCTCGCCGGGTCGGCTGTGGCGCGGCACGCGCAGCGGCATCCCCGCCGCACCGGTCGGAGATGCGGTGAGCTCGAACAGGTGAGAGAGTCGGCTCGGCACGAGTCGGCCGCCTGCGGCGACCACGTTCTGGCGGAGGTTCTGCAGCGCCGATGCCTCGTCACCCTCGATAAACCACGTCGACCGGACGCTCATAACCGCCACGTCGACCTTGTCATCCAGCTCGACTTCCTCCGGTGACTTCGCCACGAGCTCGACCTTCTTGGCCACATCGAGCGTGCGCAAGCCCTTCTGAATACTCTCTACGAATGCCTCGCGATCCTCGACGATCACGAACCTCGCCGCACGCTCGTAGACGGCGTCCAGGAGCGTGGCGGCCTGCCAGCCGACCAGCGCAACGGTCGGCGTCTGGTCGCCGAAGTCGGCGAATACGTCGTCGAGCGCGTGCAGCATCGACTCACGGCGGTGGGGATCGAGCGCCGCAGACATGTGGTCACTCTCGGATGTGGTCAACGTCTCTTTCGAGGTCATGGTCGCCTCAGCGGTCGGGTAGTATGCATTTGGGGGTAGCATACAGGGTGTGAGGCCATCGGAAAACAACGCGCGACTGCCAGACAAGTTTGCATTTATGCGGTAGAGCGCTAGTATCTGCCCATCGAAGCTCAGCGGCCCGCCAGATGGGCCCTATTTAATGGATGAACGATGGAGTGCAACGCCATGTTGAAGATGGATCGGCGAGTCTTTTCGATTCTGATGCTGGTCCTGGCGAGCGCGGGGATTCTTTCTGCGTGTCAGGCGGCCATGGAAACCAAGCGCGGCGGCTACGGTGAATTCTGCAACAATCGCGACACCGACTGCCGTGAAGGGTTTATCTGCGAGGACAGCGTCTGCACCTACGAGAATCCGCTGGCCGGCAACTCGTGTCAGAATATCTGTCGCAAGCTCGACACCTGCGCCATCGAGCAGGGCAACTGCCTGGCCGACTGTGGACAGACCATCCAGAACTGGGGCGAATCGCAGATCGCCGACTTCGAGATGTGCATCGTCGACGAGCAGACCTGTGGCGACCTCGGCGACAGCGCCGACGCCGCTGCCCAGACCTGCTACGACGAGCTCACGCTCCCGACCGAGCGCGAGGAGCGCTGCCAGCGCTTCATCAACGGCGTCGCCGAGTGCGACAGCTCCATCGCCACCCAGACCCTGCGCAGCGAGTGCATCTTCGCGGCCAAGACCGTCGACGAAGATACCTGGTCGAATACCGACTCGTGCATCGACGCGGTCGAGTTCGGCACCTGCGACGAAGTCTACAGCTGCCTCAACTCGGTGTTCCTTCCGAGTGACGAGAACACGCCGATTGCACGCTGAAGGTCATAGGTCATAGGTTTTCGCTCGCGCTCGCTGCGCTCGGCTCGCTCAGGTTGAGCGATTTCGAACTTCTATGAGACGCCGCGATCGCAACGACGCAACCTATGACCTCGCGAGCGCCGCCAGGCGCTCGCGAAACCTATTGACCTATCCGCCGATGAGCGCGCGCACCTTCTCCACCAAACCCAGCGTCCGCGGGTCGTCGGTCATCGTCTCGACCGTGGATAGGCGACTCTCCAGCGGTCCAGTTCGCTCCAATTCGCGGCGATCCGCCAGATCCAGGTAGTGCTCCAGCACGTCGCGAACGACGCGCTCGTCGGGGTGGTCGAGCATCCGGATGAGCAGGTTCTCGTCGTCGGGCATCCTGATGCCGGACTTCCGAAAGTCGTTGACGGCCTTCACGAACGCCCGAAAGCCCTCTTGCTCGGCCTCTCGAAGCGCCTCGATCGCCGCCTTGCGCTCGGCCTCCGGCGTGCCCTCCTCCGGCTCGAGGTCCCCCATCATGTCCTTGAAGCGGTCAGGCACATTGCCGCCTCCGCTGAATAGCTTGTCCAGATCGCTCTTGTAGCGCGAATCGCTGCGATTCGAGCGACCACCCCGGCCGCCGGACTTCTCCCGGTCGACGTGGTCGCTCTTATCCTTGTTGCGGTCGATCTCGCGCCAACTCTTCTTTCGCCTATCGTCGTCGCCCATGCTCATCAGCTCCGATGGATTCAGTTTCCTGGGGGAGGGCTCTGTCTTCGAGGATGCGCCAGGCTGCCCCGCCGACACAACCCAGAATCTCAAAACCGCTTCGTACACCGCAAGGTCCGGATCGCTCCAACAAAATTTCGTTTTCACCGCAATCGTGCTAGCCGTAGAGTGAGTCTCTTCCCGAGAATGCACGCTGATGTTGTCAAAACAGTGGTCTAAATTTCTGGCGGTTTGCCTGTCGGTATTCGTCGTCTGGGGCTGGCCGCTCGCAGCCGATGCGGCGGGCGGGGGCAGCGGCGCGCTCGACGAGACGGAGTCTCGTTTACTCCTGCTGCTCGCCATCATCGGCGTCGCGTACCTGGTGACCCACCTGGTGCTCGAGCGCGTCGCGGAGCGCTACGGCTTCGTGACGGGCATCGAGTACGTGGTGCTCGGCGCCATCCTGAGCCCGGTCCTCGGGCTCATCGAAACGGCCGACATCAACGCCATGACGCCGGCGATCGTGCTTGGAACCGGGTCACTGGGCCTTTTAACAGGCCTGCACATCGACCTGAGCGAGTTCAGAAAGCCCATGCCGAGGCGCGCGCTGAAGGTCGCGCTGACGGTGTCGTTGCTCACGGCGATCTTCGTGATGCTGCTGCCGGCGTTCGCGATCTACTACTTCCACTCGCCGGAGCTGATGCTCTCGCTGGCGCCGGGGCTGTTGTGCGTGGGCACGGTCGCGCTCGTGGCCGATGCGGGGCCCATCCGCGCGATGATCTCGTATCTGGGCGCCGAAGGTCCCGGCACCGACCTCGGCATCAAGACTGCGCATCTGTGCGCGTCGATCGGGGTGATCCTGTTCGGGCTGATCTTCTGCGTCTACAACCCGACCGACCTGCCGTTCGTGCCCAGCGGGCCGTCCGGGCCGTTCGTGTGGTTCGGCGTGCACCTGCTGCTCGGCAGCGTGCTCGGGCTGATCTTCTCGTGGCTGCTGCGACGTGACTTCGGCGACGAGAAGATCCTGACCGTCGTCATCGGCATGGTCATCTTCGCCAGCGGCATGGCCTATTACCTGCAGTTATCCCCCATCTTCGTGAACTTCGTGCTGGGCGTCGTCCTGATGAATATGGGCCGTCACAGCGGCCACGTCGAATCTCGACTGATGAGCATCCGCCGGCCGCTCTACATCCTGCTCTTCTTTTTCGCGGGCGCCGGCTGGGTGCTCGATGCCCCGTGGTGGACCTATGCCCTGGTCGTCCCCTACCTGCTGTTGCGCTGGTTCGGTCGCATTGTCGGTGGTCTTCTGTCGCGAAGCGTCGCCTCCACGGAGGCACGCAACGCCGGAATCAGCCGCGCCCTGATGGCGCCCGGCGCGCTCAGCGTCGCCATGTTGCTCGACTTCGATCAGGTCTACGAGCAGCTGTACTACGAACCGATCATCTACAACGGCCTGCTCCTGGCCATCGTCATCAGCGAGATCGCCTCGTATAAGCTCACGCGCACCTGGCTCATCGACGCCACCGATGTGGCGCCGCCCGAGCAGCGCGGGACCTCGAGCTTCCCGAGCGACGAGGTGACGAGTCGATGAAGAAAGGCCAGGACATCTTCATTTTCCTCGGCACCATCATCGCCCTGCTCGGGCTGATGGTCCTCAAGCAATTCGTCACGCCGGCGAGCACGATCGCCGAACAGGCCGGTGGCGGCGGATTCGACCCGAACTCCATCGCCGCGACCGGCTTCATCATCCTCGCCGCATTCACGATGGGCGAGTTGTTCAAGAAGCTCCAGATGCCCGCGCTGCTGGGCTATATTGCAGCCGGCGTTATCTTCGGACCCGACTTATCGAAGCTCATCTTCGATACTACCGACCGCGCCATCTTCAGCAGCGACGTCATCGATCGGCTGGCGCTCATCAACACCCTGACCGTCGGCGTCATCGGCACGCTCGGCGGCGGCGAGCTCAAGATATCCGAGCTCAAAGACCAGGCCGGCACCATCCTCTGGGTCATCGGCCTGTCATTCCTGGCGATCGTGCCTGCATCCGCCGCGGCGGTGTTCGGGCTATCGTACGCCCTGCCCGACATCGTACCGTTCCTGGCGGACGTCCCCCAGAACACGAAGCTGGCGGTCTCGATGCTCTTCGGCGTCTTCGGCTTCGCCATGAGCCCGGCCGCGACTCTGGCCATCATCCAGGAGACTCGCGCCAAGGGCCGCTTCACCTCGCTCACCCTCGGCGTCGTCATCGTCGCCGATCTGGTCCTCGTCGCCTCATTCCTGCTGACGTTCAACCTCGCGCAGCTGCTCACTCGCCCGGAGGGCTTCAGCACGCAGGCGCTGCTCGAGTCGCTACCGGCGATCGGCGCCGAGTTCGGGTGGGCTATCGTCATCGGCGTGGTCATGGGCCTGGTCTTTATCGGGTACCTGCGCTTCGTCGCCCGCGAGATGCTGCTCTTCACCGTCGGTGTCATCTTCGCCGGCGCCGCAGTCGCCAAGATGCTCCACGCCGAGATGCTGCTGGCGTTCCTGGTGGCCGGCTTCATCGTGCAAAACCTCTCGCGCCATGGACACGACATGATCCATGCGCTCGAGAAGATCAGCCTGCCGGTCTTCGTGGTCTACTTTATGATCCAGGCCGCGCAGCTCGACCTGTTGTCATTGGTCCAGTTCATGCCCCTGGCGCTGGTCCTCACGGCTGTCCGTACAGCAGGCCTGTACGGCGGCGTGAAGCTCGCCACCCGCGTCGTCGACGCGCCCGAGCACATCGAAAGCAACCTGTGGATGAGCTTTTTCTCCCGCGGCGGCGTGGACATCGTGCTCGCCACCCTCGTCGCCAACCAGATCGACACATGGGGCCAGGACTTCAAGGCCGTCATCATGGCGACCGTCGTCATCCACATCATCGGCGGGCCCGCCATCCTCAAGTGGGTCTTCGAGCGCGTCGGTGAGACGGAAGACGCCCGAAAAAAGGGCACTGAAGAGGTCGCAGAGCTCGACAGCATGCTCCAGGGCGAGGAGGTCAGCGCCGACGAGCCATTCTCGCGTCCAGCATTCGGCAACGACGAACTCAACGAGCGACTCGACGAGATCGTCACGTCCCTCGACGGCTCCTACCATCGCTTTATCATCGAGCCGCTCGACCAGCGTTACGAATACCTCGAGCAAGCCGTCGAGCGCATCAGCCTGGTGCGCGAGCGCGCCATCGACGACCTCCTCGAGCTCCTCGACGCCCCCGAAGCCCCA
>JBNJFZ010000254.1:0-6088 GCA_051747295.1 Myxococcota bacterium
GGTGGTCGCAAAGTCACCCTGGGCTCCGTTGCCAAGACTTGTCGTGCGGCCATCTTGGCCGCACGCCGTCGCTGCGCCCAAGATGGGCGCAGCACATTTCAACGCCAGTGACTTTACGATCACTCTGGGCACAATCCATCGAGGCGTTGGCAGGCGAGAGTGTTTCTCGTAGGCTAGAGCGAGCAGTGCCTCACGAGGACAGCATATGGGCGAGAAAACACCCACGGTCATTCGAGACGCATCCGGGCAGGTCGACTTCAGCGAGAGCGACCTCACAGGCGCGACGTTGTCCGGACGATACCGCGTCGAAGAGAAGCTCGGAGAAGGGGCGATGGGGGCCGTGTTTCGCGCCGAGCACGAGTTGATGAAGAAGACCGTGGCGATCAAGGTGTTGCGCCCCAATATGAACGATCAGTCGGAGATCGTGGCGCGCTTTCGCCGCGAAGCTCAGGCGGCTGCCCACATCGATCACCCGAATATCTGTGCTGCGACGGACTTCGGGCAGATGCCCGACGGCACGTTTTTCCTGGTCATCGAGTATCTGGAGGGCCGCACGCTCGAAGAAGCGCTCGATGCGCAGGGGCGACTGCCCGTCGAGCAGGTCTTGCACATCGCAGCGCAGATGGCCGATGCGCTCGA
This sequence comes from Myxococcota bacterium, assembly GCA_051747295.1. GTDB lineage: Bacteria > Myxococcota_A > Bradymonadia > Bradymonadales > Bradymonadaceae > JBNJFZ01. Next base: position 640 of record JBNJFZ010000254.1, read on the forward strand.
GCAGGCGCACAAGGCCGGCGTGGTCCACCGGGACCTCAAGCCCGAAAACGTCATGCTGGTCTATCGCGACGAGGACCCCGACTTCGTCAAGATCATGGACTTCGGCGTAGCTCACGTGCGCCTGGATGAAGAGCACGAGACCGAGCGGCTCACGCGCGCCGGATTTGTCTACGGGACGCCTTCTTATATGTCGCCCGAGCAGGCCAGCGGCGGCGAGGTGGACCCCCGCGCCGACATCTACAGCCTGGGCATCATCTGCTACGAGTTGCTGACCGGCGATGTTCCGTTTCGCGACGAGAATGTCGCGCGCATCATGGCGATGCACGTCACCGAAGAGCCGGTCCCCCCGAGCGAGCTGGCTCCAGATGCCGGGATTCCGCCGGAGGTCGAGCAACTCGTGCTCGACATGTTGGCCAAAGATCCGGTCGACCGTCCCTCCTCGGCAGCCCAGGTCAAGAGGCGCATCGATGACATTCGGGAGGACGAGCAGCCCGAATCGAATGTAGATCTCGGGGCCCGGGGGCGAGACGCCGTGGACCGCATGGCATCTGGGGCGAGCGGAGGGATCGATCGCGCCAGGGCATGGATGCGCGAGCAGGACTCGTTGACTCGTACCGTGGTCGTGCTGGCGGCGATGACCCTGGCGCTGGCGCTGCTGGTGGTGCCGACGGCCATATTCGTGTCGGTCGTCGGGGGGGATTCGGCCGAGCAGCGCGCAGAACGCGAGCGCGACCTCGCGGCCGAGCGCGAGGCGTTTATCGAGAAAGACGCGTCCGATGAGCTCAGGGAAGCGCTGGACTCGAAGCGTGCGGGACAGATTGTCAAAGCCGCCGAAGGCATGCTCGAGAAATCACCCGACAACGCCCACCTGCACTATTTGAAGGGCGTCTATTCAGCCGATCTCGGGCGATGGGACGATGCGCTGGGAGCCTACGAGCGAGCGCTCGCGGCCGACTCCGCGTACAGAAACGACGGCGCGCTCATCGAAGACGTATTTGCTCGATTTAGCTCGCGAAACGCCGAAGACTCCCAGCGCGCGGCCGACATCATCCGCGAAGATCTCGGCACGGGCGTATCCAGTCGGCGCCTCGCCGACATTGCTCGGACGTCCAGTCGAAAGAAGACACGGAAGCGCGCGGTGACGTTGCTCCAGAGAACTGGCGGGTTCGGCGAACTCGAAGACTGGAACGAAGCGGCGATTCGCCTGCGGGACGCCAAGGGTTGTGACGAACACAGAAAGTACATCGAGGAGATCGCCAGCGCTGGAGACCCGCGTGCGCTCGAGACGCTCGAGATCGTCCAGCGCGAACATCGGCGCGGGTGCGGCTTTATGGGGCTTCAGCGGTGTCTCAGCTGCGTGAAAGACGACCTAAAAGAGGCCATCTCGACGCTCGAGGCCGCCAGGGCCGAGCAGGGCGACGAGGGAAAGTAGCGCGGCTCACTGCCGCGACACCTCGATGAGGTAGTATTCGTTGTTGCCGTGATTGTGCGCGTGGAAGACGATCTCGGTACCGACCGGGATGTCGCGTGGCGCGGTCCACTCGTGGGTCAACAGCCCGCCCTCACCGGACGGAATGGGAATCCTCTCCTCCCAGATAGTTTCGCCGTCGAGCGCGACCGCCAGGTGCGCTTCGGCCTCCTCCGGGGCGGTCAGCTCGAAGTGCCACGCGCGGACAAAGACCGTGTCACCCGCCGACACGGGGTTTAGCGTGGCCTGTCGCACCGCGACGTATTCGCAGGCCCTCGTGGAGACTCCGAAGGCCGCTTCGCCGTTGAGTTGCTCGATTTTCGTGCCGTTTTCGGGGTCGCAGATGACGGTGTCCGGTGCATCTTCGACCGGATCCTCGCTCGCTTCGATGACCGCCCAGGAGTTCGGGCTGACCAACCAAGAGGAAGGTACTGATTCGGTATCGGCGTCCGCGGCGTCGCTGGAGTTCCCGCCGTCGACCTCGACATCCGATCCGTCGTCTCCCGTCGGAAGGCAGCCGGCGAGCGGAGCGGACATTGCGAGCGCAGCGATGCCGATCGCCGCGCCGATCGTCTTTGTGATGTAAGCCTTTGGAATCATTTGTTATGGTGGGGCGTAACCAAGTCGCCAGAGAAACGAGAACAAGCACGTGTCTTAAGGGTAGCGGACTGCCGCAACGCGGTCGAACGTGCACCAGGCGCGAGCAGACTGGAGAGAGCGATGACGAGACGACTACTGAGCTTGCTCTTGATGGCAGGTATGGGCTTCGCCCTGACTGCCTGCAACGACGGTGGCGGTGAAACGCCTGCCGAAGACGCCGGCAGCGACGTGGCGGATGACGCCATGGTCGACGACGACACGAGTGTCATCGAGGGCCCCCGGCGTGCCGAGGTCGCTCATTCGTTCGGGGACATGACGCTGCAGCCCGGCCAGGAGAGCACGCCCTGCGGCCAGTGGACGCTCAACAACGAAGAGCCCATCTACATCAATACGGTGACCGCCGGAAACGACGGAGGGTGGCATCACTCCAACTGGTTTGCGGTGCCCGAGAGCTACGCGTCGGGTGAAGACGGCTATTTCGACTGCGACGAGCGCGGGTTTGGCGAAATCGCCGCCGCGGTCAATGGTACCGTGTTGTTTGCGCAGTCGACCCAGGCGCGAGAGGAGCGCCAGGAGCTGCCGGAGGGCGTCGTCATCAAGATTCCGCCCAACTACAAGATCGTCGGCGGTTTGCACCTGCTCAATACATCGACCCGCGAGCTGACGACCGACTTTCGCATGCAGTTCGACATCATCCATCCCGCAGACGTCGACACGGTGGTGACGCCGTTTCGCCTGTCGTATCTCGACCTCGACATCCCGCCCAACGGCGAGTCACGGTTCACCGGCGAGTGTGAATTCGCCGAGAAATACGAGCAGCATGTCGGCGAGCCGTTCGATATGAAGCTCTACTGGGCGCTGCCGCATTATCACGAGCTGGGGAACTACTTTAAGCTCGACATCATCGGCGGGCCGCGCGACGGGGAGACGTTGTTCGAGCTCGACGGGTTCAACGCTGAGGCGAACGGTCAGACCTACGATCCGCCTGTGGACATGACCGGCGCGACGGGCTTTCGGTTCACCTGCGGCTACGACAATCCGCGCGATGAATCGGTGGGCTGGGGCATCGGTGACCAGGAGATGTGCGTGATGCTCGGGTTCGCCGAGTCGGGCACCATGATCGACGCGAGCGTCACCGGCGGCAATGAGGTCGTCGGCGAGGAGGATGGAGTCGTGATGAACGAGGGGCCGTGCGGCGTGATTCCGATCCGGAAGAACTCGGCTCAGGGCCCACCATCGGAAGAAGAAATACACAGCGAGATGTATGTCCCGCCGACCGATCCGGACGATGAAGACGTCGAGCCGATTCCGGAATGCGAGGATACGCCGGAGGCAGCGGAACCCTTCGGAGACCCGAACCTCACGACCATCAAGCGCGATATTTTCTCGGTGGGATGCGCGTTCGGCGCATGCCACGATACCAGCGCGCCGGCTGCAAACCTGGACCTGACGGCCGACGATTTGCACGGCGAGTTGTTGAATCACGAGGTGCTCGCGCCGACCGAGAAGCCGCTGGTCGATCCGGGCAATCCCGAGGGCAGCTACCTGTACGACGTGGTCTCTCAGTGCGATCCGATGGCCGGCGACGTCGAGGTCTCGCATATGCCGCGCAACTCGCCGACGCTCATGCCGCCCGAGTCGGTCGCGATGCTTCGCGAGTGGATCGAGTCCGGCGCACAGGATAATTGAGCGGCGCACCCGCTGGCTGCGCCCTGGAAGGACGCAGTACGGTTTTGTGTCGTGCGGCCATCTTGGCCGCACGTGTCAGTACCTGATTTTAGCGCTCGTGTGCGAACAGAAAGTCCAGCACGCCGGTCGTGAAGTTCCCCGTGACCGTCGGGATATGAGACCCGCCGTTTATCTTCCAGAGCACGGTGGATGCGCCGTCATCGCAGTTTGCCCACTCCAGCACGTCGGTCTCGTCGCCGTTCGAGCCGGTGACCAAATCGAGGTCACCCTGATCTGTCGAGGAGGAGTCGCAGCCGTTGCGGGCTGCCCAGCGCTCCATCAGTTCTTCGGCGCTCGGATACTGGCCGGCCGTCCCAGTATAAGAGATGGTCGCGTCCGCCGTCCCGTGGGCCTGGAGCACCGCGACCGGCTCGGACGCGTCGCACGTGTCGGCGTCGACAAAACCGGAGCCGGCGAGACTGGCGACCGCCGCGACACGGTCCGAATAGTCGCATGCCATGCGATAGCTCATGAACCCGCCGTTCGAGTGGCCCATGAAGTAGATCTTGGCCGGATCGATGTTAAAGCGCGACTCGGCGTCATCCATCAGCCCTTCGAGATACGCCGCGTCGTCGACCTGACTGCCGAAGAAGTTGCAGCACCACGACGTCGCGTTCCAGAAGCGATTGTCGTTATTGTCGATGGTGCCGTTGGGCAATACGAGCACGAAGTCGTACTGGTCGACCTTGTTACTGACCTGGAAGTAAGTGTCCTGAATTGCCGCGTTCGCCGTATAGCCGTGTAGCAGAAACACCAGCGGGTAGGACTGAGAGGCGTCGTAATCGGACGGGACGACGACCTCCGCTTCGCGGTCGTCGGGGCCCAGCGGCGAGGTGTCGACGGTGGGACCGGAGTCCGAAGCGTCGCCGGAATCTTCCTCCGCATCGTCGGCGCCGTCCGCCGTGGCAGTGTCTTCGCCGCCGGCGTCGTCGGTTGCGTCTGCGGTCTGGCCGTTATTCTGGTCCGGGTTGTTGCTGCCGCCGGGGTCGTCCTGGCAGGCAACCAACGTGAGCGACAGGAACAAGATTGCGGCGAGCTTCGTGTAGCGATTCATTTCGGTCGGCCTCTTGGACGCATCAGGTATTGGCGGCTCTGCAGCGAGGGAGGCTATACGAGCAGATTGTGCGATGCAACATGCGGTGGCGTACGGAGGGCCAGGTCGACCGTGGGCGTTGACCGCAAGTCGCGAGGGGATATCCTTCAGGGGAGAGTCCGGCCACGACGTGTCGGCATTCACCAAATTTGATTGGAGTACGCTATGCCAGATCTCGAGTCGCTTCAGGACAAACTCGGCGGAGGGGACGCGCTTTCCTCGTTTTCCCTCGCGGAATCGCAGGCGCTCGCCGACCTCGCCGTCCTCGTCATCATGGTCGACCATAAGGTCACCGACGAGGAGTTAGCTGAGTTGTCCGAATCGTTGCGCGAGTTGCCGTTTGACAGTGAGCGGGAAGTCGAGGAGGCCCTCGGGGAGCATATGGAGGCGGCCAAGAAGGCCGCCGAGGCATTCGAGGATAACGATGATGCACTCGATGAATATATCGCCGAGCGCGCCAAGATTATCGAGCCCGAAGAGCACCGGGAGGCCGCGCTCGAGAAGCTCGCCGAGCTCATCTACTCGGATGGCGCGGCGGCCGATGAGGAGAGCATCCTGCA
>JBNJFZ010000255.1:0-2421 GCA_051747295.1 Myxococcota bacterium
GAGAGCGTGCCGTAGTAGCCGACGACGGTATCGCCGGTGCCGTGGGCGTGGAGGATGCGCGGGCCGCCGTCGGTCGCGCCGCAGGCGTCGGCGTCATCGAAAGACGAGCCGGACACGCTGGCGATGCCCGCAACGCGCGACGGATAATCGCACGCCATGCGGTAGGCCATAAATCCTCCGTTCGAGAAGCCCGCAAAATAGACGCTGGCGGGGTCGACTGCGAAGCGGTCGATGGCCTCGTCGACCAGCGCGATGAGGTACTCGGCGTCGTTTGGGTTCGCGTCGTAGTAGTCGCAACAGTAGTCGGTGGCGCTCCAGAAGCGCTGGCCGGTGGTGTCGCGCGTCCCGTCCGGTGCGACGACCAGGAATTGGCGGGCATGGCGCAGCTCGACGACCTCGAAGTACGTATCCACGCCGTCCCCGGACATGCCGTAGCCGTGCAGCAGGATGATCAGCGGGTAGTTGCCCGACGCGTCGTAGTCGTCTGGCAGGAGCAATTCGGCCGGCCGGTCATCGGGGCCCAGTACGGTATCAGTCGGTGTTTCCGACACGGTATCGGTCGTGTCCTCGGTTGCATCTTCCTCGCCGCTCGAGTCTTCGACGTCGTCGTCCTCTGAATCGGCGTCGGCGTCTGGCTCAACGTCGGTAACGTCGGCGGCGGTATCGGCAGCGTCATCGCCGGGCGTCGAAGCGGGCGTGTCGTCGGTACAGCCGGCCATCAGGAGTAAGCAGGCCGTGATGATGGTTACCGCAAGCGAGCGCATCTGCGACATCCACGGGCGGGAGGGACGAGCACGGCACCATAGCGATTATCACGGGCGTTTTCGAGCGCGTTATTTGCCGCGGGAGGTATCGGCGACCTATTCTGGAGCGCACCATGACGTACGAAGACTTTCAGGACCAACTCGAAGCATCTCGGCTCACCGTGGCGTATTTCACGGGGCCGAATTGTTCGGTATGCCATGCCATCGAGCCCAAGCTCGACGCAATGATGCTCGAGTTCGACACCTGGGCGGTCGTGAAGGTCAACACTGAGCAATCCCGCGAGGTCGCCGGTCAATCGTTGGTGATGGCGGTGCCGACGCTGTTGTTCTTCGTCGAAGGTCGCGAGGTCGACCGCCTGTCGCGCAGCTTCAGCATGGCGCAGGTTCGGCAGCGCCTCGAGCACTACACGGCCTCGCGGCGTGCGTAGCGCCAGCCGAGCGTCAGAATTCGCACGACCATCAGCGCCGTGATGCCCCACCAGACGCCCTCCAGCCCCCAGCCCATCGGAATCACCAACAGCAACACGCCGGCAGCCACGGCCGCCGAGATCCCCATGGCGACCGCCAGGAAGCGGAAATCCTCGGCCCCCATGAAGACACCGTCCCAGACGAAGACCAATCCGTTGAGCGGCTGGAGCAACGCCACGAAGAGGAAGATGTCGATGACTTGTTGCACCGTTTCCGGGTCGTCGGAGAACAGCCTCGGAAGGACGGGGCGCAGCAACCAGAAGGTCACGGCCAGGAGCACCCCGACCACCAGGCCGAGCTGCAAGAGCCGATTCGAGACGGCGCGCGCCTCGTCGGGCTCGTCGCGCCCCAGGTGCTTCGAGACCAGCGCCTGACCGGCGACGGCGAGCGCATCGACGACGAGCGCGAGGAACCCCCAGAGCTGGTTGGCCACCTGGTGGGCCGCGACGGCGAGCACGCCAATTCGGGCCGCAACCGCAGTGGCGAGCGTCATCGTGCCGACGAGCGCGCCGGTGCGCAAAAACAGGTTTCCACCGATCTTCAAGAAGGGAACCATGTCCCGAGGCGACGGAAGCTCGAGTCGGATGCCGAATTCCTCGCGCCGGCGCACCAGGAGCAACCACACAAAGAGCAGGGCGCCCGCCCATTGCGCCACCGCCGTGGCAATGGCCGCACCGACGAGCCCCCAACCCAGGCCGAAGATCAGCAGCGGGTCGAGGACCAGGTTGATGATGTTCAGGACGATGATCACGAACAGCGGCGTGCGGGTGTCCTGGAACCCTCGGAAGGCGCCGCGGCCCGCGCTGATGATGAGCACGGCGGGACCGGCCAGCGCACGTATCCGCAGATACTCGAGCGCCGGCTCGGCGAGCGGACCCGTCGCGCCCATCAACGCCAGGATCGGGACCGCGAAGGCCTCGAGTACGGCGAGCGCCACCGCTCCGGCGACCACCGCGAGGGTCAGTGCCTGCACAATGACGCGCCCGGCCGCTTCGGTATCGTCTCGCCCGACCGCTCGACCCACGCGTGGCGTCGTGCCGTACGCCAGGAAGTTAAAGACCACGAAAGTCAGCGAGAACAGGGCTGCGTTCACACCCAGCGCCCCCAACTGCGTCGAGCCCAACTGGCCGATGAACGCGGTATCGACGAGCGACACAAGAGGGTCGACCGCCAGCCCGCCCAGGGCCGG
>JBNJFZ010000255.1:2521-6083 GCA_051747295.1 Myxococcota bacterium
AGGAAGGTGACCTGCAGGGCGTCATCGAAGACGGTGACATCTCCGAGGACACGACGCTGTGCGGAGACATCACGCTCAATGATGACCTGATCACGCGCGACGCCCTGACGCTGACGATTCGACCCGGCACCGTCATCAGCGTCGGTGTCGATAAGCGTATTGACCTCGGTTATAGCGGCGACGAGACTACCCTTATGATCGAGGGCACGGCCGACGATCCTATCGTCTTCCAGGGGACGACCACCGACCCCGGTCACTGGAATACCCTGCGGGTGCGCGGCTCGGTGACCTCCAACTCGATCATGGAGTACGTCGAGATTCGCCACGCGGGTGCCGATGGCAGCGCCGGGCTCACCGTCGAGAGTGACAAGAGTATCGAGTTCAGCAACATCACCGTCGAGGACGTGGCGGGCGCGGGCGTCCAAGCGGTGAGCTTTGGGAGCGACAGCGAGAACCTGACGGTCAACAACGCCGGCGGGCCCGCGGTCATCGCGACGAGCCTGAAGGCCGCCACCGATTTCCCCGTCGGAGGGTCCTTCTCCGGCAACAATCCGGATGCCATTCAGATCTCGGACGGCGACTACGGCGACGATGCGACGCTCGTCAACGCGGGCATTCCCTATATAGCTGCGGACGATATCATCACGCGCGGTGCGATGACGCTGACGATCGAGCCGGGTGTCGAGGTTCAGGTGGGCGTCGATAAGCGCATCGATCTCGGCTACAGCGGCGACCAGGTCACGGTCAATGCGGCGGGCACCTCCGATCAGCCGATCCGGTTTGTCGGCACGGCCCAGGAGTCGGGGCACTGGGGGACCATTCGCGTGCGCGATTCGGTCACGAGCGACTCGGTCTTCGACTGGATCGAGGTCTCCCACACCGGCGCGAATGACGAGGCCGGGATGCTCTTTGATGCCGCAGTGACGCTCAAGAACGCCACCTTCTCGGACAACGAGATCGCCGGGTTCCGCGTGTACCGCAATGGACTGCAGGCGGAGAGCGAGAACGTCACGGTAAATAATGCCGACGGTGCGAGCGCGATTCTCGACTTCGACGCGCTCTTCACGATTCCGACCGGTGGTAGCTACGGGTCCGGCGACGCGTATGTGGAAGTTGCCGACGGCGACGTCGATAAGAGCGGTACCGTGCCCGCCATCGACGGTATCCCCTACCGCATCACCGATTCGGTCATCACTCGCGGGTCGGTCGATCTGAACTTCGCGGCGGGAGTCATCTTCGATATCGAGATCGATGAGCGCTTCGACTTCGGCTACTCCGGGGACGAGACGACCTTCACGATCGACGATGTGACCTTCCGTGGAACCACCCAGAGTCCCGGTCACTGGCGGCAGATTCTGGTTCGCAGCAGCGTGACGTCGGATTCGTCGCTGACCAACTCCCAGATCTTGCACGCCGGTAGCAGTAGCAAAGCCGCGGTCGAGATCACGAGCGGCGCTGCCGGATTCACGCTCACTGGCAATACGATCGAACAGGCGGCGAACGCCTGCATCGACCGTCCGGATGACGACACCACCGACTACGCGTCCAACAACACCCTCGACTGCTCGGGTGGAGACTACGCGCAGTAAGCTCGTACCCAGATCTACCTGAGGCCGGCCGCAGTTGCGGTCGGCCTTTTTTGGTTCGCGGCTTTCATATTGGCGCCGGGCTGGATGACGAATGTGTTGCGATTAACTTCACCACGAGCCTACGGTCAGTTCAGCCAGAGTATCGAGGTCATCGACGCATGAGCGATATCAACCGCAGGACGCTGCTGAAGCTACTGGGTGCTGGCGCGGCGGCGACGGCGATGTGGCCACTTGCGGCCAGCGCCGAGGACGCCGAGCGGCCCGGGCCCATTACCAAAAAAATTCCGTCGAGCGGCGAGGAGCTCACGGTCATCGGGATGGGCACCTGGCAGACCTTCAATGTGGGCAGCGATCCCAAGCTGCGAGACGATCGCACGCGGGTTCTCCAGACCTTCTTCCAGGGCGGCGGCGAGCTCGTCGACTCCTCGCCGATGTATGGCTCATCGCAGGACGTGATGGGCTACGCACTCGACAAGCTCGGGCATCCCGAACAGCTGTTCTCGGCCGACAAGATCTGGACGCGCGACGGCGACGAGACGCGAGAGCAATTCGCCGAAACTGCCGCCAAGTGGAACGTCAAGCGCTTCGACTTGATGCAGGTCCACAACCTGCTGAGCTGGAAGGAGCACCTCGAGACGCTCTATGAGATGAAGGAGGCGGGGGAGATTCGCCATGTCGGCATCACCACGTCGCACGGGCGCAGACATCGGGACTTCGAGCGAGTCATGAAGACCGAGGATCTGGACTTCGTGCAGCTCACCTACAACTTGACGCACCGCCGCGTGGAAGATCGCCTGCTCCCACTCGCGAAAGAAAAGGGCATCGCGGTCATCGCGAACCGACCGTTCGATGGCGGCAGCCTCGTGGACCGCTTTCAGCGCGCCAATCATCCGCTTCCGGAGTGGGCGAGCGAGTTCGACATCTCCAACTGGCCGCAATTTTTGCTCAAATTCATCGTCTCGCATCCCGCGATGACGTGCGCGATTCCCGCGACGACCCGGGTCGAGCACATGCGCGAGAATATGGGGGCGGCCCACGGTCGGCTGCCGGATGCGAAAGCCCGCCAGCGCATGCTCGAGTACGTCGAGTCGCTGTAGATGGATGAAATCGATACATATTCGCTCATCGACTTCATGCCGATGGAGCCGGAGGTCTACCTGCGGCTCTTCGTTCGGCAGAATGAGGGGATGTGGCCGGCGCAACTCATCGCCGTCATCCTGGCGCTGGCAGGTCTCTGGCTCGCCTGGCGCGGTCGCGCCCGCGAAATCGGCCTGATCGTCGGCGCCGGGTTTGCCTGGGTCGGGTATAGCTTCTTTCTCGATCTCTACACCGAGCTCAACTGGGCGGCCGAGTACGCCGGCTGGGCCTTCATCGCTCAGGGGGTGCTCGTCGCTGCGTACGCGTTCTCCGGCCGCCTTTCCTTTCCGGGCCCCGAGCAGCGGGATGCGCTGGACATCACCGGGGTCGCCTTCGCCGGGTTCGCGCTCCTCGCGTATCCGTTTCTGGTTCCGCTCGGTGGGCGCTCGTGGGCGGGTATCGAGGTCTTTGGAGCCGCACCCGATCCGACGGCGTTGTTCGCGGTCGGGCTGGTCGTCGCCGCCGCACGGGTGCGGTGGGTGTTGCTGCTGGTCCCTGTCCTATGGAGCCTCTACAGCGGTGCGACCTCGCTCGCAATGGGCTGGCCCCTCGGCCTCGTGACTCCTGTCGTCGCGCTGGGCGCCGTGGTCGTGGCGGCGACAAAGGCCGTCAGAGCACCTGACCGCGACGATTGAAGCTCGACACGTCGGTGTCGGGTAAAAAAGCTATTTCTCTGGTCGAAAAATTCGGTTTGATTGCTTATGATGGGTAACACCTGAATTATTACGAGCGACTGAAGCCCAGCAGCGGTCGAGCAAAAGCGCCAGGATCGCTGCGCCTGGGCGTACCCACGAGCTGAATTGAGGGGTGGCATGTCATCGGTGAGAGAGCAACGC
>JBNJFZ010000256.1:0-6074 GCA_051747295.1 Myxococcota bacterium
GTGAGCACCGGCGCGGCTTCGGTGAGTCCGTAGCCTTCGTACAGGTCGAAGCCGAGCCCGTAGAACGACTTGAGCACGTCGGAGGGCAGGGCGGCGCCGCCGGAAATCAGGTAGCGTAGCTTGCCGCCGAACGCGCGATGTACCGCACTGAAGACCGTCCTGCCGATGTTGATGCCGAACCGGTCGCGCAGCGTGGTGTTGAGGTTGACGAGTTGCTGGAGTCCCCACGACACGGCGGGGGGAGCAGCGTCGAGCTTGGTCCGGATACGTCGATCGAGCAGTTGCCACAGCGCCGGCACGCCGATCAGTGCGGTCACGTCTGTGTGCGACAGAGCGGAGTTTAGTTCCTCGCCGGACAGGTCTTCGAGATACGTGATCGTCGCGCCCTTGGAGAGCGGCATCAGGAATCCGCACGCGAACTCGAAGGTATGATGGAGCGGCAATACGCTGAGGAAGCCATCTCGTTGGTCGACGTCGAAGGTGTCCTGCAGGCTCGAGAGCAGGGACGTGAAGTTCTTGTGCGTCAGCATCACGCCCTTGGGCTGGCCGGTCGTGCCGCTGGTGAAGATCAGGCTGGCGATCGGCTCACCACTCTCGGTGGCGCGCAAGATGTCGGTCGGCGGCGCCGGCGAGGTAGCCGACGTCTCCGCGACGGCCGGCTGGTCGACGGCCTCGTCGCCGTCCGGAAGTCCCAGCGAGAAGAGCTGCCCGAAGTGAAGCAGCCGCCCCGGGAGGTTCTCTTCGGCGAGTATTTCGCCGAGTTCTTCGCCTAGTCGTTCCCAGACGGCCTCGCTCAAGATGGCTACGCGGGCATGCGACGACTTCATCAGGTTCGCCAGCTCGCGTGCGGACGACTCGGGGTCGACGGGGACGGCGACACCGCCGGCTTTTAGGATGCCGAAGTACGCCATGCCCCATTGAGGGCGGTTCTCGCTGACGATGAGCGCGGTGGTGTTCTCGCTGACGCCATTGGTGCGCAGCGCGTCGACGGCACGGTCGGCGTATTCTTTGAGGTCGGCGTAGGTATAGCGCTCGGTGATCCCACCGTCGTGATGTTGCATCGCCACGCGCTGGCCGAAGTTCGCCGCGCTCGCCTCGAAGACCTCGATGAGGTCGTCGTAGGTATACGATTTGCGTCCGCTGCTGCGAAACTTCTCGTCGAGCGCCGGGAAGACGTGCTCCGCCAGCCCGGGCATGTGTACGTCCATCCAGTAGTGACGCCACGAGATATGTCGAACTGGCTCGATGCCGTAGCGCTGTCGCTCCGGCTCGGGCAACTTCGCCTCGATATCGGCGAGGTTGGTCGCGACAAACTCGAATTTATTGTCGTGGATGAACGGCATGAACAACTCGAAGACCTTCGCGCTGACGTTCGAGATGCGCTCAGCCTGTTTCGCCCCGCTCTTTACCGCTTTGACCGCCTTTCCGAAGCCCCCCATATACTGGGTGGGGACCTTGTCGAGCAGGCCTTGCAGGCCCTTGGCGGCCTTCTTGAGGCCCGGCGCCGAGCGGCGGTTGAAGGTCGACTTGCTCACGCGGACGCCGTCGAGCGAGTTGAGCAGGACTTTCTGCCACTGCGGCTTGCGCGCGTCCTTGTTTCGAAGCTTCCTGTTCGCGAGCGAGGAGAGGTCGATGAGCCGGTCGACGGTCACCGGATTCACGTGGCTCGAACCACTGTGATACACGTCGTCCTGCTCTCCGCGAATCATGGCGGCCGTCGCTGCGACCATGCCGCCCGCGACGTAGTCGACGGGGATGACGTCGAAGCGCACGCCCTTTCGTGTCGGGATCGAGCGGTGACCCTTGTTCATCAGGTAGAGCAGGGGGGCGGTAGTGTTGATCCCCTCGTTCCATCCGCGCTTCGGGAAGCTCATCGCGCTCTCGACCACGGCGGGGCGATACACGCAGAGATTGACCTCGTCCTTGGCGGCGGCGAGCACGCGCTCGCCCAGGGACTTGGTGTAGGTGTAGATATTCGGCCAACCCCAGAATGATGCGCGTTCGCGTCCCTCCCGGGACAAGCGGTCTCGCAACCACTTCCACCTGAGATCGTCGACTTCTTCTTCGAGCGCGTCCTGGTCGGACGGGTCGAGGTTCTTGGCGCGCATCTTCTCGCGCGCTTTCTTTTCGAACTGCGTCTGATGTTCCTGGTCGTCGGCGAGCGCCTTGGCGTGTTCGATCATCGCCAGGCAGTCCTCGATCTCGCGGTCGGCGTCGTAGAGCGCGCCGATGTCATCGTAGTTCGGATAACGCGTCGGCCCCGGCAGGACCTCCGGGACGCGGCCGGAGACATTTCCGGCCACGAAACACGTCGACACGTGCATGAGCGAGGCGTTGTTGTCCCCCAGCCGGACAAAACCCAGTAGGTGGCGCTGCGAGAGCGTGTTGATCTCGAGGGCGTTCTCGAGGTTCGGGTTGAAGTTGGTCAGCCCCGCCGAGTTAATGATGGCGTGGAGGCGCGAGGAGAGGGCGCGTGCTTCGTCTTTGTCGAGCCCGAGGTACTCCTCGGTGATATCGCCAGGGAGCGGGGTGACCTTCTCGGTGAGGAAGTCCAGATATCCGTCGCCGTAGGTCTCACGTACCGGGTCCAGCGCGCCCGATGGCGCGATCGAATCGAAGAAGCGTTCTTCGGCCGTCTGGTTCTTCCTGGGGCGGATCAACAGGTAGATCTGGTCGATGTCGGGGTGGTACTTGAGTATCAGCGACAGGTAGACCTTCCCCAGGAATCCGGTGGTGCCGGTGACGAGCAGTCGCTTGCCCGACAGCATCTCGGAGACAGACCACTGCGCCTCGGTGTTCGCAAGCTCCTGAGAGCCGTTATTGCTGGACTCGGAGCGCTCTTTGTGGCTCGATTCGTGTTGTGCCATGTCTCAAATCTCCTCGCGGTGGGGTGCATCGGCGCCGAGTTGCGGCGTGGTCGATCAAAGGCCACCTGTTCACTTCACGTCGGCCACCGCGAACGGCGGATGGTGCATCATGCTGATGCTTGGATCGGGTCCGTGTGTCTCACGGGCCATGTCGAGTGCTTCGTCGATGGTGTCGGCGCGCTCCCAGCCGAGCCGCTCGGGCACGTGTTCGTTCTCGGCACCGACGACGATGACGCGCCCGATATGATCCTGACCGTTCTCGCACCAGTACCACATGTAGAAGGGATGCACGCCGTGATAGGCGTTTCCGCGACGGAACATCTCGATGTAGCTCGGGTTGTTCGCGAATTCTTCTTCGTATTTGTGCGCCAGCTTGTGGGAGTCCCGCGTCTCGGGCAGGCAGCGGTTGAAGAACTCGATGTAGCTGGGGTGGTGGTCGGCGTCGAAGTCGTCGTAGCACGGATGCGTGATGATCAGCGTTCCGTCTTTCTTAATGAGCGGCTTGCCGCGATACATATTGAAGAAATACCCCAGCGCCATGACCCGTACGAGCAGGGGGTTCATGATCGAGTTGACGTTGTAGGGGCTCTCGAACGGTATGCCGTACATGACGATGTCGGACTGCCCGTCGACTTCGATGGCGTGCTGCTGCCAGCACTTCTCCAGGGTCTTATCGTGGACGGCCTCCGTCTCGCCGGCGAAGCATCCGATGAGGCCGTAGTCGGCCGGTATCTTGTGAAATAGGGTGCGCTTGGCGGAGCGAGGTGCCTTCTGGAGGGCGTACTGGAGTGACTTGAACTTCAGGTGGTCGGCACCCGTCCAGTCTTCCTCGGGCCTGGCCATGAAGTCGAGCTGGTCGTCGTACATCTTGTTGTTGAGGGCGGTCTCGATATGGAAGATGTTCAACTCTTCGTTGAGCATCATTCCGATCCGGGTATTGCTGTCGTACAGCGCCGAGTTCTCCGGATCCATATACGAATCGGAGTCCAGGATGGTCTCGGGGTTGTGGTGGTGTCGGATGGATTTGTACCCCGACATCCCGGTCCCGATGGACTTGTAGCCGCCGTTCATCGGCACGAAGTTGACGTTGACGTAGATCAGCAGGTCGCTGTCGGCGGCTCGCCTCACGATCTCGACTTCTTCGCCCTGGTCGGTCTCACCGATGAACTTCATCTCGTCCGGATCCTCGGCGTCCATATTGTACAGCCGGTCCGGGTAGTACTCGTTGAAGATGTCTGAGCCGACGCACCGCTTGATCTCGCTCTCGGTCATCCGGCGATGCAGGGCCAGCGCGAAGAACATCTCGAAGTCCTCGACCCCGTAATCCTTGAACATCTGGATGAGGATCTCGAGGATCTCCTGGCGGATATCAGGCGTCTTCATCGGCGGCAGCGGAACGCTGATGTCGTCGATGGCGATGGTGACCTTCATGCCCGGCTCGAGCTGCGCGAAGAGCGGGTCGACATCACCCTCGGGGTGGTTGAGGGCGTATCGAATCGCCGCGCCGCGGTTTTCGATCGGCTTCATCGGCGGGTTCGAGTACAGACAGCGGGTGCCAGCGGGGAGCTTGGCCGAGATGAAGTCCTCCCCGTAGTGGAAGATGCGGGGCGGAGAGTCTTCGTCTAGAATGACGACATTTCGTCGATTACGTGCCATGCGTGGGTCGTCCTCGGTGTTGGTGGGCGCTAAAGTTGCGCCCCACAATTACTTCAAATTCAGAACCGGCCAGTCGTAGGCGCGGGCATTCGTCTTCATTCGGAAATCCGGATTGACGGCACACGGGTTGCCGACGACCGAGAGCAGCGGGATGTCCGAGCCACTGTCGGCGTACGCAAACGAGCCGTCCAGGTCGATGTTGTGGCGCTCGGCGTAGCGTCGGACCCACAGCGCCTTATTGGCGCCGGCGACCACCGGCTTTTCGAGCCGGCCCGTCGCCACGCCGTCCTTGAGCTCGAGCTTGTTGGCCACGAAGTCCTCGACGCCGAGAAAGTCAGCCAGGGGCTCGGTGATGACGTCGAGCGCGCCGGTGATCAGAATCTGGCGGTGGCCTTGCTCCCGAGATTTCTCCAGCAGGGAGCGCGCGCCCTCGAAAATATTGGGTCGGATCACGTTGTCGAAGACCTCCTGGCCGATGACGATCAGTCGATCTTCGCTGTACCCCGCGTAGTTTTTGTAGAACGATTCGTTGAACTTTCGCCGGTCAAATTTGTCGGCGATCCAGTACCACGGCAGGCTGGCCACCAGCCCGGCGGCCTTGGTGAGCTTGTCCAGCATATGCGGTGCATTGACCGCATAGTAGGCGTACGCGTGGACCACGTTCGTCTTAATCAACGTCCCGTCGACGTCGTAGAACGCGGCTGTAGTCGTTTCGTTGTCTGCCATAGCTGCCCGGCGCTGATGAGATGGGTGCCCATTTTCAAACGGCGCAATCTGATAGTGTTTCGGCGAAATCCCTGTCAAGACACGCGTTTTTATGACTCGACAGTCACTGGAGGGTGACCGCTCGGTTTAATAGACCGAGGTTGCAGTAAAAATTGCGGGAATGCCTATCCAAACCGCCTGCGACGCGTTATAAATGTGTCCGTTGTCATCCGAACAGTTTCATACACGAAGCCACGTGGAAAAACTCCTCGAACAGTTCAACGACGTCATCGAGTCGCTGTTCACCAAGGGCGGCCGCCATCAGCCCGAGAAGATCGCGACCATCGCGCTCTACGCTCTGGTCGCGATCGGCAGTGCTATCTGGGCGTTCAGCAGCCCGAACTCCGACAACGAGCTCGGTGCCGAGTTCGACATTCGCCAGCTCCAGGAGATCGACGACCAGCAGTTCTTCCTGAAGAATACCGGCGAGTCGAAGTGGACCGGCGTGCGAGTCGTGCTCAACGAGAAGTACCTGTGGACGACCGACGAGATCCCTCCTGGACAACAGCAGTCCCTCAATCCGGACGACTTCACGTACTACTACCACATTCCACGGCCGTGGGGACGACGAACCTGGGAGCGCCTCGCAACGCGTGAGAAGCCCGCCGACGTCGCGCCGGCGCTGATGAAAGTCGAGCTGGTTCAGATTCGGGCCCGACAGGGAAGGCTCGATATCGAGATGGGGCCCGATGGCGAGCCCAGAAAGAAGGGGAAAGGCTCGGGTGGCCCCAACCCGACCGGCGTCGAAAGCTCGACCTCGACTCGACCTCTGTAGAGTCTGACTCC
>JBNJFZ010000257.1:0-5978 GCA_051747295.1 Myxococcota bacterium
TCCCTTCCTCGCCGTGCTCGCTGTGCTGATGGGCATGGCGCCCTGGCCGGCGGGGGACGAGCCTCACTTGATGCAAAAGATTCGGATGCTGCTCGACGGAACGCTCACGCGGCCCCTCGACATCTTCGACCTCTTCGCGCACGGGCTTCCGCTCGTGCTCCTGGTCGTCAAGACCGTCCGAGTCGTGCTGAAGGATGAAGACGTGGAGACGCCCGAGTCTGGAGAGTAGCCTTACCCGTCGTCAGTCCTGGGCGCGAAGTCCGATTGCGTCGGCTGCAGCTCATTTTGCTCGCCGAGCGCCGATGCAGGAAAGCGAGCCACGAAGTCCTCGTAGTTGGGGTGACTGATGACGACAATCAGCGCGTCGTCTGGCCAATCGAGTTGGAACCTCCGCGTCCGCTTGGCCGGCAGCTTTCCGTACGACTCGCCGTTGATCTCGACTTTCGCACCTTCGATGGGGGAGCTTACGGAGAGCTCGAGCGAGCGCGGCGTCAAAGCGTCCTGGTCACCCTTCAGCATCGAGCGCAGGCTCTGCATCATCGTCTGGTTGTTACGCTCGAGCTCCCGCTGGCTGGTGATCTCCTGAATCAGAATCAGGTTTGCCGGGTTGTCCGACGAGCCGACCGACGCGGCTCGTATGCGCACGTCGCGGGCCACCCTGTTGTACGGATGACGTTTTCCCGTAGGCCGAGGCTCGGTCCGACTTCTTACACACGAATCGAACTTCACAGCTGGGATGCGAGCCGCCCGATTATCGAAACATATCCTCCCGAGTTTTTTGGAACACGTCGAGTTCTCCGGCGCCAACGCCTCGTTCGAGCCGGCGCCAACGCCTCAGTCAAAGGGGTCCTCGAGGTCGCCGAGCACGTCTTCGAACGCGTCGGTCACCGTGGCGAAGCCGATCCAATCCCCGTCTCGGCAGACGAAGGCGGCTTCTTGCTTGACCTCCTGGAGCCGGTCGACGAACTCGCTGATCGGCAAATCGTCGGCCACAGTGACGGCGTCGGAGGCGAGTTCACGGACACTCATTTCGCCGTCGCGGAGGCGTTGGACATGCTTGAAGACCCCGGGGGAGTAGAGAATCCCGACGGGCTCTCCGTCATCGACGACCGGGTAGCGCACGAATTCGTGCTCGCCCAACGACTCGAGCAAGCGCTCGGGTGTGACTGAGACATCGATCGTGGTGACGTCGTCTCTGGCGATCATGATATCCGCGACGTAACGCTCGCCGATCTCGAGCGCATTGACGACTTCACGCCTGCGCTCCTCGCTCATCTCTCCCTGGCCGAGGATTTCGTTGATCTTTCGCTTCAACTGACTGCGTGACTGAATCTCGACCTCATCCTCGCCCTCGTCTCCCTCGGTCCAGGAACGGGTCACCTCCACGCCGAACAGGCGCAGCGTACTCTTGGCGAGGCCGTCACCGAGGTAGATGAACGGGTATGTAATCTTGGTCCACCAGTACAGGATAGGGGCCAGGGCTCTCGCGACTTCGAGTGGGCGTTCGACGCCGAGATATGTCGGGGCCTGCTCACCCCAGATCTTGTGAGCCAGGTTCATGAAGACGACCGCGATGACGACCGAGACTGTCGCGACCTGGGCATCGGGGACGCCGATCAGCTCGAAGAACGGTTTGAATAGATAGGTAATCGCCGGCTCGGCGATCACGCCGAGCAGGATGCTCGTCACCGAGATCCCGAGCTGACATCCAGTTAAATAGATCTCGAGCTTCTCCGTCATCTTCCATGCACGCTCGAGACCGGAGTCGTCGTCGATGCTCTCGCTCGGAAATTGTCGAAGACGCGTCATCGCGAACTCCACGGAGACGAAGAACGCGTTGGCGAGCATCAGAGCGACGCCGGACACGAGTCTAACGGTGACTTCCAGGGCTTCCATCTACGGGTCTGAGCACAGAGAATTTAGCGAGACGGTCGAGTTGCGGTTATACTCAATAAAACCAGCCGAAGCAGATGGGCAACCGCATCCATGCGGGCACCGCGGAGAATCCTTCGGACGTGAGGTATCGATGGGACGTGACATCAGCGCAGCGCAGTTGGGGGCCTTCAGAGCGAGTCCGGTCTGGATCACGGCCGTCGTGATCTGCATCGCGGGTGCGCTGGGGTGTGCTCCCGCCCATGCCGGAGGGCCACCGGAGACCGAGACGCCCAACGCCGAGAGGAATCGAAACCAACCGCCCGTGTACCCACCCGACGAATTCTCCAGGGACGCGTCGAAAGCCTCCAAGGACGCATGTCCCGAAGTCGAGTTGGTCGACTACGCCGGTGAATTCGTCCCCTACAACCGGACCATCGAGGTCAATCCGTACTTCAAGGAGCGGCTGCGCATGTTCGAGCGGGTCGTTCACAGAGCCGCGGTCGATATCTACGGTCGGCCTCCCGACGAGATCATCACTTACGGGGGCCACGTCTGTAAGACGGTCGGCGGCAAGGGCGAGAAGTGGAGTGAACATACGTTCGGCAACGCCTTCGACGTGTCAGGGTTCGTCTTCGAGGCGTACGAGGGCGACGGTGAGGTAAAAGGCAAGGCGCGGGAGGCGTTTGAAGTCTCGCTGGAGGATCACTGGGACGCGAAACGCGGGTTTGCGAAGAAGCATCGCCGGTTTCTGCACCAGGTCTTCGATACGCTGGCCGAAGAAGGTGTCTTCAAGGGCATGCTCGGCCCCGCCTATCCTGGCCACTCCAAGATTTTCCATCTGGACAATGGCCTACAGTGGTTCCATCGTTACTGAGCACGTACCCCCAAATCGAGTAGCCGAATCGAGTATACGCCCTTGAAGACCGACACCCCCGCTATCCTATTGGTTCAGGCTCGCTGTGCGGGTGACGAGAGCGCTCGCCACGAGCTCGAGTGCTTCGCGGCGCGCTGCCAGATCCCCGAGAGTGCCTTCACAAGCCTGAACCTGGCGACCGACCCGGTCAGCTCCGTCGAGCTGCTCGACCACGACATGGTGATGGTGGGAGGAGCCGGCGATTTTTCGCTGGTGAAGGGGGGCTTCGACTGGCACGAGGATCTGCTGGAGCTGATGCGGGACGTCGTGCGCCGCCAGATGCCCATGTTCGCCTCGTGTTTCGGTTTTCAGGCGATCGTCCAGGCCTTCGGTGGGCGGGTCGAGAGCGTCGACGCCATGGCCGAGCTGGGCACGCACCGCGTCTATCTGACCGAGGCCGGCAAGGCGGACCCGCTCTTTGGCGAGCATCCCGACGAATTCGACGCGCAGTTCGGGCACAACGACTCGGCCACCCGGGTGCCCGAGGAGCTGACAGTCCTCGCCGAGAGTGAGCGCTGCCCGCACCAGGCGGTGCGATACCGAGACCTCCCGATCGTCGCCACCCAGTTCCACCCGGAGCTGAGCTGGCGCGACAATGCCCGGCGCTACATGACTTATTTGCGCCACTACGGCGGCGAGGGAATCACCGCCGAAGAGGCCGAACGGCGGGCACTCGAGATGCATCGGCCCAGCCCCGATGCCAACGCTCTGTTGGTGCAGTTCATGAAGCACATCATGACGATGGCGTCGTGACTTTACCCGGTGTCAGTGCGTGATCAGTGGACCCACACCTCCCCACATCTTCGCGGGTAAGACACAGAGAATTGCAGATCAGATCCGAAGTGGACCGCGCTGGACGGCCTCGGCGGTTGGTTCGTGTTCGTGTTAACGGGTGTTAGCCAACGAACGGAACGAATCTTGCTGTTTTTAGGTGGCGTATATCACGCGGCTCTGTCGGGTGGACACTTGGGCGCTCAATTCCAGCACGGATGCGAGGCTCGAGTGGAATTCGCGGAGCTTTTTGTTTCAAGGAATCGAGAAGGACAAAGAATGAGAGTGTTTTCCCGTAGATTGGTCGCCTGGGCGGTATGCCTGGCGGCGGTATTCGCTGTAGCGGGCTGTGCTGAAGATGTCGGTGACATCGACCGTACTCAACCCAATAAGATTGTAAAATCCGACCTCGAGGGCGAGTGGTACTCCCAGCGCACCGTCGTGGACATGCCTGCCGCCGATGGTTTTACCTTCATCGGCTCGATGGATAACAGCGGGCTGACCCGGGTGAAGTGGGATATCCAGGAGAACTGGTTGTACGCCCGCCGTCAGACCGAGCTCGTCGAGGGCGCCGACCAGAAGATCGAAGAGGGCGAGGCATACAAAGGCGAGGTCATCGCCGCGTATCGCATCCAGAGCCACTTCGACGTTCAGCGCAAGTACAACGCGTCGACCGGCGAGCAGAGCAACATTATCTATGAGGATCGCTCCGACCGCCCCTGGCACGAGCGCGAGTACATCCGCGTGGATTGGTCGGCCAACAGGGTGACCAACTACGACCTCAACTTCGAGGCGAAGTCGGTCGAGCCGGTCCCCTATTATGTCCAGGAAGACGATGGCGACGATATCCCGAACGCGCACGCCCCGGTCTTCGACTACGGTGAGCGCGGGGAGCAGGACCAAGACGGGCCGCTCAACTACTTCGACATCACCAACAAGCTCTTCGCCAAGGCCGGGTCGATCTACTTCCCGGGCTACGGCGATATTCCGTTGTGCTGGCTTCGTGGCTACGAGTTCAAAGAGTGTGGCGCCGGCGAGTACACCATCCGCAACAGCTTCATGAAGATCGACCCGGACAAAGAGTATATCCCGATGGATTACTCCGGGAATAAGAGCTCGATCTTCGGCTACTTCGACACCGTTCGTTACAACTACGACGAGCAGGAAGGCATTCGTGAGCAGGGCAAGAAGCGCTACATCAACCGCTTCAACCTCTGGAAGAAGTGGTACGACCGCGACGGAAACGTCCTCCCGGTCGAAGATCGCGTCCTCGACCCGATTGTCTACCACGTCAACCGCGACTTCCCGGACGACCTCAAGCCGATGGCCATCGCCGTCGGTGAGCAGTGGAATAAGGCGTTCGAAGGTGCAGTCACCGCGGCTGGATACGACCTCCAGCCCAACGAAGACGCATTCATCCTGTGCCCGAACAACCCGGTCGAAGCCGATGACCCGGCGCAATGTGGAGCCGAAGGCACCTCGCCGCGACTCGGCGATATCCGCTACTCGTTTATGGCGTACGTCCCCAAGTATATGAAGTACGGCCTCCTCGGATTCGGTCCGGCGAACAAGGACCCCCAGACCGGAGAGATCATCAGCGGTCAGGCCTACGTCTACCACCACAACAACACGGCGGCGTACCGCACGCTCGAGATGATCGAGCTGCTCAACGGCAACCTGAGCGAAGACGACTTCATCGACGGCGTCAGCCTCGAGAGCTGGAAGGAGCGCGTCAACAACGGCGAAGGCAGTGCCAACCGCACCCACGACCTGACGGGCAACGAGCCCTTCCTGAAGAATATGACCGAAAAGTGGGACGGACCCCGCTTCGAGGTCACCGAGCAAGACGTCGAGATCCAGAAAGAAATCGGCTTCGAGTCCTGGATCGAGCCCTACATGGAGACGATCCACCGCGACAGCTCGCTCAACCCCGCGCATCAGGCCTCCAATCGGAGCCTGAAGAACCTCAAGGGGTCCTACATCGAAGACCTACTGGTCAACGATGAGGTCCTGATGGCCACCGGCCACGACCCGTCGACTGAGATCACCGACCACGACATGCAGCGCGCCAGCGTGGCCCGTGGTGGGTTCGCACGCGAGGCGATGACGCGAGCTCGTCTTCGCGAGAAGTTCGCCGCCGAGAACAATATGTACCTCGCCGGCATGGCCGACGACGCGCTCATGGGCCTGGCCCGTGAGCTCAAGGACGAGCCGTCCGACGAGGTCTACGAGAAGATCCGAAAGGCGATCTACACCGCCGTTATCGCGCACGAGGTCGGGCACACGCTCGGGCTGATGCACAACTTCAGCGGCTCCGAGGACGTGCTCAACTACTTCCCCGAGTACTGGGAGAAGCGTGACGACGGCAACGTCGGGCCGCGTATGACCGACCCGATCACCGAGGACGAGATCAACGCCA
>JBNJFZ010000258.1:0-3658 GCA_051747295.1 Myxococcota bacterium
CGACCCTCACGACGCCGAAGCAGCGGTCGTCAATACCTGCACCGTCACGAACAACGCCGACCGACAGGCGCGCAAGGCCATCCGCAAGCTCAAGCGCGAAAACCCAGACATCAAGATCATCGTGGCCGGCTGCTCGGCCGCGCTTCGCTTCGACGAATACCTGCAGATGGACCAGGTCAACGGCGTGGTCGAGGGACACGATGCGGTCCAGGTCGCCGGGCTCATCGCCCCCGAGGCGCCATTGCTCGAGCGCGACGAAGAGCCCATCGGCGGGGAATTACTCGAGCGAAACGAGCGCGGAACACGCGGCTGGATGAAAATTCAAGACGGCTGCGACCGCCGATGCTCGTTTTGCGCCACGAAGGTCGCCCGCGGCGCGAGCCGCTCTCGCAGTGAGGACGCCATCGTCGAGGAAGCTCGCCGGCTCGCCGAGTTCCACCGCGAGATCGTGTTCACGGGCATTCACATCGGTCACTACGGCCACGATCTGGACGGCGGGAAGGACCAGCACACGCTCTCGCGACTCATCGCGCGCCTGCTCGAAGACGTCCCGGACGTGCGCTTTCGCCTCGGCAGCATCGAGGCGACCGAGATCGACGACCTGATGGTCGACCTGCTCGAGCAGTCCGGCGGCCGGCTCGTCCCACACCTGCACGTCCCGATGCAATCGGGCTCGAACTCCGTGCTGCGACGCATGCGCCGCTGGCATACCCGCGAGCAGTACCGCGACCGGATCCTCGAGATCGCCGACCGACTTCCCTACCTCGGCCTCGGGGCCGACGTCATCGTGGGCTTCCCCGGCGAGACCGACCTCGACTTCCAGGACACCCGCGAGCTCGTCGACGTCCTGCCGTTCACCTATCTGCATGTGTTCCCCTATTCGAAGAGAGACGGAACCATCGCCGCGGACCTCGACTACCAGGTCCACGGCGACGTCAAATCCGCGCGCAGCAAAGACCTTCGCGAACTGGCGCTCGATAAGGGTGAAGCGTATCGGCGTAACCGAGCCGGTCAGGCCGCCGAGATCGTCGTCGAGGAGAACGACTACGGTGTCACCGAGGACTACCTGCGGGTCAAATTGACGGGCGCCCCCGACCGGCGCACGGGAGATATCGTATACGCCCCGCTTCAATTCGAAGACGGCGAACTCATCGCTCGCGTGTGACCACCGACAAGGACGGACACGATGCTCGAGCAATTCTGGCTCTTTCATTGCGGATGGATCCGCGTACCTCGCCCCGCGTTCGTCGCAGGGGCGCGGCTCGACTTCCCACGCCTCCCCTTCCTGGCCGGCCTGGCCATCCACCCGGAGCACGGCCCCATACTCATCGACGCGCCCTTCGGCCGCGCTGGCTTCGGCAACCTGGGCAAATTTATCGGCACCCTCGCGCGCACCACCGGCATGAAGTTCGATGAGGATTGGTCCGTAGGCGCTCGCGTCCAGCAGCTCGGCTTCCGACCGGACGAGGTCCAGCATATCTGCATGACGCATCTGCACTTCGACCACACCGGGGGGCTCCACGAGCTGCCCAACGCCACGATCCACGTCTGCAGCGACGAATGGGAGCGCTCGCGAAGCCTCGAAGGCCTCAGCGCGTTCAAGTCCGGTGTACAACCAGAAGACTTCGACGAGCGCGACGACGACGTCGAGCTCTTCGCGATGCCCCCGCACCTGGACACCGGTTCGCAGGGGGAAGACATCTTCGGCGACGGCAGCATTCGCGCCATCGGCCTCCCCGGACACAGTGCCGGTCATGTGGGCTACCGCCTGCAGTTCGAGGAATCCTCCATCCTGTTCGCGGGCGATGCGGCCTTCAGCACGAGCCAGTTTCAGGGGCGCCGCTCGCTCGGCTACTTCCCTCGCCAGGTCGCACACGCTCGAGGTGACATGAAGCGCTCACTGCGTGCCCTGCGGACCTTTCACGCCGACCAACCCGACGTTCGCATCGTCGTCTCCCACGACTTCGAGCTCGGCGAGCAGTGCGTCGATGGCCCGACGCGGCTCTACGATCCGGCCCGGCAGGGATAACCCGGAGAGGACCGCCGCTCGTCGTGGCACGGAGGCTTGTCTAACTGTCGGGCGTGCGAGAATATCCCTTCCGCATTTGCTTACCTCAATCTCAATTCTGACGGAGTACCCATGGGCATCAATCCGGAGCTCGAAGAAGGACAGCAGGCCCCCGAATTTACGCTCGAGAGCGATGATCGCGGGGAAGTATCCCTCAGCGATTTACTCGAAGAGGGCAAGCTGGTGCTTTATTTCTACCCCAAGGACATGACGAAGGGCTGTACGACACAGGCCACGGACTTTCGCGACAACCTGGAGACGTTCCAGGAGCACGGCTGGCAGGTCGTGGGTGTGAGCCCGGACCCCGTCGAGCGCCACGCGAAATTTCGCGAGAAGGAAGACCTGACCTTCACCTTGCTGGCCGACCCGGACCACGAAGTCGCCGAGACATACGGCGTCTATCGTGAGAAGACCAACTATGGACGAAAGTATATGGGCATCGTGAGGTCGACGTTCTTGATCGACACCGATGGCACCATCCAGACCATTCAGGACAACGTCCAGGCGACCGGCCACGTCGGCCGCCTGCTCAGAGACGATATCGGGCAGTAGTCTCGACGAATTGACCCACCTCAACCACGCTTGGAGACCACCATGATCGACAACGCCGAGTCCTTCTGGGACGATAAGTACAACGTCGACCACTACCGCTATGGCACCGACCCGAACGCGTTCGTCGCCGCCAGCGTCGAGACCTATGTTCACGCCCCCTCACAGGTGCTCGTTCTGGGCTCCGGCGAGGGCCGAGACGCGGTCTGGCTGGGCCAGAAGGGCTACGAGGTCACCGCCGTCGACGCCTCCGGAAAGGGCATCGCGAAGACCAAGGAGCTGATGTCGGATGCGAACGTGCTGATTCGCACCATCAAGTCCGACTTCGCCGACTGGGAGCCCGAGGACGGCCGCTACGAGGCGGTGATCATGACCTACGTGCACATGTCGCCCGAGGTGCGCAAGCAGACCCACGCCAAGGCGATTCGAGCGCTCGCCGACGGGGGATATCTCTTCCTTGAAGCATTCACGCCGGAGCAACTCCAAAACGATACCGGCGGACCGAAGTCCCGGGACAAGCTCTACACCGAAGAGATCATCCAGCACGACTTCGCCGAGTTACACCCCGAGCTCCTCGAGGAACGCACCGTCCACCTCGACGAAGGGCCGGGCCATTCGGGCGAGGCCGAGGTCATTCGGTTCATCGGCAAGAAGTAGCTGCGGGGAGGCCTTCGCACGCGAAGTGAGCGTGGCTGGGCGTGCTCGGAATTGACCGCTGTGATGTGAGGTATTACTTTTGGATGTAAGAATTCCTCTGGGAGGTAGCCATGCGCATCACATCAAAAGGACAAGTGACCATACCGGTCGAGGTTCGCGAGCAGTTGGGTTTGCTTCCGCACACCGAGGTCGTCTTCGAGGTCGAAGGCGACTCGGTGCGCCTGCGCAAGGCCGATGAACAAACCGACGGGCGCGGTGAGCGCCTCGTGCGACGACTGCGCGGCAAGGCGAGTGTGGATATGAGCACCGACGAGATCCTGGAGCTTACACGGGGCGACAAGTGACGCCTGTGCTCGTCGACAGCAACGTCATCCTCGACGTGGT
>JBNJFZ010000258.1:3758-5956 GCA_051747295.1 Myxococcota bacterium
CCCTGAGATGTCCGGTGCGGGGCTACCAAGCTCGCGGCGTCTCTTCGTCGAGACCTTCGGAGACGCCCTCGCACGCGAGGCGAGCGTGGCTGGGCGCGCTCGGGCGAATCCGCTACTCTCTGGTCATGGTACTTGACTGGCGGAGGAACCTGATGCGCCGACGGACGATTTGGACGCTGATATTCGTGGCGAGCATGCTCGCAGGTTGCAACCTCGAGAGCACGGTGGGCCCCGGTGACACCGATGCTGATGCTTCGGACACCGCGACCGACGACGGTGCCTCAGACGCAGATACGTCCGACGACACCGAGCAGCCCGACGACGGCAGCTCGAACGATGACACGGCCTCCCCGGACACCGACGCGCCGTCGGACGGGGGCACCGACGACACGCAGGATGCCGCTGGTCCGTGCGATCCGCAGAGCCGTGCTGCGATCGGGCAGCCCTCCCAGTCGGCGAGTTGGCGCTACGGCGGGGGCATCGGCTACCCGGACCCGGTCGAACGCGACGACCGATGCATGACCGTGGTGAGCACCAAATCCGAGCTAAAAGCCGCGCTCGGCGCCGCCCAACAGGGCGATGTCGTCTACGTCGCCGACACAGCGCGCATCGACCTCACCGGCGAGTCGCTGTGCATCCCGGGCGGGGTGTGGCTGGCCGGCGGACGCGGGCTCGACCAATCGCCCGGCGCACTCATCTACACCACCGAGACGGTCAAGCGACCCATCCTCAAGCCCTGTGGCAACGACGTTCGTATCACCGGGCTGCGCCTCTATGGAGCCGACGAAGGGGAATGCCCCGATGAGTGGCCGAACCACTGCACCGGCGAGGATCGGACAGACGGGCGCAATTGCCGCGACTGCACCGAGGCGTCGATCGGCATTCAGAGCCGCGGGCACGACCGGCTCGAGGTCGACAACTGCGAGATCGCCGGCTTTAGCTACGCCGGGGTCTGGTTGACCGATTCGGTCGACAGCCACATCCACCACAACTACATCCACCACACGCAGCGGCAGGGACTTGGCTACGGGGTCGTCCTCACGCGTGGCGGAGACGGCCTGGTGACCTCGCTCATCGAGTGGAATCGCTT
This sequence comes from Myxococcota bacterium, assembly GCA_051747295.1. GTDB lineage: Bacteria > Myxococcota_A > Bradymonadia > Bradymonadales > Bradymonadaceae > JBNJFZ01. The sequence continues at coordinate 4,849 of JBNJFZ010000258.1, forward strand.
CGATTACTACCGACACGCGGTCGCGGGGAGCGGCGAGCCCGGCCAAGACTACCACGCGCGGCACAACCTGGTGACGGACAACGCCATCGGGCACGTCTTCGACATGCACGGCGAGGATGAGAATACCGACAATGGCAGCGAGTTGGCCGGCGGCGAGATGCTCATCCACGACAACACGGTGCTCGCCGGCGACGTCTACGCGATGGTCATTCGCGGTCGGCCCCAGCACGGCGCGTGGCTCTACGACAATTGCCTGGCCAACAGCGACGCGTCCAGCGCGGCACTGCAACGGTTTCACTACGGGAATTTCTACGTCGACGAGTCGCCGAACGGGGCCGCGGCGAATCGCTACGGCCAGTCCGCGGCCGACTGCGAGCCCGTCCGCTGGTGCTACTGGCCCGGCGGCGTCGGACCGCAGACAAACGCGGCCGCGTCGAGTTATGGCGTCGACGGACTACGCTTCGGCGACTTCGACGGCGACGGCAAGACCGACGTCTTTCGTGCCGATGGTAGCGAGTGGCAGTGGGTGTCCGCGGCGAGTGGCTCGTGGCAGCAGCGCAACGCCTCGAGCGCCACGGTCGACCGGCTGCGCTTCGGCGACTTCGACGGCGATGGTCGCACGGACGTGTTCACGATCAGCGGCGGCGAGCGACGCGTCTCCGACGGCGGGGCCGACCCCTGGCGCAGGTTGGCGGCGGCCACCGAGAACCTCGAGGACCTCGGCTTCGGCGACTTCAACGGTGACGGCAAGACCGACCTATTTCGCGCCACCGGCAGCAAGTGGCAGTGGTCCTCGGGCGGCACGTCCGGCTGGCGCGATCTCAACACCTCGTCCCACACGATCGAGGGCCTGGCCTTCGGCGACTTCGATGGAGATGGCAAGACGGACGTCTTCAGCGCGAACGGGTCTCAGTGGCGCTTCTCATCGGGCGGCTCCAGCCCGTGGGCGCAGCTCAACAGCTCCAGCGCCACGCTCGCATCACTTCGCTTCGGAGATTTCGACGGCGACGGCAAGACCGACGTCTTTCGCTCCAGCGGCGATAACTGGTGGATGTCGTCCGGCGGTGCGTCGAGCTGGCGACAACTCCGGGTCGCCTCGACGGGCGCC
>JBNJFZ010000259.1:0-5864 GCA_051747295.1 Myxococcota bacterium
CCCGCGCGAGCGATTGCCGCGAAATCTCGTGTCCTTGGCCATAAAGCGGGAGCCGACAAGCACCGCCACACCCCCGCCGAGGCCGCTGGGGCTCTCGCAGATATTCTTCTCGATGACGGCGTTCTTGAGCTGAACGGTCGCCAGCCCCGCGGTGGCAATCGCGCCGCCGGAGGTCTTCGCGACGTTCTGTCGGAGCGTCGTTTCGGTAAACTTGAGCGTCGCAGCGCATCCGGCCCAACCGATCAGGGCGGCCGCCCCGCCGAACTCGGCTCGATTCGCGCGTATGCTCATACCGTCGGCTCCACCGGGGCGCAGCGAGATCCTCGCCCCGAGCCCGACGAACGCGCCGCCGGAGGCGTCGGCCCGGTTTTCTACGAATTTGCAGTCGATCAAGCGCACGTCCGACCGCAGAAAGGCCGCGCCCCCGCCATGGCCGGCGCTCTTGGCGTACTCTTGAGGCTCCAGATCCTCGATATCCTGTCGCTCGGATACGCGGGCGTGGTTCCTCTCGAAGCCCACGTCGACCAGCTCGACCGGCGCCCGCATGTCGACGGTAAAGACACCGGCTCCCTGGCGGGCCCGGTTGTCGTGCAACATCGTCTTGCGCACGAGCAGGCAGGACTTCTTGGCGAAGATCGCTCCGCCTCGCAGCCGACCGTTTTGCCGCAGGCGCGAGCCGATGACGCTCAGGCCCTGGTCGGGTTGCTGATCGCCGCAATTCTCCACGGCGATTCCGCCGTCTCGAAACGACTCGATGGCGCAGTGGACGATGGCCAGCGCTCGCGAGCCGTCGGCGACGATCCCGGTTTGCTTGACGCCGTCACGACCGATGATCCAGAGCCCGAACACGCCCTGCTTGCGCCCCGGTTCGGCGCTTATCGCATAGGCGTCGCCGGCCGACGGCAGCAGCGTGACGCGTTCCTCGTCGTCGAGTTGTGTCTGGCCGCACACCCACTTGAGGCGTTGCTTGACCGAGCCCTCGGCGGGCATCCGGTGGTTGACCAGCGAGACGCGGTCGGGCAACTCCACCGACTCCTGGTACACCCCCGGCGCGACGCGGACCTGGGCGAGCGACTGTGTGCGCTGGATGAAGGTCCTGGCTGCCTGGAGCGCACCACCGATGGTCTCGAACGGGGCGTCCTTATTACCGACGCGCTTGTCGACGTCCTCGGTGAAGTCGCTCGCGCTGGTGTGATCGGGCTCGACGTAGAACACCGCACTGTCGGCGAGTCCTGGCGGACAGTAGAAGCCATCGATGGCGCCATCTGAGACGTGCTGTTGGTGGCTGTCGATGGTGGCGAGCTTCTGCTCGCGCTCCTGCATGAACGCCATCACGGAGTTCTTGTCCGAAGACTCCGGCGCATCGTCGTAGGTCGACAGCTGGAGCTCCTGGCTCAGGTCGATCGCTTCCACGGGCGGCTCGTCGTGGCTCGAGCTCGGGGGCGGCGCGCTCGGCGATGGTCGAGGCGCAGAGTCGTCTCTGTCGATGCCGCGGAGAAGCTCCTCGTCGTTCGTGCGTCCGGCGAGCACGCGTGTGAGCAGCGAGCCGATGAGCGCGATGAAGGCCACCGCCCAGATGGCGCTATTCTTGCGGATCGGGTGCGCCTCGTAGCAGCCCGGCGCCGCGCTGAACAGGCGGTCGACGTAATTCGATGACCCGGCTGTTGGCGTGCCTCGATTGCGTGCCTCGTCCGCCATGTCGGTGGCCGAGTAGTTGGAATCACCGTCCGTGGAATATCGCGCCTGCTCCGGGTTGCTCGCCCGGTCGAACATGCACTCGCCGATTGGCAGCGCTCCGATCGTGGCCGCGATAAAACCAGTCGCCAGCAGCAGCCGGCTCGCTCCCTTCCATCTTTGGTTGACTCGACTCATCTATTCTTGTTCATCCCGGTTGGGGGCGTACGCAAACCCGACAGTTGGATCGTATGGCCGCGTGTCCTAATCTCGTCCTCGTACGGGAAGTCTCTCCCGTTTCTCCAACAAACGACAGTACCCATGTCAGACCACGACAACGCTCAGACCCTCCGGCCCGGACGCGGGGCGCTCGCCGAAGTCGACCTCAACGGACTCGACGAGCACGGCGCGAACGCACGCTTCGAGTACGTCGACGCATTCGGTCGTTCCGCGGAAGGCGTCCTCGTCAACTGGAACGGTGAGTGGGTCGCATATCGAAACCGGTGCCCCCACTGGGGGACCGAGCTCGATGCCGGCACCGGAGAATTCTTCGACGATTCGGGTCATGTGTTGATGTGCCAGATGCACGGCGCCCGATTCGATCCGGAATCGGGCGAATGTCGCCTGGGTCCGTGTGAGGGCGAGTTCCTCGACCCCCTCCAGGTCGCCCTCGCCGACGACGGCGCGCGCGCCCTGATCACGAAGCGCTCGGCACTCTCCATCTGAGCCACTCCAACGCGCGGCGATCGCCTCCTCATCGCCACGAACATATCCACTATGCTCCAGAGTGTAGTTCAAACATAATCTGGGCGCATTCGCAATCTTTTTGTGTAAGATTGCGGTGACATCGGGCGCGTTTCAAGAAGGAAAATATGGATAAAAATCGCCGGTTTCGGCTGTCTTTTCACGGCGTTGAAGTGCTCTTAAAAGGTGTGTAAATGTCCGTTGACCCTCATCGAACCTGCCTGCTAGGTTATCTCCTCAAGCACACATATTTTCGGGGGAGATACCTCCCTGAGCCCGAGTCGATGAGGTGATCCGTGAGCGCCGACCGCGAATCGATTGAGTCAAAACCGAAAGGTGAAGGTCCGCCCGCGCTGGTGGAAAACATGACCCCTGAAGAGATCGTCGACGAGTATCGAGGGCTCGTCACTGATACCGCGGTCAAGATCGCCGATCGGCTCGAGACGGACGTGCCGGTCGAAGATATGCTCAACTGGGGCTTTCGAGGGCTCCTGGAGGCCTACGAGCGCTTCTCGCCGACCGATCGGGACAATTCGTTCTCGAGCTTTGCGTTTTATCGTATTCGTGGCGCCATCTACGACGGCCTGCGAAAGAGCGGCTGGGGTACACGCGGGACCGCCTGCGAGATCCGGGACTCGCTGGCCATCAACGAGTACCTGGAGTCGAACTTCCGGGCCAACCAGGAAGTCCCTACCGCGAAGACGTTCGCCGACTCGGTGAACTACCTCGACGAGATGGTCGGCAGCTGCGTGATGATCTGCCTGGTCAGCCAGCACGAGCTCGCGCTGCTGCAGCACAAGACCCCACCCACGCAACGCGACAGCGTAGCCAAAGAGAAGCTCGCCATCGCCCTCCAGAAGGCCGCCGAAGAACTCGAGGAGCTCGAACAGGACGTCCTTCAACGCCACGTCCTCGAAGAAGAGAGCCTCTCGAGCATCGCCGCCGACTACGGCTTCTCGAAATCCTGGGTCTCCCGCGTCAACGCCAGGGCGCTCGACAAGCTTCGCACCCTGATCTTCGGCACGACCACCCAGGAGGGCATCCTCGACGGCGCCGACCCGGAAGATTTTATGACGGATCGGTGAGGCACACGGTGCGCGAGCCTCTGTGCTCGCCCCGCGGCCTCCGTGCCGCGGCTTGCGTGCTCCGTTCGCTCACTCGGTTGCGCGACATCAGCAGATCGGATCGGTGTCGGGGCAGTCGACCAGCTGAGGAATCTTCGAAAAGGGCTTTAGCAGCGGTTTGAGAGGCCCTTTTGCGATCCCGTGCCGCCGCATCACGCGCCGGTCTTCGCGGTGTGCGCGCAGGCGGTTCGACAGCGAGCGGTTGCTGGCGCCTCCGGTACGCATGTGCACGAGCGTGTCGGGCAGGTAGGAAGCAGACGCGCCGAGATCATAGAGCGCCGTGAGCATCCAGTCGTAGTCAGCCGCCAGCGTCAGGCTCGTATCGTAGCGGCCGACCGCCTCACACACCTCCATCGACGCAAAAAAGCTCGGGTGCGGCGGAATCCACCCGCGCTCCAACTTAGACCGGGCCAACTCGCCGGCGCGCCATGTGCGCACGGTGCGGCCGGGGTCGTCGCGGTCGACGTAGATCAGATCCCCGTAGACACAATCCGAGTCGGCTTCGCGTTGCGCAGAAACGACACCCTCGATCACGCCGGCGTCCGCGTAGAAATCATCGGCGTGCAAAACTCCCACGAGCTCGCCGCTCGCCAGCTCCAGCCCCTTGTTCAGCGCATCGTAGATGCCGCCGTCGGGCTCGCTGACGAACTCATCGACCCGCGCCCCGAAGCGCTCGACCACCGCGCGCGTCCCGTCGGTCGACGCCCCATCGATCACGATGTGCTGAATGTCGGCGTAGGTCTGGCCGCCCACCGACTGCAGCGTGTTGCCAATGGTCTCGGCGGCATTCTGGCAGACGGTGATGATGCTGACGGTCTCGGCTCTCATCCCGGATGCACGTCGCGAAAGATCGTCACGATCCGCTCGAGCTGCTCCTCGGTCAGCGCCGAGCCCGACGGCAAACACAGCCCGCGCTCGAAGAGATCTTCGCTCACAGCGCCGCCGAACGCCTCGCAATCTTCGAATACCGGCTGCATGTGCATCGGCTTCCAGACAGGGCGCGCCTCGATATTTCGCGCCTCGTAGGCCAGCCGCAGGTCGTCGCGCGTCGCGCCGAAGGCCTCGGGGTCGACGGTCAGACACGTCAGCCAGCGCGTGGCGGTGCCGAAATCGGCCTCCGGCATGAACTCAACGCCCGGCAGGCTGCCCAGGTGTTCTTCGTAGTACGCGAAATTGCGGCGATGCGCGGCCACGCGGTCTTCCAGCACCCGTAGTTGCCCGCGCCCGACGCCCGCCAGGATATTGCTGAGCCGGTAATTATAGCCGATCTCGGAGTGTTGGTAGTGCGGCGCGGGATCGCGGGCCTGGGTCGACAGCTTCCGCGCGTGCTCGATGAGCGCCTCGTCATCCGAGACCAACATCCCACCGCCGCCGGTCGTGATGATCTTGTTGCCGTTGAACGAGAAGATGCCCGATTGCCCGAACGTCCCCGGCGGCGTGCCCTTGTAGCTCGCGCCCAGCGCTTCCGCCGCATCCTCGATCAGCGGGACGCCGTACTCATCGCACGCCTCTTTGATCGGGTCGATGTCGGCGCACTGGCCGTAGAGGTGGACGAGCACGACCGCGGCCGGCAACTTCGCGTCGCGCGCCTTCTTGTCGAGCACCTCGCGCAGCAGGTGCGGGTCCATATTCCAACTGACTCGGTCGCTGTCGACGAACACCGGCTTCGCGTCCTGATACACCACGGCATTCGCGCTCGCCGCAAACGTCATCGAGGACACGATGACCTCGTCGCCGGCCTCGACGCCCGCTTCGATCAGCGCCAGGTGCAGCGCGGCCGTCCCGGAGCTCAGCGCCAGCGCGTGCCCGGCCTCCACCATCTCGCAGAACTCCTCCTCGAACCCGTCGACGTTGGGCCCCAGAGGTGCTATCCAATTCGTATCGAAGGCCTCGCCGACGAATCGGCGCTCCTCGCCTCCCATATGCGGTGGTTTGAGGTAGATTCTTTCGGGTTGATCGGCTGACATGGTTGGATCTCCGGCAGTACTTGAATGACGGCTGTAGTTATCTGAAACTCGGGGCCGCAGAGCAAGCTCCTCCAGTCTTGCGGCCATGCAGCACATCTTCCGAACAAAGTCTCATCATGCTCGACACCCTCAAATCCGCCGGCTACCGCATCGCCAAGCGCGGCCTCGACCTGGTCGGCGGCGCCGCCGGCCTGGCGGCCACCAGCCCGCTCTGGGTCCCCGCGTCGATCGCCGTGCGCCTGACCATGGGAAGCCCCATCTTCTTCGTGCAGCCGCGAGCCGGCAAAGACGGCGAGGTCTTCGAGCTCATCAAATTCAGGACGATGCGCGAGCCGGAGCCGGGCGAAGACCGCCT
>JBNJFZ010000260.1:0-5791 GCA_051747295.1 Myxococcota bacterium
AGCCCAGCAGCGGTCGAGCAAAAGCGCCAGGATCGCTGCGCCTGGGCGTACCCACGAGCTGAATTGAGGGGTGGCATGTCATCGGTGAGAGAGCAACGCGACGAAGGTCTTTTCCGCACGTTGACGAACGTGTTTCTGACCGACGAGCTGCGTGCGGACACGGAGAATGCCTTTCGCGCACGGGTCATTGTACTCTTTGCGATCGCTGTCTCGATCTGGGGGCCTATCTACGGCGCCGTGCTCTACGTCATGGAGCAGTCGGTACCCGCGGTCGTCACGCTGCTGACAGCGACCGTGCTCATCGGCGGCTCCCCCCTGTTGATGCGCCGAGGGGTTTCGTATCGAGTCCTCGGACACTGGATCACGTTCAATACCTTCCTGATCGTCAACGCCGTGGCCATCCTGGGCTTTGGCAGCGAGTCCCTGTGGTGGCAATGCATCGTCGTGATGGTCGCGGTGTTGTTGTGCAGTATTCCTGCTGGCTTTGTTTGGATGGGCGTCTCCACGCTGAGCCTGTCGATCTACTACCTGCTCGTCTCCAAGGGCGTCATCGCGAGAGCACCATTCGAGGGCATCACGAAGGTCTACTGGGACTTCAGCGTGATGACTGGATTATACGTGGTGGTCGGGCTCCTGACGTTCGCCTACGAGTCGATGAAGACCTGGGCGCTGGACAATATTCGGCGTCGCGAGGCGCATACACGGGCTATCCTGGGAGCAGCGCCGGACGGTATCGTCACGCTCGATGGCCAGGGGCGTATCGACGGCATGAACCGCGCTGCCGAAGATATCTTCGGCTTCGACTTCGATGCGCAATTGGAGCACGCACCATTTGCGACTCTGGTGCCCGCGCTCGTCGAGCGGAATCCCCCGCCGGGCAGCCGAGAGAGTGACGACACTGGTCACAGACAGAAATGGAGCGCGGCGATCGGGCAACTCGCGGATTGGGCGGGTCAACGCCATGAGACGAATGGCGTGCGCAGCGACGGGACGCGCTTTCCGCTCGAGATCTCGGTGCGCCCGATCGAGAACGATGACCGGTGGGTTGCGGTAGTGCGAGACATCACCGACCGCAAGGATGTCGAGCGGAGGCTCGAGGCTGCCCGCGACGAGGCCGTGCAGGCCAACGAGTCCAAGAGTGCGTTTCTGGCGAATATGAGCCACGAGCTACGCACGCCCCTGAACGCTGTCATCGGCTACAGCGAATTGGTCGGCGAGGAACTCGCCGATCGGGGACACGAAGAGGTACTACCGGACCTCGAGCGCATCAACGTGGCCGGCTCGCACCTGCTGAGCCTCATCAACGACGTGCTCGATATCTCGAAGATCGAGGCTGGCCGTATGGACTTGCACCTCGAGGATATCGACTTTCGGTCGCTGCTCGGCGACGTCGTATCGACGGCCGAGCCGCTCGTCGAAAACAACGGCAACCGCTTTAAGGTGGATATCGAGGACGCGCCCGAGCGCGTCGAGGTCGACCGGACGAAGTTGCGTCAGATGCTACTCAACCTGCTGTCGAATGCCGCGAAGTTCACCGAGGAGGCGATGGTTCGGTTGCATGTCTTCGGAGAGTCGGACGGTGAAGGCGAGTGGTATGTGGCCGAAGTGATCGACCGCGGTATCGGCATCAGCAACGACCGGCTCGAAGAACTGTTCGAGACATTCACCCAGGCCGACTCGTCGACGACGCGCGAGTTCGGGGGGACCGGGCTCGGGCTGGCGATTACGCGGCAATTCGCGGAGATGATGGGCGGGGCGATATCGGTCGAGAGCACTCCCGGAGAAGGTTCGACGTTCCGCATCAAGCTACCGGTCCGTGTGTCGCCGCATCTGGAGGCCGTCGAGTCGACCTCCCCGGTTCGGGACGCCGCGTCCGCCTGAGCGAAAACCCTCAGTCGGCTCTCATCCGGACACCAGTTAGTTGCTTGTGCGGTCGCGCGGATTTACGATAGGCCGAAGTCGATACGATGAACCACTGTTTCGAGGCTTTGTCCTATGAGTTTGAGTGTCGTCAGTATGTTGGCGGGCGTCGTCGCGCTCCTGTTCCTCGCCGGTCTTGTCATCTACGTGCTTGGAAAGTCCAATGAGGACAAGTCTGAGTGGGAGAAGGGCGCGTCCAAGCCTGCCTCAGCCGCGTCCGCCTCGACCAGTCCATCGTCTGCTCGAAAATACAACTGGCTGGTCGGTAAGTCAGGCGACGTCGAGGGCAAGAGTTTCCACGTGGGCAAGCGCACCGCGACGATCGGACGCGGTGTCGGTAACTTCATCCAGATCGGCGATGAGAACTCATCGCGCGTCAATTCGCAGTTCGAGGGTGTGGCGGCCGGGCTAAGGATCAAGGATATGGACAGCTCAAACGGGACCCGTGTCAACGGCGAGCAACTCGCACCCGAGGAATTCCGGCGTCTCGAGGACGGCGACGAGGTTCAGATCGGGGACACCGTCTTGATCTATCGTCGGGAGGGCAACTACCGGGACGCGGCGCTGACCGACACCAAAGACGTGAAGGCATCCCAGCAAAAGCAAACGCAGGCGCTTGGTTCAGTCGGCGGTGCCGGCGATCTGACTGCGCAGGTCAAGGAGGCGGTCGAGCGCGCCGGCGGCGACTACGAAAAGGCAGCCAGAGAGGTCGGGCTGGACCCGGAGCTGGTCGAGCGCATCGTCGAAAAGGGCGGTTGATCGAAGCGGGTGTCGCCCGGTCGGCGCGCAGCGGGTCGAGTCCTTCGCTCAGTTCTTAGGGTACGCGGTCCAGCCCTCCGTCCACGGGGGCGAGCTCGGCGAGAATGCCCCGCGGTAGACAGCAGTCGGGTCGAAGGGCTCGGGCGGAGGCTCGATGCCAGTCGTATTCTCCGCTGAAGGCTGCCAGCCGGGGTTGCCGAGGTCATACGGAGACGTCAGGCCCGGATCGGCGCCGATGAGGTTGTTGAATTCATCCTGACGGAAATAGTTTTTCGGGTCGAAGCTGCTGGCCTGTGCGTCCTCGTCGAGCGTGAAGTACGACTGCTCGTCGGATCCGACGTCGAAGAACAGCGTGTTCTCGATGTTCAGATCGCCGTTTACACCGTGTTCTGCGGATTCTATTCCCTCGATATGGACTCCATCCGTCGTCGTGCCCATCATAATACCGTGTGAGAGTCGCCCGAGGCCGCCGCTCTTGAAGATGGCGCCGCGCTGGACATCGGCGGCTTGCTCGGAGCCGATCACCGTGAAGTTGTAGATGTCGAAGTCCGTCTGCGGTGTTGCACTCGGCTCTTCGCCGCGGTTCTCCATCTCGATGGCTTCTTCTCCGTTGACGTCCATCTGGACGGCCAAAAATTGGCCGGTGCCGCGCCATCCGACGTCGAGGTCGAAGCCATCTCCTTGCGGTCGAGAGGCCACCGCGTGGCGAATGTCGACGGTACCGCCAAAGAGCTCGATGCCGTCATCGTCACCCAGGTGGGCCTGCACGTAGTCGACCGTCGTTTCGCTCCCGCATCCCGCCAGCGTCAGGCCGTTCAGCGCCTTTTCGCCGTCGATAATGCCGCCGCCGAATTCGCTGCGGACGTACTTGAGCGTGCCGCAGTTCCAGGCGTCGTCTTGTCCTCCGATCAGGGCGTCTTCTCGATTCGTGATGATATTCAGCGCCATATCCGGGCGGTTGATGCGCGCCTTACCGATGAGAGCTAAGCCGCCCCAGTCACCGGCGCGCCGCTGGCCGACGGGCTTGGCGCTGGTAAAGACGATGGGTTGCTCGCGCGTTCCCTCGGCTTCCAGGCGTGCACCCGCCTGCGTGACGAGTGCGGTATCGCGCTCGCCCAGGATCGTGGTGCCGGGCTCGATCGTCAGGGTCGAGGGCTGGATGACCATCACCACGTTCTTGAGCACGTAGATATTATCGGACGTCCATGTGGTGTCCTCGACGATGAAGTCAGAGACCTCGACGTAATTCGGCTCCTGGCACACGCCTTCGACGCACTGGTCGATCCGCCCGCAGTCGTCAGCGGTCTGGCACTGGTCGAACTCGAGCACCGCAGAGCAACTCGTCAGCAGCAGCAGACACGCTGCGAGTAGGCCGGTACTGGCCAAAGTTCGGGGCGGAGGCGTAAATTCTCGGCTGAGCATCATGATGTCGAAAGCAGCGTTCCGGGGTTGGCTTGTCACGCTTCAAAACTACCGCGAGCCCGGAAGTGTAGCAACAACATCGTGGCAAAAATATCGTGTTTGCCGGGTGAACTCCGCGCTCACGGGGGGCTTGAGGCGCTCGACTATGGTATGTGTGGGGTGGCCAATCCGGACAATCAAACGTCTGAGAGCACCGAGAGATGGAGGAGGCGCACCATGGCGAAGCTTCACTACGATCCCGACGATCAGCGACTCCAGGAGGAGCATACCGACGAGGCGATTGCGGCCCGAATTCGCGCCGGTCAGGAGCACAACTACCTTCGAGACGGCGTATTGGGCGGCATCGACGGGGCCGTGACCACGTTCGCGGTCGTCTGTGGCGTCGTCGGGGGGCAATTGCCGGGTAGCATCGTCATACTACTCGGGTTCGCCAACCTCTTCGCCGACGGTTTCAGCATGGCGGTCGGCAACTTCGAGGGCACCAAGAGCGAGCGTGACCTCGTCGAGCGGGCTCGAGACATCGAGCGCCGACACATCGAGCGCGTACCGGAAGCGGAAGCCGACGAGATTCGCGAGATCTATCGTCAAAAGGGGTTCGAAGGAGATGTCATCGAGGACATCGTCGAGGTGATCTGCAGCGATAAAGAATTGTGGATCGATACGATGGTCAGCGAAGAGTGGAAGCTGCCGCTGGACACGCCAAACCCCTATCGGGCGGGGCTCGTGACGTTCGCGGCCTTCTGTCTGGCTGGCCTGGTCCCCCTGGTTCCGTACTTTTTGAGTGCGCTCGAGCCCACGCAGATGTTCGTGGTCAGCTCGGTCGCGACGGCGTTCACGTTCCTGGGGATCGGGCTGCTCAAGGGCAGGTTGTCGGACATATCGATGGTGAAGTCCGGACTCTCGACGCTGCTGACAGGAGGCGGGGCCGCGGTCGTCGCCTATGTGGTGGGCTACTTGCTTCGAGGCATCGTGGATGCTGTGTAGCGATGTCAATGGCAACTGTCCGAGCTGCAGCAGCTGCTGTCATCGGGAGAGGGCGCGGCGTGGCCGTGATCGTGGTCGTGATCGTGACCGTCGCCTCCGCAGCTATCTTCGCAGCAATCGTCTTCGGAGCTCATACCGAAGGACAACACGGTATTGAGCCATACGGTCGGGCCCACTCGGACCAGAGACGCCAGAAAGATCAGCCCGATGCCTGCCAGGCTCGCCCACTGTATCCACGAGCCGTGTGGATCCAGGCCGCTCGCCTGTCCGGCGAGCCCGCTGGCGTCCCATACGAGGTTGATGGCGTAGCCAACGCCGATGGAGAAGGCGATGACCGCGACTGCGAAGGTTGCCGCTGCGCGCTTTCCGTGGAGTTGTGAGAGCACGCCGAAGGTCGTGACATTCGTGGCCGGCCCGCTGATGAGGAACGCGATGCCCGCGCCGGGCGACACGCCTGCAAACACGAGCGCTGCGGCCAGCGGTGTGGCGCCCGAGGCGCATACGTAAAAGGGCATGCCCAGGATCGCGAAGAAGACCACGTCGAGGCCCAGCGGGAGCTGGTGGGTCCAGTCGGGGATGCCGCCCGAGGACAGGACCGCGGCGAGCACGAGTCCGGCGACGATCCACGGGGCCGTGTCATCGACGACCTCGGCAAATCCGAACCGAATCATCTCCCGAAGTTTTTCGGCGAGCGTCCTATCTTCGT
>JBNJFZ010000261.1:0-5777 GCA_051747295.1 Myxococcota bacterium
TGGAGCCGGACGATGAGTGAGCCGCGTTTTGGGCAGGTGGTTCAGGAACCACACGCTTGGCCCCTGCCGCCTCACGGCGGCTTCCCCACGGCTGCCGCCGCGGGGAGATGATCCGGCGGTGACCAACCGCATACGCTTTCCAGCAGCGTGTCGACCCGGGAAAGCGAATGCGGCCGGAAACCCCAGATCGTTCCCCCGCGCGAAGCCCACTCAATCCGGATCAGGCGCGGGACGCTGTTTTCGATACCACCTGAGGCGGCGTTGATGCTCGGTGCGCGGCGCTCTGTCGCCGCCGGGACCGCTCTGCCGGTCCCGAACGTGTTCGCACGCAAGTCGCGGCACGGAGGCCGCGAGGCGGGCACAGAGGCCCGCGCACCGGTCATTTTCGCCATTCCGACGCCTAATCCGGATCGAGTGGGCGAAGCACGGGGGATACCGCGGCTCTGCCGCGGAGGGGGCCATGGCACCGCGAACCCGAGGAATCGCTGCCCCTACTCCGGCCGCTCCTCACGCCCGTCCACGTGCACCGCGAACCTCCCCTCCTCACGCGGGTGCACCGGGATGTCCTGGTCCCACGGCCAGCCGCCGAATTGCGTGCGCTGGTAGTCGATCATCGCCTGGCGAATCTCGCCCTGCGTGTTCATCACGAACGGGCCGTGCTGGACGACTTGCTCGCCGATCGGGCGGCCCTGGAGCATCAGTATTTCGGTGGGTTCGTCACCGTTGACGATCTCGCATTCGGCATCGGGTCGTACCTGCACGCCGCGGCCGACGCCGACCTCGCGCCCGGCAAACGTCGCGGTCTCACCCTCGAAGAAATAAAAGACCCGGTTCGACTCGGGCTGGGCCGGAGGCGCTGTCCATCGAGCCCCGGGCTCCATGCGCAACGTCCAGACGGCGATGTCCGCGTTGTCGCGCGCCGCCCACGAGCTCGGTGGCGGCTCCGGCGGGGTCAGGTCGTCGTACTCGCCCGCGATCACGGTCAGCTCGGTCTCATGGCCCGAGTCGTCCGTGAACGTCTCGCGCGGGATATTCTCGTGCCAGAACATCGTGAAGTACGCATCCTTCTTCTTGTCCTCGCGCGGCAGGTTCAACCAGATCTGGAAGAGCTCGGTGGGGTTCGGCTCCTCGCGGTTGACCAGCGGGAACGCCTCGGAGTGCACGACGCCGCTGCCGGCCGTCATCCACTGCACGTCGCCCTGTCCGAAGCGCGCGGTCGCACCGAGCGAATCGGAGTGATCGATATAGCCCTGGCGCGCGACGGTGATGGTCTCGAAGCCGCGGTGCGGGTGACGCGGAAACCCCGGGATCTCCTGGCCGTGGTACATGCTCCAGCCGTCCTTGCCCGAGAAGTCATTGCCGAGCATGCGCCCTCGCAGCAGCTTCGGGTCCGGACCCATCTTGTCGGTCCCCTCGGGATATTCGTCGAGGTGATGCACGCAGAACAGGAAAGGATCTGCGGTCGGCCACGGGGGCGATCCCAACTCGATGATATTGGTGACGATGTCGTCGCTCATGCTTCGTTCCCAGATGTATGAAGGTTGTCGAACTGCGACTCATGAGATGCACGAAACGAGCTGATGATTCGTATCGCGGCGGCTTTACTGGCGCTCGGCGAGGCGGTCTCCCTCGCGCTGGATGACGATCTCGCCCTGCGGCGGCATCTGCCCCGACGAGACGAGGTCCCCGCAGGCGTCCGACTGGTACTCGGCGACGTACCACCCCGTCTCGAAGCCCTCGATACCCGCGCTCCCCAGGCAACCGGAGGTCACCTGAACCTGGCGGGACACACACCCTGAAAAGTCCTCGGTCGTCTCGAGATAGAAGCTAAAGCAGCTCCCCTCGCCGGACACCGGGATGCCGCTCCCGCTACCGGAGCCAGAGCACCCATCTTCGGTGAATTGTCGGTCGAACGCATAAGAGGTGGTTCGGTTGCGGTCGTAGGTGATCTGGCCGTCGCAAACGGGCTTATCGATATTCTCCGCGCGCGGCGCCTCGACCCATGTCGTGTCATCCCACGCATAAGTACCGGAGATATCGGGCGGCTCAAATCCGTCATAGACGGCCAGCCCGAGGTCGTTCATCTGGCCGAGCCGATTCTGGTCGACCACGTCCTCGACGGCGCTCGGGAGGTCGAAGCGGTCACCGTCGCCGCAACCGGCGAGGAGCCCACAGAGAGTCGCAGCTAACAAAATTCGGCGTGTCGTCGAGCATCCAGGCATCGGCATCCCCGTGCGTATCGAGTGCGTAATATGGTGACTACGAGAGTAGGCGCGCACCGGCGGCGACGCAACGGTGGAGGCTTGCGAACGGTTGTTTGGACGCAGAGTGAGCTACGGAGCAGAACACGCCCGCTCAATTTGCCAGGTGGATGGTCATCAGCAGCCGGGTCTCGTCCCGGGCGAGCACGCTGAAGTCCACGCCTTTCGACAGGGTCAGCAGCTGGCCGCTGGCGATCTGCTGGTCCTCGCCGTTGGCCGTGACCTCGAGGTGGCCGTCGAGCACGTGGAGCGAGACGAGCCCATTGACGGCGTGGTTGCCCAGCCCGCTTCCCTGCTCGAAGTGGACGAGGGTCAGGGTCAGCCCGTCCTCATGGCTGATGGTGATCTGGCGGTGTCCGTCGACCGATGCGTGGTCCTCGTCGAGGAGATCTTCGAAGCGCGCTTCGAGGTCGAGCTTGCGCACGGGTTGCGAGAAGCGTTCTTCCGGGTGCTCTCGGAGGCGGCCGTCTTCGCGCGATGAAGTACTCATGGGGAACTCCTGCTTTTGACGTAAACACTTGATGGCGTTCGTGGTGCAGAATCTAAACATGACTCGCCACATGACGACATGAACACGAAAATCGGCGATTTCCACCGAACGCGCGACTCGATAAGATGGTGCGTATGAATCACGAAGACATGCCGGATATGCGCGACGGGCTGACCCGACTCCAGCGGGTCATCCTCGTGAAGCTCGATGAACTCCAGGAAGAACGCGGCGGACGCGCGGCGCCAACGCTGATGCTGTACGGGCGAGTGCTCGAGGTCGTCGATGTGTCGAAGGACGAGTTTCAGGCGGCGCTGCGGAGTCTGATGGGAGCGGGTCGGGAGTCGTGAGTCGGGAGTGGCCTCACGGCGCTCGTTTCGTTACCTTGATGTAGGGTGTGGAGGGAGTCGTTTCAGAGATCTGTGGAGGTAAGGGATGCTGTCGGTCAGTCGTGTGAAGTGCGTGGGTGTTTTGCTGATATTGCTCGTCGCTGCGGGATGCAGCGACGGTACGAGCACGGTCAATAACGGCAACAATTCGTCGAATAACGCGAATAATCAGGCCGACACCGGTGGCGAAGATACGTCCGAGGAAGACACCGAGTCGCCGGACACGAGCGAGGAGCCGACGATCGAGTCAATCGCGATCGAGCCGGCCACCGCCCAGTTGACCTCCGCGAACGGCTCGCGACCGACCCAGGACTTCGACGTCATCGCGACGTACTCCGATGGTCGCTCCGAGACCTACAACGACCCGGTCGAGTTTGAAATCGACAACAGCATCATCGGCCGCGTCGACGAAGCCAACGGCGAGTTCACCGCCTCCGGCGTGGCCGGCGGCGAGGCAACCATCACCGCAAATCTCGCGACGGTCGGGGGCATTTCACCGGCGACTGCGACGGTCAACGTCGACATCGAATACGTCATCGAGGGGCCGAACCTCCCCGCCGACTACCAGGATAAGTTCAACGCGCCGGGCACCGACGCGAGCGAGGCGCCGAACGTAGTCTACCCGCTCAGCGGCGCGGTCATGCCGCAGAACGTCTACCCCGCCGACATCCAGTGGACAAATGGTGCGCAGGGCGACCTCTTCAAGGTCGAGATCACCAAGCCTGGCGCGACCATCACCGCTTATCTCGCCCATGAGGGGCCGGGATTTGGAAACCACTGGCTGGTCGACGAGGACGCCTGGCGCGCGCTCGCCCAGACCGACGCCGGCGAGGCGGCCCAGATACGGGTCGTGCGCCACGTGGCGTCGACTGGCAATACCGTCCGCGACGAATTCGACAAGGAGCTGACCTTCGCGCCGGGCTCGCTGACCGGCTCGGTCTACTACTGGGATATCAGCGCGACGCGCATCAAGCGCATCGATGACGGCACCGGCCAGGCGGTCTCGTTCATGCCCGACCCACCGAACTCGGCGGGCGGCGGGCAGAATTGCGTCGGGTGTCACTCGGTCTCCAACAACGGTCGCTACATGGTCGGCCGGCTCGGCCCGGGCAACAACATCGGCACCGTCTTCGACCTGACCCAGGACCTCACGCAGGACCCGGTGCCCTCGGAGTTCGCCCTCCAGGACGACGGCACGCGATGGTGGTTCTCGACCTGGAATCCCGACGACACGCGCCTGATGGTCACCCAGGGTGACGGCCAGACGCAGGGTCTGTCGCTGATGGATCCGTTCACCGGACAGATCGTCCAGCCGCAGGCCGGATCGCTGCCGCAGTCCGGCACGACGCAGCCAGCCTGGGCCCCTGACAACAGCCTCGTGGCGTACGTGAACAACGGAGATGCATGGGGCGGCCAACTCGGCACCGGCGATATCGCCACGATTCCGGTGACCGGCCCCGACAGCTTCGGCCAGCCCCAGACCATCCTCGAGGCGAGCAGCGTCAGCAACACGATCCCCGGGGCGGACACCGCGTGTTATCCGACCTGGTCGCCCGACGCCGAATGGATAGCGTTCGCCCACGGCACCGGCGCGCGCAGCGAGAGCGAGCAATCGGCGCTGTACATCATGAAGCGCGATGGCAGCAGCGTGTCGCGGCTGACCAACGCCAGCGGCGGGCCGAACGCGGCTCATTCCTTCCAGCCAAATTTCTCACCGTTCGAAGCTGGCGGTTATTACTGGTTGAGCTTCCTGTCGACACGACCGTACGGCAACGCCGAGGTCGGCACAGCGGGGCTCCCCACGCCGCACCAGCAAATCTGGGTCGCAGGCATCGAAAAGAGCGCCTCACCCGGCTCGGATCCCAGCGTGGTCGCGTTCTGGTTGCCGGGACAATCAGTGCAGGCTCAGAATATCGCGGGCTTCTGGGCGCCGCGCGCATGTCGCGAGGACGGCAATGCATGCAGCGTCGGCAGTGAGTGCTGCAGCGGTGAATGCGTGCCCGACGCCGATGGCGAGTTGGCCTGCTCGCCGCCGCCGGTCGACCGGTGTCGAGAGGCGAACGAGACCTGCACCAACGACTCCGATTGCTGCAGCGAGACAGCGTTGTGCCTGAACAACGTGTGTGTGATTACGGGCGGATGAGCCGGCCATGCTGCGCCCAGGCGAGTGGGCGCAGCACTCGAACACAAGCGGCTCCACTGGTTTTCGCGTCGTCCCGCGTGTTAATCTTGGGACAAGACCGAACTTGATGAAGCGCTCCCGGGGGAGCGACTACCACAGACCAGCGGATCGTTCTCGATGACGAGCGAGTCACAATCCGATCAACCCGTCGTGCTGATCGTCGATGACGAGGTGATGCACGCTCGCCTCATCGCCAGATGGCTGGCCACCGAGGGCTACGAGACCGAGATCGCCGAGAACGGCGAATCCTGCCTCCACCTCATTCAGCGTCTCCTCCCCGACGCGGTGTGCCTGGATCTGAAGATGCCGGGCATCGGCGGGCTCGACACGCTGCGTCGGCTCAAGGACCACCACCCTCGCCTGCCTGTGATCATGCTGACGGCCGAAGACTCGGTCGAGGCGGCTGTCGAGTCGATGCAAGCGGGCGCATACGGTTTTTTGACCAAGCCCGTCGAGCG
>JBNJFZ010000262.1:0-5705 GCA_051747295.1 Myxococcota bacterium
GGCGGCACGGAGGAAGACCGCACCAATTTCTACACCGCGCTCTACAATACCTACCGCATGCCCACGCGCCTCGACGAGGGTGGCAAATACGTCGGCCTCGACGGCGAAACCCACGATACGGAGCACCGCTACTTCACCGATCTTTCGCTGTGGGACACGTATCGCACGCTGCATCCTTGGTGGATCTTCTTCGACCACGCCGCGCAGCGCGACAGCCTCAAATCGCTGCTCGCGATGGGCCGCGACGGCGGGTACATCCCGCGCTGGCCGGCGGCTTTGAGCTATACGAGCGGCATGGAGGGCGACAGCGCGGCGATTCTCTTCGCCGAGAGCGCGATGAAAGGCGTGGAGGATGTCGACTACGCGGCAGCGTACGACCTGCTGCTGAAGACCGCGTTCGAGACGCCACCCGCAGACGCGAACTACAGCGGTCGGGGCGGCATCGAAGACTTCATCGACCTGGGCTGGATCCCCGCCGACGAACACTCCGGCGCGGCCTCCAACACCCTCGAATACTCCGTCGACGACAAGGCGCTCGCCGAACTCGCCGCCCACCTCGGCGAACCCGAGGAGGCCGACTTCCGCGAGCGCGCCACGCACTACGAGAATATCTACGACACCGAAACCGGCTTCTTCCGGCCGCGAAACCGCGACGGCTCGTTCGTCGAGAACTTCTCGAAGCTCGAGTTCCACGAACGCTCGGGCGTCTTCACCGAGGGCACCGCGTGGCAATGGCGCTTCTACGTGCCGCACGACCCGGACGGACTGGTCGCGCTCTTCGAGAACGCCGACGCATTCGCGGCCGCACTCGAAGAGTTCATGGACAAGTCGAAGCTCTTCGATGGAGATCTCACCCGGCTCTTTTTGCCCGACAGCTACTACTGGCACACCAACCAACCGTCGCTGCACACCGCGTATCTCTTCGGTGCAGCCGATCGCATCGACCTATTGTCGAAGTGGGTACGTGAGGTCCAGATCTACGCGTACAATGATACCCCGGACGGGCTCGTGGGGAACGACGACGGTGGTACGCTCTCGGCGTGGTACGTGCTCAGCGCGCTGGGGATCTACCCGGTCACCGCCGACACGCGCTACTTCGTGAGCCCGCCGGTCTTCCCGGAGGCCGAGATCGACCTGCCCGGCGGCGACACGCTCACCGTCGAGGCGGCCGGGGCGAGCGACGACGTTCGCTACATCCAGTCCGTGAAGATCGATGGGAATGACGTGGCGCTGCCTTATATCGAGCACGCCGACATCAGCTCGGGCGGCACGCTCACCTACGAGCTGACCGCCGAGCCCTGAGGGTCCTTATCGTCGGCGCGCTCGAAGGAGAGCGCCGGCGAGCAACGCGAGGATAAAGAGGTGCACGCCGACCGGCCCGCGTGTGCCGACGGCCGCGCAGACGCCTCCCTTGTCGGTATCCTCGTCGGGGTCTTCGTCGACCTCGATCCCGAGCCCGACCGCCAACTCCGGCCAAACAGCCGGGCAGGTCGTGGCCACGTCGGAGCCCTCGGGGCACGTATTCCGCGGCCCTTCGAGCTGCGAAAAGTCCACCGCCGCCTCGATCTGAGAGCCCGCGACCCGGGACAGCTCGTGACCTTCTCTGTCGCCTCGGGCGCACGCGTACACCGTATCTGCGGCGCGACCGATGCACAGTCCGCTGTGGTCGGCGGCGATATCAACCATCATGTCGGGCGCAGTGGCGTGGGTCAGTCCCTTGCTACCTTCGTTGGCGGCGGCCACCCAGAACTCCGAGCCATCGGCCGAGAGCACGGCGCCCTTGGGCCAGGCATCGAGCGGAAACTCGTCTCGGCCGGGTTCATCGACGCTCCCCCAGAACAGCGACTGGCCGTCCTCGGTGCTCGCCTGCCAGAGAACGCTGTCGGCCTCGACATCGAGCAAATACGGGTATTTGAGGCCATCTGGGACCTCGAGCATCGTCATCGTGTCGCCGTCGATCCCCACCTCGATGAGCTCGGCTGCGCCCTGGGATGCGCTATCTCTGGAGTAAGCGGAGACCAACAGCGTCCCGGCGTCGAGGAACTCGACTCGCGTGAACTGTCGGGAACCGACGTCGACGCCGACCTGACGGAAGCTCGCGCCGGCGTCGTCGCTGACAAATACGCCCGCGTGCTCGGGCTCGTCGGAATTGATGACATAGGCGACTCCGGCTCCGCCGCGCACGGCGGCCATATCTGATGGAATTTTCGGGAGCGGCTCGACCTTTTCAAACTCGCAGCCATCCTCGGTACGATAGATGGCATCGGGCGTGAAGATGACCCAGCGGTTGAGGCCGAGGGCGGCGACGCGAAAATCGTCACCGCCATTGAACGCTTCTTCGCACACGTAGCGTGTCGAAGTTTCGCTGGTGATGACGCCGAAATTGGTCTGGAAGACCCAGTCGCCGGAGTCGAACCCGTAGAGCTTCTCGGGCAGCGGCTCCGAGCCGTGTGCGCCGGCGCCCAACGCGACGAGCATCACGCCCAGAAAGAAGAAAGAAGCCAGTGAGATACGCGACGCCATTGAGCAACTCTCCAGTGTCGTGGAAGATCACGCGGAGCGTAGACGAGGCGCCACGAGGCTTCAAATGCTGACGTAGACCAGACGCAGAAACCGAGAGGACACCATGATTCGCAACGAATTAGGACGCTGGGCCTTATGCCATCTGGTCTCCGCCGGATTGCCGACTGCGCTGGTGTACTTCCTCGCCGGTGATTCGCCGTGGTCGACGGGCGTGGTGCTCATCACGCTTGCGCTGACCGCCTCGTGGGGTAGCTGGAGCAGCCTGCAGGTGACCGAAGACGAAACTCTGCGGGCGCTGTCGCGCTCGATGGCCGGGCTGTGGCCCGCCATCGTCATCCCGATCATCTCGG
Source organism: Myxococcota bacterium (assembly GCA_051747295.1). GTDB lineage: Bacteria > Myxococcota_A > Bradymonadia > Bradymonadales > Bradymonadaceae > JBNJFZ01. The sequence continues at coordinate 2,874 of JBNJFZ010000262.1, forward strand.
CGGTCTTCTTGATGGAGCATCGCTCGCCGGTCGAGATCTTTATCCTGCTGAGCACCGTACTGGGCACGTCAGCGGCGTCATTTATGATGACGCGGCGCCTGCGCGCCAAAGAAATCGACACGTCCGAGATCCTCAGCGCGCTCGGTCTCTTTCCGATCATGACCACCCTTATCGGCTGGCTGCTCCTCCTCGCCGGCGTCGAGCTCTTCGACCTGGTCGACGGATCCATTCAGCGCGCCCTGGTCTCGACGTTGCTGCTCTCGCTGGTCACGACGATGGTGCCTGCCGCGACGGCGTGGGGCCTGGAGTCACAGCGCGATCCGCTCAAATAGAATACATCTGCGACCTCCGGGGTCCTTCGCCCCTCAGAGATCACGTTTTTGGGCCCAAACAGGGCAAATTGACCGACTCCCGCGTCGGTTTCAGCAAATCCCGACGCTACCGTTCCACGGTAGTACGCGCGCCTCAAGAGCCGAAAAATCGGCGCAGACCGCCTGCCAAGGGGGCTGACCGCTCGATCAACTGCGCAATTCGTGAGGGCCTGTCACTCGAACGTGTCTTGACCGCGAGCCGAGTTACTGGAAGTGTGCGCCTGTCCAGTTTTGAAAGTTCGTTCGACCAAGACCGTTAGGAGTGCCATGAAAGCCCTGTCCGACTACGTAGAGTTTCGCGATGATTCCCTCCGCCGCAAGTACGCCGACCGTCGCATCCCGATGGCGACGCTGTACGAGGCGTACTTCGACGGCGACGTCGAGATTCCGGATGACGAGGGCATCTACGACCTCCTGGAAAATCGCGACCTCTTCGTGAAGTACTGGCTGACGCCCAAGCACTTTCAGTGGGCCGTGACCAACTTCCTCCCCGAAGTCCTGATTCACTCCAAGGACCAGGATACGCGCATCGTCCGCGAGCACTACGACCGCGGCAACGACTTCTTCGAGTGGTTCCTCGGAGAGCGCATGGTCTACACCTCGGGCTTCTTCAACGATGAAGACGAGAGCCTCGAGCAGGGCCAGGACCAGAAGCTGAACCTGACCTGCCAGAAGCTGCAGCTCCAGGAAGGCGAGTCGCTGCTCGACATCGGTTGCGGTTGGGGCACGACGATCGGCCACGCCGCCATGCACTACGGTGTCGACGGGACCGGGGTCACGCTCGCCGAAGAGCAGACCCAGTATGCGAATCGTCGCTTCAAGGAGTGGGGCATCGACGACCACGCTCGCGTCCTGTGCAAGGACTACCGCGACATCCCGGAGCGCAAATTCGACAAGATCGTCTCGCTCGAGATGGTCGAGCACGTCGGCGTCAAGAACCTCCAGTCCTACTACGACGGCGTCTACGACCTGCTCGAGGACGACGGCCTGTTCCTGATTCAGTGGACCGGACTTCGCCGCGGACTTCGCCCCGAAGACCTCATCTGGGGTCTGTTCATGAACAAGTACATCTTCCCGGGTGCCGACGCGAGCCTTCCGGCCGCTTCGATGCTCAAGCCGATGGAAAAAGCCGGCTTCGAGATGCACTCCATGGAGAACATCACGCACCACTACGGATGGACCATCCGCAAGTGGCACGACAACTGGATGCGCAACAAGGACAAGGTCGTCGATGCGTACGGCGAGCGCTGGTACAAAGTCTGGCACTTCTTCCTGGCATGGTCGACGATCATCGCCCGTCAGGGGAACGCTCAGTGCTACCAGGTTCTGCTCAACAAGAACCTCGACCACTTCGACCGCAGCATCTACACCTTCGGCGGCACCAGCCTCGGCGACCGCAAGACCGGCGGCGAGCTGGCCGAGCCGGCCCTCCCGTCCATCGACTCCGAAGATTGGAGCATCGACGAGGACGAAGCGCAGGTCACGGAAGTGGCTGCTGAATAAGCGCGTCGCATGACTGAAGAAAAAGCCCCCGGCTGCTGATGCGGCCGGGGGCTTTTTCGTTATGAAACGCTCTCTGGCCGAGTTACGGCGTGCTCGTCGGCCCGAACTCCGTCGGCGTGTCGGGGCGTGGCTGAATTGGCTCGGGTGTGACGCTGGGGCTCGAGGGTCCACCTTCTGCGTCGATCAGGCCCGGGTGAATCTGCGTAGGTTGGATCACCGCCGGCTCGACGCGATCCGCGCGTTGTCGCTCCCTGCGCTCCGCCATGAAGTCGACGGCTCCCTGGCGACCCTTGTCGCGAAGCCGATCTCGCAGGGACTCCACGCGTTGTGGTCCGGCGTGGTCGATCACCTCGCCGCCCGAGTTGTTCACAATGACACCGCCGTTTGCGCCGTCGCGCGCCGCTGCGATGAGGCGTCCAGTTCCGTCTCGCAATTCCAGGCTCTCGTCGTTGCCGTCCAGCACAAACTCTGACTCCGGCTCGCCGTCGCGGAGCATGGTGACGCGCATGCGCTTGTCTCCCTCGTGCTCGACCACGGCTTTTCGGCCGTCACGAAGCTCCACCTCGCGCCTCTTCGGCTCATCGTCGTCGGCATCGGCGTTCGCAGAACCGCCGGACCAGAACTCGAGCGCGTTCGTGATGAACAGGTCGATCAGGATCGCGCCCTCGTAAATCGGTAATGCCGTGAGGCCGAGGAATACGAGCCACTGGACGAACTTATTGCTCGAGATCTCCTCGTTGAACTCCCAGACCGCCTGTGTCAGCCTGAACGTGCCGAAACAGCCAGTCAACGTGATGGTCGAGCCAAACAAAAGGCTCAGGATCAAACCGAAAGCGACGGAACGTTTCTTCGCGAAGTTCATGACTTCCCCATGCCCAAATTGATGTTTGTGACGCCTGCTACTGTAGCGTGAAAACAAAACACCAGACATCAAAAGTCGACTCACGCGCGCCGAGCC
>JBNJFZ010000263.1:0-5701 GCA_051747295.1 Myxococcota bacterium
TCTCGAGAATCGTGAGAATTACGAGACTTTTTGTCCGCGACTTCGGATCCCTGAAAAGTGGCCTCTGGCGCCGTTCTAAACGGCCCACCCCTCTTAGAAATGCTTTCAGGGCGGGTTTGGGGCCGTGGTTGCGTCACATCGGCCTCTGGCGCCGCTCTAAACGGCCCACCCCTCTTAGAAATGCTTTCTGGCCCGGTTTTGATCGATGGCGCGAGCTTGGATGAGCCGCCGGGCGCGGTACGGGTATCAGCCCAGCGACTGCACCCACTTTACGAGCGTCCCGACGCCCACACCAGTCGCACCGGCCTGGCGGAACTTGTCTTCGGCTCCGGCGAGCGATGGCCCGGCGATGTCGAGGTGGGCCCAGCGGTCCATGTCCACCCAGCGCTTCAAGAATAGCGCTGCGCTGATCGCGCCGCCCTCGCGCTTGCCGATATTCTTCATGTCGGCGAACGGCGTATCGAGCTGTTTGTCGATCGCCGGAGTCAGCGGCATGCGCCACAGATCGTCGCCTCCGGACTCGCCGGCGGTGAGCAATTGTTCGGCGAGCTCATCATCGTTCGAAAAGAGGGCGGAGGTATACTCGCCGAGCGCGATTACGCTGGAGCCGGTGAGGGTCGCGAGGTCGACGATCGTGTCGACGTCCTGCTCCTGGGCGTAGGCGAGGGCGTCGGCCAGGATGAGCCGACCCTCGGCGTCGGTATTCAGGATCTGGACGGTCTTGTCGCCGTAGCCCCGCACGATGTCTTGAGGACGCGTGGCGCGCCCGCTGACCGAGTTCTCGGCCGTCGGCACGATGAAGTGGACCTCGGTGTGCTTCGTACCGAGCCGCCCGATGGCATGCGCGGCGCCCAGCACCGCGGCTGCGCCAGCCATATCGACGTGCATATTCTGCATCTGCACGGGCTGCTTCATGCTGTAGCCGCCGGTGTCGAATGTCACGCCCTTGCCGACGAATGCGACTCGGCGTTTGACGTCCTTTTCGGGGCGATACACCAGGTGAATCAGATGTGGCGGGTTGTCGCTTCCCTTGCCGACCGCCCAGATCAGGTTGAAGCCCTTGTCCTGGACGCCGTCGCCGTCGAAAATCGTGGCCTCCAGGTCGAGTTCTTCGGCCAGTTGCGCGGCACGCGACGCCAGTTCACCGGGTGTGAGGTCCATCGCCGGTTCATTGACGAGGTCCCGCGCGAAGCTGACCGCATCGCCGAGCAGTCGACCGGCGTCCAGCTCGTCCTGCACCCCTTCTTCCTGGAAGAGAATGGTGATCGATTCGACACCATCGTAGTCGTCGTCCTCGTCGCGTGTCAGATACTTGTCGAAGCGATAGTTCCCGAAGTGAAAACCCTCGGCGAAGATCCGCGCGAAGTTCGCCAGCCCGAACCCGGAGGGAAGGCCGGCGGGTGTCGGCAGCGCGACCTCGTCGGTGCGCAAGTCGTGGGCGACGCGCGCGGCACGAATGCCCGCCTTGCGCACGCCGTCCTCGGCCGGTTCGTCCCCGAAACCCACCAGCAGCAGATTGCGTGCGGTCAGCCCGTGAACGCCGCGAAACAACATCTCCTGACCGATATCTGCCTGGAAATCCTCGTCCTTCGCCAGCTCGAGGATGTCCAGGTCGGTCGCCTGCGCGATCTGGTCGATGGCGCCCGAGGACGGTTTCTGCAGGGCCTTCTTGCCGACGGCGAGGACTACGAGGCGGCGCTGAGATGGCATGGCGGTCACACGTGGTATTGCTTATTGGAGAAGACCGCCGAGCCAGCGAGTACAGCCGCCCCGACGTAGCCGAAGATGATAGCGAGGCCGATCCACCACTGGTATTCGATGGGTCCCGAGATTCCGAAGTTGCCCAGGACCTCCGGCCGGTAGTTCTGTCCGAACTCCGCGGCTGCGTTCATGTGAAAGCGCAGGCTCAGCAGCTCGAGGGTCGGGATCATCGAGAAGATGATCTCGACGACCACGAAGTAGACGATGCTCGCGATGAGGCTACGGGCAAACGCGGCGCCCAACGCCGCGAAGATCGCTGTATACGCCGCCGTGCCGGCGATCGTGGTCACCAGAATCTTGCCGATCGTGGCAGCACTCGTGTTGATATCTCCAGCCGAGATGGCCGAGATGATCAGCAGCAAGACCACCGGGATCAGCACCAGCCCCGACGCGATCGCCGAGCCCGAGAGCCACTTGCCGATAAAGAGCGCCGGCTTCGCGACCGGCCGCAGCGTCAGGTATGTCAGCGTGCGTCCCTCCATCTCGTCGACGAGCGCCGGGCCGCCGTAGAATAGCGCGGCCAGCGGCATTAAGAACGGGAAAGTCACGCTCTCGACGGTCTCGCTGAACATCGCCAATCCGTCGACGTTCTCGAAGAAGACGTAAACGGTCGCGACGACCACGGGGATGAGCTGGACGAGGAACAGCGCGATTGTCTTTCGCGAGGTGAGCTGTTGACGAAAGTCAGTCGCGACAATCGTCGAAATCTGGCTCACCGCACCGAAATCGCGGCTCGGACCGGCTTGGGATGTCGTTTCAGCCATGGTCACTGCACGAGGTAGTTGAAGACCGACATGAGGTTATTGTCCGGAGACATCATGCCATTGAGTCGAATATCGTTTTCGAGCGCGAGCCTGGGGATGCGCGAATACGCCTTGTCTGGCTCGCGCGTGTAGATACGCAGTCCGCGCTCGACGAATTCGATCGACGCGACGTCGTCGTATTCGGCCAGCAATGCGGCAAATTTGCGCGGCTTGTCGGCGTCGATGAAGATCGAGTGGGGGTGTTCGTCGATGAGCTCGCGGATGCGGTGGAGGTTCCCCTCGGCCAGCACGCGACCCTTGTTGATGAGCAGGATTTCCTTGGTCATCTGCTCGACCTCGTGGAGCACATGGCTCGACACGAGGATGGTCTTACCGGCGTCGCCGAGCTCCTTGATGAGCTCGATGACCTGCCGGCGCCCGACCGGATCGGTACCCGTCAGCGGCTCGTCCAGAAATAGCACGTCGGGGTCGTGGGCGAGCGCCTGGGCGATCTTGATGCGCTGGCGCATACCCTTTGAGTACTCTTCGATGGCGCGATGCTTGTCATTGGTCAGGCTGACCGTCTCGATCGTCTCGTCGGCGATCGTCTCGGCCTGGGACTTCGAGTAGCCCTGCAATCGCGTCAGGTAGATGATGAATTCGCGGCCGGACATCTTCTCGTAGAAGGCATCCTGCTCGGGCACCAGCCCGATCCGGCTGAAGATAGCGGGGTTGCCCCACAGCTTCTCGCCTAAGATCGCGACGGAGCCGGTCGAGGGGCGGAGTTGCCCGCTCAGGACCTTCATCAGCGTGGACTTGCCGGCGCCGTTGGGGCCGAGCAGCCCGGTGACGCCGGGGCCGATATCCAACGAGACGTCGTTGATGCCGATGACCTGCCCGTACCACATCGAGATGCGGCGCGCGGAGATGACGACCGGGTCGCCGCCCAGGCGGGCGACGACCTTCTCTTTCTTCTTGTCGATCGCAGGTCCGTCGGACTTTCGCGTATTTGTCTTCGTGGTGGTGCTCATGCGACCCCCTCGAGCTTGTTGACGCGCCAGACCAGTCCGGCGATTCCGGCGCCTCCGGCGGTGAGCAACAGCAACCACGGTGCCCACACGGGGACCTCGATAGCCTCCGCCCCCATCAGGCTCGTCGAAATGAGCAACAGGTTGCCGTTGAGGCTCCACAAATTCGCCATGTCGGGCTGCTCGCTCGTGATGCGCACGATGGTGCTCAAGATCAGCGGCACCAGGAGCACGCCGATCCACGACAAGACCGCGTAGCCGGTCTTTTTGGTGATACTGCTCAAGCCGAGCACGATCGCTGCGGCGAGCGCCGTGAGCGTCAAAGAGAGGCTCAAGGCGGTGGCTGTCTGGGCGGCGATATCTCTCAAGAGGTCGGTCTGCGCGTAATACGCCAGGCGGAGCCCCCCGATGAGCGTCGCAGGGAGCAACGTGACCAGCGAGCCCAGCATAAACAGGCCCAGAAACTTGCCGAGCGTGTACTCCCAGCGCTCGACCGGGCGCGAGAAGTAGAGCTGGAAGGTCTGGTGGCGCAGGTCGTCGCTGACCGCTCCGCATCCGCTGGCCATATAGAGGATGGCCACCGAGAAGAATTGCAGCTGCAGGATCCAGCCGGTCGCCGAGGCACCGGGCGTCGCGCCGTCTTCACCCATCGGGATATTTCCCTGGAGGGCGAATTCGATCAGCACGCCGATCAGCACGACGATGACCGGGATCCAGAGCACCAGCAGTAGCAGCTTGGTGCGCAGGAAGCTCAGCGAAAGTCGAAACTGAGTCCTCGCGAAGACCCACCACGCACCGCGTCTCTCGAGGGGCCCGTCGTAAGTGACGTATTCTTGTTCGTGTATGGGCATGGGCTACCAGACAATCATCAAAAATATCATTCGGCGGCTTGCTCGGTCTTCTGCGTTTGCTCGTGCTCGTCGAGCAGCCCGAGGAACGCTGTCTCGAGGGTCAACTGGCCGGGCATGAAGTGGCGTATCTGGATGCCGGCGTCGACCGCACACTCGAGTACATCCTGGTCGTTCTGATCGTGGTTGAGCCGCACCTTTAGCCGCAGCCCATCCTCGGAGACGTCGAAGTCGCGTTGCTCGAGCGCGTCCTTGAGTTGCTGGTTCTGCTCCTTGGTCTCGATCTCGATGACCTTTTGGGAGTCACCGGACTTGAGCTCTTCGATGGAGCCGTGGTGAATCAGCTCGCCCTGATTGAGCATGATGACCTCGGAGCAGACGCGCTCGACGTCCTGCAGGATATGGCTGGAGAGCACGATGCTGATGCCGCGTGCTTTGACGTCGCCGATGAGGTCGAGCATCTCGTCGCGGCCTTTCGGGTCGAGCCCGTTGGTCGGCTCGTCGAGGAAGACCACGCGCGGGCCGTGGACGATGGCCTGCGCGAGCTTGACCCGCTGCTTCATACCGGTCGAAAACCCGCTGAGCTTGCGGTAGCGGGCCTCGCCGAGTCCGACGTAGTAGAGGGCTTCGTGGGCGCGGCTAAACGCCTCGGCCGTGGGCATGCCGGTCAACTCGCCCATCAGGCTCACATAGCGAACCGCGGTCATATAAGGGAGATAGCAATCGTTCTCGGGCATATACCCGATGGACTGCCGGATCTTTTCGGCCTGGTCGGGCAATCGGTAGTCGAGCACCGAGGCGGATCCGCGGTTGAGCTCGAGCAACCCGAGCAGGGTCTTGATCAGCGTCGACTTGCCGGCGCCATTTGGCCCGAGCAGCCCGACGCTACCCTCCTCGACCTTCATCGTGATGCCCTTGAGCGCCTCGAAGTTCCCGTAGAACTTCTGGACGTTTTCGAGGTCGAACAGCAAAGCGTGCTCCTTCTTGGATGGGCGTTCAATACCCCGGACACTAAAAACTCACCCCATGCTGGTACGAATTCGATCGGGAGGAGTCAAGAGTGGCGGCCGCTATCGCGGACAGAGGTTAAGCGGTTGAGTCGTTGAGCGGTTTCGAGTTCGAGTCAACCGCTGAAACACCGCGAGCACGAAGCGAGCGCTTACTTCACGGCCAGTAGATAGAGGATGAACGCCACGAGTCCGAGTAGGACGATGACCAGGGCGATGATAGCTGCGATGATGATCTTGCGGCTCGGGTCGGAGCCGGCACCCTGGGCCTGAGGCGGCTGCATTTGATGCTGCTGCATCTGGCCGCTGTGCTG
>JBNJFZ010000264.1:0-5644 GCA_051747295.1 Myxococcota bacterium
CGTCGCGCTCGACAGGGGGCTCGAGCTCGCTTTTGCCGACCAGCCGGGCGTCGTCATGAAGTTTCGGCTCGACCAGATGGAGCAGGTCTCCCCGGCGGTCGACGCTCTGTCGAAGGCGGGCGGTGGCGGTCGCCTGCTGGATACCCTGACTGCGCTCAGCCAGGGTGATATCTTCGCGCTGACCGGCCCGATGCTGGGTCAGCGGATCGATACGCCGGCCAGCCTGGATAAGAGTAAGGCCACCTATATCTCCCTTACGTCGATCGGCGGCGATCGGTACGCCGATGCATTCCTGTATGGTGCGCCGCTACAGCCACCGGCTGCGCTTCCGGAGGCCGTGAGTATGCGATGGGTCATCCCTGCGAACGACCCAGCCGCGCTCGAGGAGGCGCTCGACTCCACCGCCGACGCGGCCAAAAAGAAGGGTCGGACGCTCGTCACGCGCGTCGAGGGTGACTACGTGGTCGCCGATTACCTGGCCTTTCTCGGCGGCGCGACCGCGTTGGCTGACGACGCGTCCAAAGCCGCAGCGCCCCGAAAGACGCCCGCCTTCGAGCTCTTCGCCGACGCCCAAGACCCGCTCTCTGTCTACATCAACACACGCGATCTGCTCGTATACGGCGCCGCGCGCAACCGGCACGATATGGACCGCGCGCTCGAGACGGCTTCCCCGGACTTTCGAGCGCGCATGCTCGCGGCCGGCGTCGCCGGCAACCTCAACTCGCCGCTGATCTCTCCGTCCTCCGAGCGAGAAATCGAGGATACGTTCTTGTCGATATCCGGCGATGGCGCCAAGCTCATGACATTCAGCGGACATAGCACGCTCACGGATCTCGGCAGGAGCCTCGCCAAAATCAATGAACAGGCATTCGTGGTCGAGCGCGCGCTTCACAGGGACGCGGATACGCTCGTCGATGTCCGGGCAAACCTGGCACTCGACGCCATGGCCGATGCCGCACCCGTCGAGTACGCGACCGGCGACACAGATCCTACGACGCTGGGGCGCAATGTCTCGCGCATGCTCCGCGAAACCGGGTTCGTGGGCTACGCAGCACTATTCTTCGGGTCCCCGACGCTCATGTTGAGAATCGGCGCTCAGGCCGAGCCATCGGGCATCTGGACGCTGCTTCCGCGAGCGCTCCACGCCGGCGTCCTGGCCGAGAAGTCGGCCGATGAGACCGAGGAGGACCAGGCCTCGGCGCCATTTCCCGGCTTCGGACTCACGCTCCAGTATGGCGACCTCGACGGAGAGAAAACGGCCGAGCTCCAGAAGCGATTGGCTGCGCTGGCGCCAGGCCGCACGCTCGACGTCGATACGGGCGACAACGACGGTGGACCGATTTTGCGCGCGGCGACCGACGATCACCTCGCAGGCGATGCCTCGACGGTCGAACTCGACGGGGGGCGGCTGTGGTTCAGCGCCGAGCTGGCCCGGTTGATGGAGGTCATGAAGGCGGATGACCCCGCTGACGCACTCGGCCCATTCGCTCAGTTGGACGGCGAAATCAGTTATCACGAGGCGACGATGCACTGGGATCTGTTGCTGGGGGAGTACGACATGCAGATCGAGAAGGTGCCCGAGATGAATGTCGAGCCGCAGGCCGTCGCACCCGGATGTGTGGGCGAGGTGCTCCAGAGTCGCCTACCCGTCTTTCAGGGGATGGCGCGGATGGGCTCCGATGCCAGTGCTGAGGACTTCGAGGATCTTTTGGCCGAGTTCGACAACGCCTCGTCAGCCTGCGCGGATGCAAACCCGGAGCATGCAGACGCCCTCGCACTGGGCCGTGCGCGCTTCGGCTACTTCATCGCGCGCTGGGGCGAGATGTTGGGAAAACCAGAGATCGTCGAGGCTATGCACCAGCGAGGATGCGACCTCGGTGATCAACTTCAGTGTGACATGCTGGAATAGCATGACTCCTGAGAAGAAACCCTCAACGTCGTCCCGGGTTCTTCACAGGAGGCAACTGCTTTGGTACGAAGGTGGCATACGCGAAGCTGCTGTTATTCCTGCTTTTTCGGAGCCATATTATGCGCAAAACGATCGCTACACTCGTCGCACTCGGTTTCCTGCTCACCAGTGCACTCGCCTGGGCGGCTGTAACCGTGCGCTACTACAATACCGACAGCCAGGACTACGAATGGGACGCGACCTGCAGCGGCTCGAGTAAGACCGTCAAGTTCAAGGGAAGCACCACGTCGTCGACGACGATTCAGGGTTCGGGGCCGTGCACCGTGCACACGCCGAACGGCGACGTCGAGCTCGAAGGTGGTGACAAGATTCGCATCGAAGACGCCACCATCGAGATCGAGTAAAGCGAATTTTCGGTCGGTTTTTCGCGCGGTTCGGGCTGCACGCAGTCCGCTTGACCGCCCGGTTCGAGTCGACTTGCGTGAGGGGCGCGTACGTGTGAAACTCCGGCCGAATTGCGTTCTTTTGGTGGGAGCGGGTACCCCCGCCCCGAGCGAACGCCCGCGCAACCCACTTTTTCGTACATCGAACGATGTATAAGTCCGCGTGATGCTCTCGCAGCGCGCGCGCTCAGCCGAATGTGAGCGGAGGAGTACCGGATGTTGAGAAATCTTGCTGATGTACGTGTCGTGATCTTCATGGTCCTCATCACCGGCCTGCTGGTGGTGAACTGGAACCTGCCCGAGTTCAATTGGTTCACGTTCCTCGCCGCGTGTTACGGGGGTGTGATGGTCTCGGTGATGGCCCACAACCACAATCACAAGCAGATGTGGACCAATAAGCCGATGAACATCTTGCAGGACTACTGGTTGACCGTCTTCTACGGTTTCCCGGTATTTGCCTGGATTCCAACGCACAACAAGAACCACCACAAGTACAACAACCGCGAAGGCGACTACACGATCACCTATCGCGTCAGCGAGCGGAATAACCTGTTCACGCTGCTCAGCTACCCGGCGGTTAGCGGCTACTTTCAGCAGTCGCCCATCGCTCAATACCTGTCGACGATGTGGAAGAAGCGTAAGTCGCGCTTCTGGTACAGCATCTCGCAGTACCTGATTCTCGCCGCCTTTATCGGCGTGGCGCTCTGGATCGACTGGAAGAAAGCCCTGTTGTACGTGGTGATCCCGCAGCAGGTCGGCCTCACCGCCGTGTTGATCTTCAACTACGTCCAGCACGTGCACGCCGACGAGGAGTCCGAGTGGAACCACTCGCGAAACTTCACCGGCAAGTTCATGAACTTCTTCTTGCTCAACAACGGCTACCACACCGTGCACCACGAATCGCCGGGGACGCACTGGAGTGATGCGAAGAAAGAGCACGAGAAGATCAAGGACAAGATCGACCCGCGGCTCGAGGAGAAGAGCTTCTGGTGGATGATCTTTCGGGTCTACATCCTGGGCCTGTTCTCCGACAAGTTTAAGACCAAGTCGATGCGCCTCGAGCGCATGCAGCAGGACGATGGCGATCAGGAGATGATGCCCGAGCCGGCAGGCGCTGAGTAGGGACTCCTGAGAAGAAACCCTCCACGTCGTCAGACCGGTTGATTTTCACGAGCTCTGCGTCGTCCTGCATCGACGTAGCCTACGGCTACGCCTGCTTCGGCCGACTTCGATCTCGCAAAAATCACCTCGGTCTGACTCGGTCCGGGTTACTCCACAGGAGTCAATCGGGTGAATGAATCCATGACACGGCCGCTTTTTCGCAAGCGGCCGTTGGTGTTTCTTGGCCGCCGTTGCAGGATGAAGGCATCACGATGAGGCAAAACGTCAACAACGAAGGTGTACCCTCCCGCGTGTTCGCGGTTCATGGTGAGCTGGGTCCGTTCATGCGCGAGCTCGCGCTGCGACAGGATATCCACGAGTTCAGCCCGGCGATGATCAACCTGGCGAGAGAGATCTCGCGACACGCGGTCGACGTCGGCCTCGACGACCAGAAGGCGCTGCTCGTGCTGGTGCTCGCGTCGATGCTCGAGCAGCGGCAGGGGAGTACGCGGATGCCGCTCGAGGCCGAGCTCCTGGAGGCGCGGTTTGTCGACCTGGTCGGCGAAGACCGTGCGGGAGCCATGGCGCAGCGTGTGGTCGAGCTGGCCTCCGAGCCGTTGCCCGATTTGATCGGTGCTCCAGGAGACTACAAGCCGCTCATTGTGGAGGATGGCGCGCTGTATCAGCAGCGCATGCATCACCACGAGCTCGGCCTGGTCGAGCGGCTCTCCGCTCGCCTGCGCCGGCCGCCGAACGAACTCGCGGCGGCCGACGTCGAGGCCGCGCTGGCGGACGTGCTCGAGCACATGCCTGTGATGGCCTCGGGCGAGAAGATGCAGCTCAATGCGGAGCAGCAGTACGGATTGCTCACGGCGGTGCACCAGCCGCTGACGCTGATCTCGGGCGGCCCGGGCACCGGTAAGACCACGATTCTGGTGTCGCTGGTGCGCCTCGCCGCCCGCCTTGGCATTCCCGCGGAGGCTATCGCCCTCGCCGCGCCAACGGGCAAGGCCGCCAATCGCATGGGAGAGGCGTTCGACGCGCAACTGGCGCAGGTCGAGCAGCTCGATCCGCTCGATGAGCAGCTCGTCGCCGAGATGCCGGCCCCCCGCACGTTGCATCGCCTGCTCGGTTACTCGCCGTCGCGAAAGCGCTTCCACCATCACCGAAACAACCCGCTCGAGGCCCGGTTGGTCATCGTCGACGAGTCGTCGATGATCGACCTCTTTGTGATGGAGCGGCTGGTCGATGCGACGCCCTCTGATGCGAGCCTCGTGCTCGTTGGAGACGCAGACCAGTTGCCGTCGGTCAACTCAGGTGCGGTCTTTCGCGACCTGATGCCGGCCGAGATGCACACGGTGACGTCCTGGCGAGAGTACGCCTCGACGCCGCTGGAGCCGCACCCGAGCGACGAGTTGGCTGCCGCAAACGCGGTGCGCCTGGAGAAGAGCTACCGCATGGACGCGGCCGAGTCCGGCGGGGCGCAGATCCTCCAGATGGCGCATGCAGTGAACACCGGCGATGTCTCGGGCGTGCTCGAGGACCTGCAGGTTTCCGAGACGCTGGGTGCTTTCGCCGAGCCGGGGGCCGGGGTGACGCTGATGGATGCCTCTGCGGTCGGTGATGTCGCGCCGTGGTGGTACTCGACGATGCTCGCCTCGAGACCGAACTTCGTGCGGGAGGTCTCGAAGCCCTTCGACTTCGATGGCCAGTCGTTCTCAGAGGCGTCGCGGCGTCGGCTCGGCGACGTGTTCGACCACTATTCGCGAGCCCAGATGCTGACGCTGACTCGGGTGCTTCCGACCGGCTCGCGGGCATTCAACGACGTGTGTCACGCGCGGCACCTCCAGCATATGCAGTTCAGTGGCGGCGCCGAATTCGCCACCGGCGACCCGGTGATGATGCGCCAGAACGACTACCAGCGAGGCCTGTTCAACGGCGATCACGGTATCGTGTTGACGGTTCGCAGCCACGGCGACGACCCCGAGCGCGCCGAGACCAAGCCGATGGTCGTGTTTCGGCGCGGCGAGCGCTTCGTGCCGTTCGGGTTGTCGGGGCTGCGGGGGGAGTTGGAGCTGGCGTATGCCATCACAGTCCACAAAAGCCAGGGCTCGGAGTTCGAGCACGTCGGGCTGCTGCTACCGGACGAGGCGATCCCGCTGCTGACCCGCGAGTTGCTCTACACGGGGCT
>JBNJFZ010000265.1:0-5637 GCA_051747295.1 Myxococcota bacterium
CTTCCAGGGGGCAGTGTGGCTGCACCAATCAGACGCTTCAAAAAAGGACGGAGAATTGCAGCGCCCAGGAGCGACGCTGATTTTAGCGATCGAACCTGCTCCCCAACTCGGCCGACTTGTAACGCTCCGGAAAGTTCGTGTGCTTCACGCCTCGCAACCGGTTTAATTTATGCGAGAGCTCACGCTGAAATTCTTCGCTAAAATCATCGAGATTGTTAAACGGAGTGGCGACCACCATCTCGTGATGATTCCCCATGATCGTCGCCACGATTATCACAGCTCCCGTCCGCTGTGCTGCCCGAACCATCGAACTCTTCGCCAGCAGGTTAACAAACGGTCCCGGCGTCAACCGCAGTTCATCCATATACGTCCGGTTCGTCACGAAGTGCACAGCCGTGCTTCGAAAGATTCGAATATCTCGCCCCAAAACGTCCTCGTCGCGCGTCTTGTAACCAACATCTATCAGATGCAGAGGACCCAATGCCCTCTATTATGGTTTTCGACGCACCCCCGGAATCGTTGCGTAAAAATCTCACCAGACGTCTCCCGAATCAAAATACCAACTGGACGAATGATCGCACTGGCGCGAATCCTGCATTATCCTTGCAGCCAGACTCGACTAAGATTCTCATCAGACGAGAGACAGACCTTGCAGCCTGCCTCGTCCTCGGACGTGATTCCGAGATATATACCTGCTAAACTCCGCGACATCGCACCACTATTCATCTGATTGAAGATCCCTGGGAGACACGCATGCGACGCATATCTGCCCTGCTCGTTGGCTGCTTCATCCTACTACTGTCGACACCTGCGTTTGCCACCGGCCTACACGGGATTGGCACCGATAACGACGTCTACATTGATACGGTCAATGTCGAGGTCGACGTGCGGGGCGCCGTCGCGGACTCGGTCATGGAGTTTACCGTAGGCGCCGACCAGGGCACCGCGAATTTTGCCAGCCTGCGATTCCCGCTGCCGCCGGATTCAGTCATCCACAAGGCCGAGATCTATCTGCCGGACCAGGAGCGATGGGAAACCGCGCGCACGCTCGGTCGTCGAGAAGCCGCTGAGGCGGCGGGCGGCCAGAGCGAGCAGCCCGACGCGCCGCTCTTGCTCCAGCACATCGGCCGCGACTTCTACCGCGCGCAGGTCTCCCCGATCAGCTCCGAGGGCAACTTGAGGCTGCGCGTCCACTACGCGCACCCGCTGGAGACGACGTCCCGCGGACACTTGCTTCGCGTCGCATTCGCCAACCCCGACGCCAGTGAATCCACCCCGACCAACGGTCTCAAAGTCGTCGTCCGCACGGACACCGAAACCTGGTACACGGGCCGTTGGGATAGCGGCGACGGCGAGGCGTTCAACGCGAGTTTTGACCCCGACGAGGGCTTCGGACGCGTCGGCTTCGGCCAGCACCCGCTCGGCGAAGATGTCACCCTTAGCCTGGAGCGTGAGGGCGGCGCCTTCGGCCACTTCGTCGCCTCTTGGGCGGCCCCCGAAGACAGTGATCTGCGCGACCACGTCTACGCGAGCTGGTCCCCCGACATCGGAGACGTTCCGGACGCCGACCCCGCGCCCCGAAACGTGGTCTTCGTCATCGACAACTCGGGCTCCATGTATGGGGAGAAGTTACTCCAGACCAAGATAGCCGTCGGGCGCGCCATCGCCTCGCTCGAGCCGTCCGATCGTTTCGGTCTGGTCGCATTTGGCTCCGAGTCGAGCCGCTTCAGCTCCGAGATGAGAGCAGGCGGCAACGTCGAAGGCGCCCTCAACTGGTTATCCAACCTCGACACCGCCGGCGGCACCAATATGGAGGCCGGAATTCGCGAAGCGATGAACATCGCAGTCGACTCCGAGATCGACCGCCCCATCGACCTGATGCTCGTCTCCGATGGTCGTCCAAACTCCGGCGCATCCACCGCGCCCGAGCTTCTGCGAGTCTTCCGCTCGATCGACGACTCGATGGACCGAAAGCGCCGTATCTTCGCGCTCGGCATGGGCTACGATCTCAGCCAGAACTTCATCAATGAACTGTCGATTCCCACCGACGGCGAAGCCACCTTCGCGCTCGACGACTCGGCGGTAACCGGGCAGTTCCTGGAGCTGTTCGACCGCACCCGAACCGGCGGCGTCTTCGACGTCGAGGCGGACATCCAGGCCGGTGACGGCATCGCAAGCTACCGGTACGCGCGACTCTTCCCCGGCGAGGTGATCAGCCTGGGGACGCGTACACGAGGCGCCGACCGAGTCGAGTTGGCGATGGAAGCGTACGCCGGGGACGAGTACGAATACGTGTTGCGAACCCAACAGGTCGACATGCAAGAAGCCTCGGCGATGAACGTCGCGGCACCACTCTCCGCGGCGGCGACGGTGCGCCACATTCAGCGCCGACTCGAGCGCAACGGTGAGAATCCGGAGCTCGTCGCCCAGGCGGTCCACCTGTCCAAGACCTATGGCATCGTCACCCGCTACGCGAGCCTCATCGCCTTCGACTCCGCGCAGGCATATGAAACCCGCGGCATCCAGGACATCCCTCGAAATGAGGCGGGTATTGCACTCGTCGAGGTCGAGGCCTCGAGCGAGGACGAGCGCCGGATCGGCGGGCAGGGCACCTGGGATTACGCGCAGGGATCGGCCAGCGGCTACTCCTCCGACCAGGCTTCAACGTGCACGACGACGCCGGATCGCCCGACGCCGTCGTGGTTGTTCGCGGTCATCGCGCTACTCGGGTTTGGACTTCTGCGCAGGCGCGACGCTTAGAGTTTGCGAAGCCATGCGGCCAAGATGGCCGCATGACATTACTTCACGCGCCACTCGCTGCCCTCGGCCGAGTCCATAATCTCGATGCCGAGGTCGGCGAGTTCGTCGCGGATCTCGTCGGCGCGGTCCCAGTCTTTGTCTTCGCGGGCCTGTTCGCGCTCGGCGACCAGGTCGTCGATCTCCGAGGCGTCGAGCTCCAACGACGCGACTTTCAGGTCGCGGATCTCGTCGAGCGCGGCTTCCGGCTCGCGCTGCAGGATGCCGAGCACCTCACCGACCTCGACGAGGTCGTGCGCGATGCGGTCGACCGTCGCGGCGAGCTCGGCAGACGGCTCTTCTTTTGACTCGGTGAGCTCGTTGGCGACCTTCGCCACGTCTGCGATCGCAGCCAGCGCACGCGACGTATTGAAGTCGTCGGCGAGCGCCTCGTCGAACGCCTCGACAAAGCCCGCGACCGTGTCTTCGATATTGCCGTAGAGCAGGTTCGCCTCCGGCACGTCACCGCGGCTCATTCCGCCGCGCTCGAGCGTCTCGTCGATGCGCTTGAGCGTCGAATACAGGTACTCCAGGCGGCGCGTCGCCTCGTCGAGGTTGTCGACGGAGTACGTGATCGGCTTGCGGTACTGCGTGGTGTGCATGAAGTAGCGAATCGCCTCGGGGTGGTAGCCGCCGAGCACATCGCGCGTCGTCCAGAAGTTGCCCAGCGACTTCGACATCTTGCGCTCGACCTTCTCCCCGTCGACTTCCTCGGCGACGTTGACCATGCCCACGTGCATCCAGTTGCGGGCGAATGGCTGGTCGGTCGCGCCCTCGGACTGCGCGATTTCGTTTTCATGGTGCGGAAACACCAGGTCGCGGCCGCCTCCGTGGATGTCGAACGTCGGCCCGAGATATTTGGTGCTCATCACCGAGCATTCTATATGCCAGCCCGGACGCCCCGGGCCCCACGGCGAATCCCAGCTCGGCTCGCCTTCCTTGGACTTCTTCCAGAGCGCGAAGTCGAACGGGTTTTCCTTCTTCGACTCGCCCTGGTCGTCGTCGACGCGGCCGGAGCGGCCGGCCTCCATATCCTCGAGCTTGCGGTTCGACAGCTTGCCGTAGCCATCGAAGGACTCGACACGGTAGTACACGTCGCCGTCGGCCACATACGCGTGGCCCTTCTCGAGGAGCTGCTCGTTCATCTCGATAATCGCGTCGATCTCCTCGGAGACCTTCGGCTCGACGTCGGCGTGCTGGACCAGGAGCGCGTCCATATCCTTGTCGAGCTCCTCGATAAAGCCCTGGGCGAGCTCGAGCGGGTCTTGCCCGACCTCGTTGGCGCGCTCGATGATCTTGTCGTCGACGTCGGTGTGGTTTCGCACGTACGTCACGTCGTAGCCGGCGTGTCGCAGGAAGCGCTGTACGACGTCGAAGACGATGAAGACACGGGCGTGACCGATATGCGTCAGGTCGTAGACCGTCACTCCACAGACGTACATCTTGATCTTGCCGGGCTCGAGCGGCTCGAGCTCGTGCTTGTCGCCGGAGAGTGTGTCGTAGACCTTGATCGGTCGGAGGTGTTCGGTGCCTTCAGCTGCCATCGTGCTCATCCTGATCTTCGAGTCGCATTTCACCGCGTCTTTACGCGTGTCGAAGTCGAGGTAATAGCACCGGCTGCGGGAGGGTGCAAACCGGCTCGCGACGCACCTATCTGGTTTCAAGCGGCACTTCGACGGTGGTGTCGTCGTCGTCCCTGCACGAAATCAGCAAGGTCCCGTTGCGCGGGAGCCGGTCGACCGGGCGATACCAGACCCGAAGGTACGCTGACTCGTCCAGCGAAATCGGGCCGGGCAGCTCGGAGATATCGTCTTCCGGCGGGCACGATCGGCCGCCATCAGGCGCGAAGTTGCACTGCTGCAATTCCCAATCGAATACGTCGTCGCCCTCAATACGAATATCCGAGATTTCGAGAGACGCCGTACCGAGATTCTGGACTTCGAGCGTGCGCGGCTCTCCGCGCCAATTCGGGTCGGACTGCGGCGGCACAGCCCCCCAGACCAGTGCTTCGGGATGCACAAACAGCTCCGGCCTCGGCGCAGGCGGTCGTAGCTCCACACGAAGGTCCCGTTGGTCGGGATCATTCGTCCTGAGTTCGACGTACCCGCGGTCCTCGACCTGATTCTGCGGGCGATAGGCGACTTTTAGAGTCGCTGATTCCCCGGGCTCGAGTTCGAATGTCGGCCCCTGCCAGCGCTCCCCGTCCCAGCCTACTGCGAAGAGCTCATCCTGACCGTCGCCGTCCTCCTCGACGAGGTCGTCGACCGATATCCAGAGCGGATCCGGTCCCAGCGACTCGAATCGAATCTCGCGTATCTGCTCGCCGCCCAGTTCGGTCGGTGTGAAGCCGTAGAAAGACACCTCTACATTGCCCTTTTCGGATAGCTCACAGACGTCGAAATCCTCGCACGGAGCAACGCAGCCGGATACGCCGAGTAAAAGCGCTACGAGGACGCTCATCAATGCGGTCAACCTTAGCTTTGCGCCAAAATGCATAAACTTAGTCCGAAACTAGAGGATGGAATTGGGCTACTGCGGGGTCACGAGTCGGATCGTTGTTGGAAAAGACAATTTCGAGCTCGTCTTCGACGCGATTGCGGGGCTCATAGAGCACCTCGAATTCGCGCTCATCGAATCCGTCGATCAGGATGGGGATGTCCGAAGGGCCCCATCCACGCGGTCGGAATTCCCGATATTCGTCACCGTCGGACTCGCGGAATTCGATCTCGTCGATACGGAGCGGCCCCTCACTGAGGTTCTGCACCGTAAGTGTCGTCACGGCGGTTTCGCCGAGCCGTACCTCACCGAAATCCTCGCCCGACACGAGGATTGTGGGAAAAC
>JBNJFZ010000266.1:0-5624 GCA_051747295.1 Myxococcota bacterium
GGCCGCACAGAAATCCGGCAGGTAGGTGCGGTCCATGCTCATCTTATTTCCCTGCGGACACCCACGCAGCCCGTGACCGCAGTTGTGGCGCACGTTCAGATCAGTCGGCTTGTGCTCGAGCCCGAGCGCGTCGGCGCCGGTCGCAAAGAGCTGGTTGTGGCGGCCGGCAGCGTCGTAGTCGGTCGGGCCGACTGAGAGCTCCTCTTCGATGTCGTCGAAGTCAGCCTGGAGCTGCTCCCACGGGATGCCCTCGCGCAGTGCCGGGTCGTCGGCGCACCACTCCTCGTGGACGAATTCCGGGAGCCGCCAGCAGATCGCACCGTTGACCACCGACGAGCCACCGACGGTCACGCCCTGCAGCATCGGGATCGGCGGCCAACTGGAGGTCATCGCAGCGGCCATATCCCGGAACATCTCGGCCAGAGCGGTGTACATGTCCTCGGGAAACTCGTCAGGCTCATGCCAGGCGCCCCTCTCGACGACGATGGTCTCCAGGCCGTTTTCGGCGAGGTGTTTTGCGACGGTCGCGCCCGCCGGGCCACTCCCGACGATGACGACGTCGCACTCGCGCTCGAGTCGGCTGTCGATCTGGCGTCCGTCTACGACGTTCATCATGCGTCCGACTCCGCGGGATGGTCTCCGCTGTCTTCGAGCGAGGAAGTGGCGTCGGCTCGTTGAGGATAAGCCGAGGGGAAGCCCGCCCTGAGGGCCGGGTCGCTGAAATACGCAAAACTCGCCGCGGTCTTCAGCACGAAACCGACCTGGCGCAGGATAAATGAACCAGAGCCATCCAGCGCCCGAAGCACTTCGTCCTTCCGATCGGCGTCGAGCCCGTGGAAGGTCCGCAACGAGCGAAAGCTCAGCATCGGCCAGAGAGTCACGACCCAGGTTGCCGCTCGCAGCCCCATTTTGAAGTGCATCGGCACGTCGCCTGCGAAGCGATGCCAGAAGCTGTCGAAGTCGGCCTGCTCGACGCCCGGAAGCCCACCATCCGGCGATGCCGGAAACGCGGCGGCGAGGACCGACTCGGCCCAGCGCTGCTCGAAATTCATCCAGCCCATCGCCGACCGGCCCGCTGGCCGCGGCACGAGCTCGGGGTCGGTCAGGCCCAGGATCTCTTCGAATGCCAGGGTGGCGAAGACGACGAAGGCTACACACGTCAGCCCGTCGAAGATGCCGGCCGCCAGCATGACGGGGTGCGCCGGCTCCAGGGCGAAACCTCCGAGCCACAGTACGGTCGCCATGCCCTTGAGGAAGACGAGTGGCACCAGCACTGGCTTGTTGTTGCGCAGATCGCGCATCAACCAGAAACACATGAACGCCAGTGTGAGTACGTTCGCCGCCCCCAAAAACCGCCAGAAGGGGTGCCCGGGGCCGTCGAGCGTCCATCCCGCGCCGCCGAGCATCACGTCGAGCTCGGAAAACTGGCCCAACGCCACCTCCGGAGCGAAGACATAGAAGGTCGCTGGAATGGCAAAATTCACAAAGAGCAGCGCAAAGACGAGCTGGAAGTTGCGGTAGTGCGTGGATGGTTGGGTCCAGAAGCGTCTGAACACGGAGCGTTCCGTCGGGGCTCGGGAAGCGTAGCGTCGGTGCGTGGGCACCATTGTTAGGTCGCGTCGAGGCTGACGGCAAGTAATCGCAGAAATACAAAAAGGACCGCCCCTCTCAGGACGGTCCTTTTTGGTTTATCGGCCTTCAGTGCTCTTCTGTGAGCTTACTTCAGGTCGAAGCGGTCCAGGTTCATGACCTTGGTCCAGGCATCGACGAAGTCGTGGACGAACTTCTCGTCCCCATCGTCGGACGCGTAGACCTCGGCGACCGCGCGAAGTTGAGCATCCGAGCCGAAGATGAGATCGGCACGGGTTGCCTTCCACTTGAGGTCGCCGGAGGCGCGATCGTACCCCTCGAACAGCTCATCCGAGCCGTTGGCCTTCTTCCACTCCGTGCCCATGTCGAGCAGGTTGGCGAAGAAGTCGTTGGTCAGCGTACCCGGCTGCTCGGTGAGTACGCCGAGCTCGGAGCCGTCGTAGTTGGCGTCGAGCGCCCGCATGCCGCCGACCAACACCGTCATTTCGGGTGCGGTCAACGAGAGCAGGTCGGCCTTGTCCACCAGCAGTTCCTCGGCCGAGCTCTTCACGTCGTCCCGCAGGTAGTTGCGGAAGCCGTCTGCTTTCGGCTCGAGCCACTGGAAGGAGTCGACGTCGGTCTGGTCCTGAGTCGCATCCGCGCGTCCCGGGGTGAACGGGACTTCGATATTGTGACCGGCATCCCGCGCGGCCGCCTCGATCGCGGCACTTCCGCCGAGGACGATCAAGTCCGCCAGCGAAACCTGCTTGCCGTCGGAGCGCGAGTTGTTGAAGTCCTCCTGAATCTCTTCGAGGGTCTCCAGCACGCTCGCGAGCTGTTCGGGATGGTTGGCCTCCCAGTCCTTCTGCGGCGAGAGGCGAAGACGTGCGCCGTTTGCGCCACCGCGCTTGTCGCTGTCGCGGTACGTCGAAGCAGACGCCCACGCGGTTCGAACCAGGTCGCCGGTCGACAGGTCCGAATCGAGCAGCGTTGTCTTGAGACCGGCGATCTCATCATCTCCGATGAGATCGTAGTCGATTTCGGGCACCGGATCCTGCCAGACGAGTTCTTCGTCCGGCACTTCTGGCCCGACCAGGCGGGAGACAGGCCCCATGTCGCGATGCAGCAGCTTGTACCAGGCCCGCGCGAACGCATCTGCGAGCTCATCGGGATTCTCGTAGAAGTGCTTCGAGATCTTTCGGTACTCCGGATCCTCGATGAGCGCGAGGTCCGTGGTGAGCATCATCGGCTTGTGCGCCTTGTTCGGATCGTGGGCGTCCGGCGTCGTGCCTTCTGCTTCCTCGTCCTTGGGTCGCCACTGCCATGCGCCAGCGGGGCTCTTCTCCTTCTCCCACTCGTACTCGAACAGGTTCTCGAAGAAGCCGTTATCCCATTCGATCGGCTTGTTGGTCCAAGCGCCCTCCAGGCCGCTGGTAATCGTGTCGTTGCCCTTGCCCGTGCCGTGGCTGTTCATCCAGCCCAACCCCTGATGCTCCAGGCCGGCTCCCTCCGGCTCCGGCCCCAGGTTGTCCTCGGGCGCGGCGCCGTGGGTCTTGCCGAAGGTGTGCCCACCGGCGATCAGCGCCACCGTTTCCTTATCGTCCATGGCCATACGACCAAACGACTGGCGGATGTACTTGGCGGCTTCCTTCGGGTCCGGGTTGGCGTTCGGGCCTTCCGGGTTCACGTAGATCAAGCCCATGTGGTCCGCGGCGAGCGGGCCCTTGAGGTCGCCGTCTTCGTCGTGGCGCTCGTCTCCGAGCCACTCGTTCTCCGAGCCCCAGTAGACCGCATCATCCGGCTCCCAGGCGTCCTCGCGACCGCCTCCAAAGCCAAAGGTCTCGAAGCCCATCGACTCCATCGCCACGTTGCCCGTCAGCAGCAGAAGGTCTGCCCAGGATAGCTTCCGACCGTACTTCTTTTTGACCGGCCATAGCAGTCGACGCGCGCGGTCGAGGTTCACGTTGTCCGGCCAGCTATTGAGGGGCGCGAAGCGCTGGGCACCCGATCCGCCGCCTCCGCGGCCGTCGGTCACTCGGTACGTGCCTGCCGCGTGCCACGCCATGCGGATGAACAGTGGCCCGTAGTGACCGTAATCGGCCGGCCACCAATCCTGAGAGGACGTCATCACCTCTTCGATATCGGCCTTCAACTGATCGTAGTCGAGGCTGTCGAACGCCTCGGCGTAGTCGAAGTCCTCGTCCAACGGGTCGACCTGCGGCCCGTTTTGCGCGAGGACGTTGAGGTTCAACTTATTCGGCCACCAATGTTTGTTCGCGAACGTCGCGCCGGCCCTCTCGCGATCTGCATCCGAGCCGTGCATCACCGGACATTTGCTGATTTCTTCCTTCATTTTATCTCCTTATTTCGTGCGTTGACTTCTCGACTGATCCATCGAAAAAACAGGCGTGCGCCCTACGTTTCTCGCCGCAGTGAAACCGCGCTTGCGCTTCACTTCGGCCACTTCTTCTCTCTAAAATGACTGGTTGGTCCTACATCGGAATGGAGTCTCCATCAAGCGCAAGATTACCTCAAGGATATTATAATCATATTCGATATAACCTAAGGCTATACGAAAAACAGAGACCGTTTTCAGCGTGAAACGATGTGTTTCCAACGTCTACCCCCTTCCAGCATTTCAATAATCCGCCGTGGACGTACACTGTATAGAGGGTTTTCTCCTGACGAGTCCGAACATGACACCCGAAGCATCGCTTTCAAGAGGAAAATCGTACCTCGACGAGGCCACAGAGAACTTGACCTTCGACGAGTTCCACTGGGCATTCGAAGAGGCTTGCCGTGGGGTCGCATGGATCCTGAACGCCGTCGCCGAACCGACCTTGCCCGAGCTCGATCTGGGGCCGAAGGGTGAGTTGCCGGCGCCGGGCACCCTCGAGGCCGTCCTTGCGCGAGTAAATCGGCCCCCAAAGTCGGCGCGCGTCGTCGCTCGGATGGAGCGCCTGACCGCGAGACTCACAGATGCCCCAGATCTCGACGCGGCGATCACCGCAAACTCCGAGCACATCGTCGAGCTCGTCTTCGATACGTGGGATCTCCACGATGATTGCGCCAAGCGCATCGGGCTCGTCGACGAGCGCCTCGGGGACAAGCTCGTGCTCGCCGACGTCTCTCCCGGCCGGCTCCCGAGTCCGCCGATCGGGCGGCGCACCGCACTGAAGCTACTCGCGGCGAGCAGCCTGCTCCCACTGGCGGCCTGTAAGAAGGTCGAGCGAGATAATCGGCCTAAACAGCCCAAAGACAGGCCCGCTGCACAGAGCGCGACCCCGTCCGCATCGGCCGAGCCCGGGGCGGTGACCCCGCTCGGCGGAATGCAGTTCGAGACCACAGACCCGTTCCTCTTCTGCGCACACCACATCGACGATTACCCGCGCGGCAACGCGAAGCTCGGGCCGGACGCCTCGCTCGCCGGTCGCCACCTCGGCCGGGACTTCGACAACTCCAAAGACTGGCGAATGTATCACGGCCGGGAGATTCCGGGCTTCCCACGCCATCCCCATCGGGGGTTCGAGACCGTGACCGTCGTCCGGAGCGGCATGCTCGACCACTCCGATTCGATGGGCGCGACTGCACGCTACGGCGAGGGTGACGTGCAGTGGCTGACGTCCGGCAAGGGTATTCAGCACGCCGAGATGTTCCCGCTGCTGCGCCCCGATGCACCCAACCCGCTGGAGCTATTCCAGATCTGGCTAAACCTCCCCGCCAGCGACAAGATGGTCGATCCGCACTTCACCATGCTGTGGAACGAGAGTATTCCGCGCGTCGTCGAGCAAGACTCCGCCGGCAAGATCGTCCAGTTGACGCTCGCCGCGGGCAGCTACAAGGACAACACGCCGCCCTCGCCTCCCCCGAACTCCTGGGCCTCGCGCACAGAAGCGGAAATCGCTATCTGGTCGATCCGCATGGAGGCCGGCGCAACGTTCGAGCTCCCGGCGGTCTCGGACGGAGTCGAGCGCTCACTTTACGTGCACCAGGGACGAGGCGTTCGCGTCGCCCACCAGGACGTGCCCAACGCTCGGCGAGTCCAGGTCGAGGGC
>JBNJFZ010000267.1:0-5609 GCA_051747295.1 Myxococcota bacterium
CATCTCGACCAGGACCTCATCGGCCTTC
Source organism: Myxococcota bacterium (assembly GCA_051747295.1). Taxonomy (GTDB): domain Bacteria; phylum Myxococcota_A; class Bradymonadia; order Bradymonadales; family Bradymonadaceae; genus JBNJFZ01. The sequence continues at coordinate 29 of JBNJFZ010000267.1, forward strand.
TCGTCACGCTGCGTGCCCTCGCGAGCACCCGTGTAGTTGAAGTACGCGTTGACTCTGGGCTGCTCCTGAGACTCGAGGTCTTCTTCGGCGATCTCGTTGCTGCAGCTGGTCAAGGCTCCCAGCGCGATAAGCGCCGACGTTGCGATCAAAATCTTATACAAGTCGTTCATCATAGCTTATTCCTCCCCTGCAGTACGCCAGAAGGCGAGCAGGTCGTCGATGCTCTGTCGCGCGTGGACTTGCCGGCCGCGCTCGGAGATGACCCACAGATTACCGTCGTAGAACTGGTCGGCGGGGTAGATGTTGACGAAGTCATTCGGCTGTCGTCGCTCCACATCGAACGGGGACCCGCGGACCAACTCGTGGCTCAAAACGAGTGCTCGGCGGGGCCATTCGTCCCCGTTTCGGTCGTCCGCGCTGTCGACGATCATCAATGTCGGCAAATCACGGTCGACGAATTGTGCGCCCAATGCCTGGAGTCGCTGTCGCGCCTCTCCAGTAGGTTGCGCGGCGTCGTTGATGACGATCTGAACGTCGAAGTTCGCACTTCTCTTATATTCGAGGGCGTCCAGCAGGAACGGATTCGTCAGGCTGTTGGTCGTCAGGTAGACCGACGCGCGTGCCTCGTAGACCTCGTCGATGACTTCCTTGAGCAGGCGCTCCTGCGGGTTGAAGCGCACCTCGACCGGGCCGTCGGACGTGTTGTACTCGACGTTGAAATCCTGTCGGGATTTGAGCATCCCGCTGAATGCATTGAGCGTGGTCGAGAAGGTGCCGCCGTACATCTGCTGTGCCTCGCGGGCGAAGTCCCGGGAGAACTCCGATCCGGTGGCGCGCCAGGCGATCGGGTGATCGTCACGGCCGTCCAGGGGGAACGCGAAGTTCCATGTGACTTCCTCGTCGACGACCACGTAGTTGTTGGACATCTTGTTGTACGCTCCAGGGCGAACCATCGTGCCCTGTTCGCCGCCCTGGCCGCGGGTGCACACGACTCTTTGTTCGGCAGGGCGCTCTTCACAAGCTCCCAGCACGCTGGCCAGGAAAAAATCGGGGAGGTAGTCGAGCTCGCCGTCCCCGTATTGAGGGAGTAGCTGAGCATCGGCCATCTTCTGGAATCCCGAGGACTGCTCGTTGTCGGCATCCGCTGCGACGCGAACGTCGACGCCACGGTCTCGCGCCCGGATCAACGCATCGGCGACTGCGTCGTCCTCCAGCGTAAACAGCGCCGCATGGATGGTGTCCTCGGCGCTATCGATATCGGTGACGAGCTCGTCGGTCGCCGTCTGCGAGTTATCCCCGCCGGCCGGCACGAAGAGGTTGTAGGTGATGTAGTAATCGTCCTCGCTGAGCGCATCGGCACACCCGCTTAGCTGCGTACCTGCAGCAGCAGCGAGGAGTCCGATCGCGATGAGGAGGGCCGAGATGTGTAGACGTCTGCGATTCATTCGAAACCTCCCGAGGACGTGCTGCCCGAGTAATCGGTGCTATTGGATTCACCGGGGCTTGCCAGCGTTCGCTGTCGCCAGCCCTCGGCGACGGTATCCAGTCCGATGTGGTCGACGCGTCCATCGGCGCGTCGAATCCCCGAATAGGCGTGCCAGCTCGCCGAGACCCCACCGTTGTTGCTGAAGATCAGCTGGATGCGCTCCATCGATCGGACCGTATAGCCGTCGTACCCGCCGGCGAATACTCGCTCGTCGTCGGAACCAGCGCCGTTCATCAGTTCACGATCGACGCCGCGCAACTGCAGCTCGAAGTATGGAAGCGGCAGCTTCAGATCTTCGATGACCACGTCGGCCACCTCGCCGAATGCACCGTCGGATTTCTTGGCGATGACGAAGTATTCGTTGGGCTGGATCGGCTCCTGGATGTCCGGAATCCGGTAGGCGCGGTCGCTCTCGGGCCCCTCGACAATGAGGTGCCACTGGGACACGTTGATCGGTCTGGGGTGTTTGTTTTGCAGTTCGATGAAGATGTCATCGGGATCGCGGACGCCGTCGTCTGTGACGCTCCCGGCGAAGTTGATCTCCGAGATCATCATATTACCGCGCTCGCCGCTGCTGGGCGCACCTTCGTTTTCGGTGCGATACAGCGGCTGCTGGTCCGGGTTACCCGGGTCCGAGGTGTCGCATCCGGCGGCGAGGCAGCTGCCAGCCAGGGCGACGCTCAATAAGATGTGTTTGGTCCGTCTCATGTCTTTTGTCCGACCTTTCACGCCTCCCGTGCGAGGCGCACGAGTACATCAGAAGTTTACGGTCGCGCCGCCGACCAGGCTCCAGTAATTCCGGAGTTGCTCCGGGTCGCTGTTCGGCGCACCGAGCTGGTCACCGGCGATCGCGTCGATCTCGATCTCGTAGAAATCTCCGGGGATGAACAGCGTGCCCAGCGCGTAGACGGTGAGCACATCGTTCGGGGAGTAGCTCAGCGCTGCATCGAACTCCGTGCCGAGGTGTCGGCCAAAGCGCTCCTGCGCCTCGAGCTCGGCGGCGGTGTAGCCAGTCGGCAGGTTGCCCGCCTGAGCCACCGCGTTTGCCTGGCTGGTGTCGAAGTTCGTGTCGTTGTTGTCGATGAAGTACCAGGCGTCGAGGTCGAGCCCGATCATGTCGTCGAAGTCCCAGCCCAGCCCGCCGTGGATGACCTGCGTGCCGGATTTTCGGGCCTGGTCATGCGGGCTATTCTCGATCCCCCAGCCGGTGTAGGCCGACGGGTGCCAGCCCAGCGAGCGGTCGGCGGCGAGTCCACCGGCCTGGCTTCCTTTGAAGCCGACGAACCCGTGGTTGTACTGGATGCCCTGGGTCTCGGTGTAGTTTCCACCGTCGGCGTAGAAATACTGGCCGGCGATATCGAGCGTGGACTCGCCGAGGTTGACCTCGCCGGTGATGGCCGCACCGAATGCGTTGCCGTCGGCGGTGATATTGTACTCGCCCTCACGCTCGTTGCGACGGTCGAGCCCGCCGGAGCGGGCGTACTCGCCGTATCCGCCCAGCTCGAAGTCGTCGGTCTCGAAGGTGTAGCCGATACGCGTACCGGCCATCCAATTGTAGTCGTTATCGGTGAAGTTGCCGGTGCGACCGCCGTAGGTGCGGTTCGATCCGCTGCCCTGCGAGCCGATATCGGCGTAGAAACCGAACGCGCGCATCTCGAGCCCGTCGACCAACCCGGTGTTCTCGTAGACCGCACCGGTTCGGAGCGTGGCGGTCTCCCCTCGGAAGTTCTGGACCTGGTCCTGACCCGACAGATAGCGCGAGAAGTTCAAGTCCGGCCGCCCGCCGGTAAACACGTCGAGCGCGAGGATGCGCAGCGTGCCGACCTGCTCGGGACCCTCGGCGGTAATCGTGGCCGCATCGAGGATGTCCTTGAGGAAGAAGTCGTCGTCGGCCCCGCCGATCTCGAAGGACTGTCGCCCGAGAGTCGTGCTCAGCTTCAGGCCGGGAGCATCGACGATGTCCCACTGAATATTGAGCTTGTAGAAGTACAGGAAGTTCATGAAGGCATTGATGCTGCCGATCTGGTCGCTGCCCCAGAGGCCCGAGTGGATCGCACCGATGCCGACGGTCACGTCGTCGACCACGTCGTATTCGATGTCGCCGGAGAGGCTGGTGTAGCCGAGGCGATACCGATCGTCGCTGTCGAGGCGCGCTTCCTCGCTGGACTCGTCCAGCGGGCGGAAGTCGGCGTTATCTCCGGCGTGGTATTCGCTGGTGATGCCGAATTCGAGGCGGAGGTCCTCTTCTTCCTCGTCCTCGTCTTTCTCAGGTTTCTCCGGGCGCTTGACCGAGGAGGTGTCCTCGGGCCCGTATTCCTGAGCCATGACCGTTGCAGGCGCCGAGATGCCGGCGCTCAAGAGCAGACACAAAACTAGCTTGCGGTACATCCTCGAAATTCCTTGCGTATGAAATAGGATAGAACGCCCGGCCCGTGCAGCAGGACACATATTAAAGAGTCAGTCTTCGATTCTCTCGATCTGGCCGAGGCTGTAGATCAGCATGGTCATCCCGTAGTTGTCGGCGACGACGCCGGTCAACTCGACCACCTCACCGGTCTCAAAGGTGTAGCTTCGCCGCGTGAACTCGCGGTCCAGCGAGATCGCCCAGGTCGCGTCGGTGTTCAGGCTCGCCACGGTCATACTATTGAAATTGGTATTCGAAGGGGCCGACACGACCTCTCCGCGGACGCGGCGCACCTGTGCGACGTCGTCGGCGGTGAAGTTCTCATCGGTCTCTTCGTAGTAGATAGGCAGGTCGCGCTCGACGATGTCTTCGTTGTCGTAGGCGAGCACGCCGACCACGCCGGCGGGCATGTTCGAGAAGTTCTGCGAGGACATACCCCGCACGCGAATCGTGACGCGGTCACCAAACGTGAAGTCCGCCACGCGCGAGTCTTTGTAGATCAGGATGCCGCCCGTCTCGTCCTGCAGGTAATACGAGCCGTAGAAGCGGTCTTCACCGGCACAAAACCTCGGGGAGCGGAGCAGGCGCGGGTGATGTGTCACGACGCCCTCGATGGTCGCCGGCAGCTCGGACACCTCGGTGACGACGTTCTCGAAGGCGGCGATCGGGCTGCAATCTTCGCCGTGAGCACGGCGGTCACCCAGCGGATAGGGATCCAGCGGCGAGTAGCCGTACCAGACGAATGCGCTCTCGTCTCGGAGGTCTCGCAAATCAGAGATCGTCAGATCGCCGCTGATATTGTCGTAGGACTGCTCGGTGAACTCGATGGGCTCGGTGACCGCGACCTGCTCACCCTGATCGTAGAAGTCGGGGTCGCGGGGGTTTTCGGTCGGCTCATCGGGAACGCAGCTGGATTGAAGTGCGACGCAGGCGACCAGGGCTGCCAACAATGGGCCGGCCGCGATACGACGGGAAGACGATTGAAGCATGATGACGCCTGGTGGGGATGGGTCAAAAAAAACCGGCCGCCCCAACGGGACGGCCGGCTGTCGGCATTACTGGGAGGTGAAGAGCCAGTTGAAGTTTTGCTCATTGAGCTGCGGCTCGGCACCATCCGGGTCGGACAGCGGCGAGGGGAACGCCCCGAGCGGACCGAAGTAGGTCACGCAATCGCCCTGTTCGATGAACTGCGAGTTGGTGCGCAGCTCGATCGTCTGCTCGCTGCCCTCGGCTCCGTGGGTCAGATCGAAGCAGCTGGCGCCGCCACAATCCCTGACCGCGGAGGTGATGGTTCCGGCCACGCGCACCGGGCGAAGGTAGTCGTCGACGGACGCTTCCAGGCCCGTGTAGTCGGTGAAGGGCACGTCGTTGCCTGTGCTGTCGTTTGCGAACGAGCCCGACTCGATGGCCGAAATCTCGGGGGTGCCACCGTAGTAGGTCACCTCGGTAACCGTGAAGCTGATGCGGTCGCCGACTTTGATCGGATCGGTCGGAACTTCACCCTCGGGGAAGCCAAACCAGAATTGGATGGCCGAGTTGGTGTCGTTGAGCCACAGTTTCTGGTTGGCTTCGTCGACGTCGGCTGTCTGGTTGGAGTCGAAGCCGGTGGCGACCACGAGCGCTCCGTCGATTTCGATCGGCGTGTCGAGCGTGCGCACGAAAATATCGGGGCCGTCGCCGGTTTCGTCGGT
>JBNJFZ010000268.1:0-5468 GCA_051747295.1 Myxococcota bacterium
CACACGTTCAACGTGCTGGACGCCCGCGGCGCGATCAGCGTCACCGAGCGCCAGAAGTATATCGGGCGCATCCGGGACCTGGCTCGCGGTATCGCCACCAGCTACGTCGAGCAGCGCAAGGAAATGGGCTTCCCGCTGCTGCCCGAAGACGAGGCCGCCAAGTACCTCGACGACGACGCCGAAGAAGACTCGCAGTGAGATGAGTCGGCGCCAGACGCCCGACTCCAACGGACGAGACCTGTCATGGAATTGATATTCGAAATTGGCTGCGAAGAACTGCCCGCGAGCTTTATCGAGCCCGCGCTCGAGCAGATGGAGACCTTCCTGGAGGAGCGCTGCGAGGAGCTGCGCATCGACATCGACGGCCTTCGGACGATGGCGACGCCTCGCCGGCTGACGCTCGTGGTCGAGGAGATGGCCGAGCGCCAGAGTGACCTCGAGGAAGAGCGCACCGGACCGCCCGCCGGCATCTCCTGGGACGACGATGGCAACCCGACTCCGGCCGCACAGGGCTTTGCCCGCGGGCAGGGCGTCGACGTCGACGATCTCTACACCGTCGACACCGATAAGGGTGAGTACGTCGCCGCGAAGGTCTTCGAGGAAGGCCAACCGACCGCCGAGCTGCTGCCCGCGGTGTTGGACGATATGATCGAAGCGCTGCACTTCCCCAAGTCGATGCGCTGGGCGGCCAACACCGAGCGCTTCGCGCGTCCGGTGCGCTGGATCCTGGCCGTCGCCGACGGTGACGTCGTGCCGGTGACCTTTGCGGGCGTCGACAGCTCGAATCAAACGCGCGGCCACCGCTTTGCCTCACCGCGCGCCTTCGAGGTCGACAGCATCGACAAGTACGTCGACCAGCTCGAGGCACGACACGTCATCGTCGACCACCATCGGCGCCGCGAGAAGATCGAACACCTGCTCGAAAACGCCGCGGACGATATCGACGGCGAGGTCATCGACGACCCCGAGCTCCTGGACGAGGTGAACTTCCTGGTCGAGGACGCCTATCTGACGGTGCTCGACTACGGCGAGGCATACCTGGAGCTGCCCGACGAGGTCCTCATCTCGTCGATGCGCTCCCATCAGCGCTACTTTGCCATCGAGGAAGAGGACGGCGCGGCGCTTCGCCCCTATTGCGCGGTCATCTACAACACGCCCGTCAAGACGCCCGAGGAAGTCTACGAGGGGAACCTGCGCGTGCTGCGTGCCCGCCTCGATGACGCGCGATTTTTCTGGGAGAAAGATCTCAAGCGCTCGCTCGAAGACCGCATCGACGATCTGAACGACGTCGTCTGGATCGCCAAAATCGGCTCGATGAAGAAGCGTGCCGAGCGGATCTCCAACCTCGCCGGCGCCCTGGCGGAGGCGATCGGGCTCGACGTAAAGGACCATGCATCCCGCGCAGGCCTGTTGAGCAAGTCAGACCTGGTCACTCAGATGGTCGGCGAGTTTCCCGACCTGCAGGGCACGATGGGGCGCGAGTACGCCCTCGCGGATGGGGAACCCGCCGAAGTCGCCGCCGCCATCTACGAGCAATACTTGCCGAAAGGCGCGCACGCCGAGATCCCCCAGACCGCCGCAGGAGCCTGCGTGGCGCTGGCCGAGAAGCTCGACGCGCTGGTCGGATGCTTCGGTGTCGACATGGTCCCGAGCAGCGCTTCGGATCCGTACGGGCTTCGCCGCGCGGCGCTGGGCGTGATTCGCATCCTGCAAGGACGCGCCTACAGTATCAGCGTCACGGAGATGTTCGAGCTGGCGATAGATGCCTACGAAGCGCTGTCCCCGGACGTGCTCCAGGGTGACCGCGACGGACTCGTCGCCGAGTTGGTCGACTTCACCGCGACACGCCTCAAATATCAGCTCGCGAGCGACTTCCCGACCGAGGTCGTCGACGCCGTGCTGGCCGCCAATAAAAACGACGTGCTCAGCGCCCGCGACCGCGTCGAGGCACTCGACGAGCTACGCGGTGAGGAGGACTTCGAGCCGCTGGCGATCGGGTTCAAGCGCGTGGTCAATATCGTGCGCAAAGAGGCCGACACCGGCGCGATCCTGGGCAATGTCGATGCGACGCTCCTCGAGGAGGACGAGGAAAAGGCGTTGTGGGAAGCGTACAAGGACGCCGCCGGCGACCTCGAGGTCGCGCTCGGCGAGCGCGACTGGGAAGCGGCGTGTCACGTGTTGATCGGCCTGAAGTCACCGGTCGATGACTTCTTCGACAACGTCATGGTCAATGCCGAAGACGAAGCGCTGCGACAGAATCGACTGGCGATGCTCAACGACCTGCGGGGATTGTTCTTGCAGGTCGCGGATATCTCGGTGTTGAGTGGGTAGTTGGTAGTTGGTCGGGGATGGTAGTAGCTGAGATTGACTACCGACTACCAACTAATCTTTTTTCGGCGCGGGCGCTTTCTTTGGCGTCGGCGCCTTTTCCTTCTTCGCCTGCTCCTGATCCTCGGTCAGGATCCGGTTGTTGACCTTGCTGCCGATCTCGTAGACGACCTTCACGTCACGGCAGAACTTCTCTTCACAACTGACGGCGGCGACGTACGGCTCGCCCTTGGGGTTGAAGACGTACTGCCACATATTCTGGCGCGTCGACAAAAAGGCCGAGCGATCTTTGACGGGGGCATCTTCGGCGGGGTCCGAGACGCTCAAGTATTGCTTGCGCATCTCGGCGACACGATCGGCTGCGGCGCTGGCGTCTTCGAGCTTCCAGAGCTGGACGGCGGCACCGTAGTCAGCGCGGCCGGCCGGGTGAATGCGAAGGCTGTTGTAGTCCTCCGTGGACTCCTGTCCGGCGAGGGGCGTCGTCCTGAGGCCTCCCTCTGAGAGCGCCGTCACGTCCTGCATCTTGAAGTACTCATCGACAGCAAGCGGTGGTGTCTGTTTGACGGTCCCGGCATTCTTCGACGAGGCTTCCGTGCGATCCGGCGTTTTAGCCGTCTCTTCAGCCTTCTCGTCGTCTTTCGGTTCGAGCTTCTTCTGGTCGCTATTCGCGTCCCCCACCTGGGAGGCATCGACATCTGCACCGGTGCCATCCTCGTCGCATGCTGAGAGCGGAACGGCGGTGGCCAGGGCCAGGAGCAAAATTTTACTGCGTAGGTGCATCGTAGGTAGGGGCGCTAGGAGCTTCGGACCAGGTCCAATAATTCGGTGACGTCGAAGCGGTGTTCGGCCTCCATTTTCAGGAGGTTCAGGTCCCGCTGAACCCTATCGGAAAAGCGTCGCGCTGCAAGGAAAAATTCCCCATACCACTGAGCTATCTCGGCTTCCAGCGCTTCATCGGCGCTGGGGAGGAGTCGTCGAAGCTCGCCCTTCCACTGTTCGGCGTCGTCGGGTGACTTGTTGCGAATCGCTTCGAGCGTCTCCCATCCGGCTGCATCGATCTTTGCGCGCGCTTTGGCCTCGAGTCGTCCGAATACCCGCTCTTCGAGCAGCATCTCGAGCACGCGCGATTCATCGTAAAAGCCCTCGAGTCGGCGATTGATGGCGCGCGCGTCGGACAGCTCCAACTCCTGAATAATCGGGCCGAGACGCTCGGCGAGTTGCGCCTCGAGGCTGTCGACGTGGGTCAGGACCGACCGATGTGCGCGCTCGAGGACGTCGTCGACGCGCTCGCGGAGCAACTCCAACAGGAACTCGCGGTCCTCATCGGCCAGGACGCCGCGCATCAAGAGCGTCCCGCGCGAGCGCAGGGTCTCGCGAAGCTCGCGCTCGACACCCGTCAGCACGAAGTCGAACTTGTCGCGCAGGGCGACGGTCTCTTCATGGGCGCGAGCGTCCGGCACCTGCTCGGCCTGGGAGTCCAGCCAGATCTGGAGCCGCGCGACACTGTCGGAGAGCCCCTCGTAGGTCTCGGTCGCGCGTGTGCGAAAGGCGAGGATATCTTCGACCAGCGCGACGAGCTGCCGCCCGATCTCGAGGGTCTTGATGCGACCCGAGCGCTGGATGACGCGCTCGTCGAGGAAGTTCGTGAACGTCGAGAAGCCGCTGGTATCATCGCCGCCTGTCGGCTCGGGAGCCGCATCGGTGCGGTGCTCGAGCGCCTGGAGCGCCGACATGGGGAAGACCCCGGCGATCTCGTGGCCGGCGTTGTCCCGTATATAGTCGATGATCTCTTCGACGGCCTCGTCGCGCTCGCCGGGCGGGCCGAGTCGGTCGACTTTATTGAGCACGAGGATGAGTCGCTCCCGGCTGTCGGGGACTTCCTCGATGAGCGACCACTCCGTCTGGCTGAGCGCCTGATTGGCATCGAGCACCCACAGGATGGCCTCGGCTTCCTCGAGCGCGCGGGTCGCCGTCTCCTCGTGGCGGTCCTCCAGCGCATTGAAGCCCGGCGTGTCCCAGAACTCCACCGAGCGCAACTCCGGGTGCGGGTAGACGAACTCCAGGTGATCGATCCCGTCGGCATCGGTCTTCATCTGGGCCTTGGCCTCGGCGAGCGTGACCTCGGCCACCGTGCCATCGACGTGCTCGATACGCGCGGCCTTTCTCGGTCCGTACTGGATATGGCAGGTGTGTGCGGTGGTCGGCAACACGCCCATCGGTACGACGTCCTCACCGAGCACGGCGTTGAGCAACGTGGACTTTCCGGCGTTGAACTCACCGACGATGGCGATCGAGAGCGGTGCGTTGAGCGTGTCGTGTAGCGATTGGGCGCGTGAGGTGAACTGAGCCAGCCGCGGATCGGTGCCCAGGTGGCCGCGAAGTTGGGCGAGCACGGTCTCCATGTCGACCGCGTCGTGGAGGGTTTCCGGGAGGTTCCAGCCCGGCTTGAGTCGGTCCGCGGCGCGCGCCATCTGATGGACGACGCCGCTGGTGTCGCCGCTCATGATCGCTCGGGCCTCTTCGAGCGCGACGATCGCCTCGGCGGGGTCTCCGGCCGCCAGCGAGACGTCCGCGAGCAGGCGCAAGATCTCGGCTGTGGGTTGAGGGAGTGTTTGACGGGCCTGCTCGAGCAATCGACGCGCCGCCGACAGCTCGCCCAACTCCAGTCGGGCTTCTCCCAGGCGGACGAGCGCTTCGGCATAGAGCTCGGTGGTCTCGACATTCGACTCGACAGCGCGCTCGAGAAACGAGACGGCGCGCTCGGGTTGGTCGAGCTTGAGTAGCACGCGTCCCGCGCCGACGAGGGCGGGCGCGCCGACACCTTCGGCGATCGCGTCTTCGTAATGGTTCAGCGCGCCTTCGGGGTTCGCGACGGATTCGTTGACCTTGCCGAGCAGCAGTTGCAGCTCGGCCTGGCGCTCCTCGCCGGCGACTGACAGTGCCTGCAGCAGGTGCTCGTTCGCCTCCAGGTGCTCGCCGGTCTCGATACACGCTCGAGCCGCGCCGAAGCGAGCGTCCAGCAGCTCTGGATCCTGGTCCAGCGCAGTCTGGTAGTGGTCGCGCGCGACGCTAGGGCGGCCCGCGGCTTCCTCGAGCTTGCCGCGCAGGACGTGCGTTTCGGCGCCCACGCGTTGCGCAGC
>JBNJFZ010000269.1:0-5438 GCA_051747295.1 Myxococcota bacterium
CGAGCACCTGATACGACTGATCGTCAGCGGCGATCTGGATGCTCGCCTCGCTCGAGCCATGCAGACCGAGACCTGGCAGGACGAACTCCAACAACTCGTAGCGCGACGTGAGAGTCCCTACCGTGCCGCGCAGAAGCTCATCGACCTCATGAATGCCCCCGAGCCCAAGTGAGCGACGCGAAGACCGCAATTCGAGAGGCGCAGGCGCGACACGTCTGTATCCATGGCCACTTCTACCAACCGCCGCGCGAGAACCCGTGGTTGGAGCGAATCGAACCCCAGCCATCTGCATCTCCGTATCACGACTGGAACGAGCGCATCGCCCACGAGTGCTATGCGTCGAACGCGGCGGCTCGGATCCTCGACGATGAGGACTACATCGTCGACATCGTCAACAATTACGAGCGCATCAGCTTCAATGTGGGGCCGACTCTCATGGAGTGGCTTCGAACGAAGCGCGGGCAGGTGTATGAGGCGATCATTCGAGCGGATAGGCGAAGCGCACGCCTGCAGAATGGCCACGGGAACGCCATCGCTCAGGCTTACAACCACCTGATCATGCCACTCGCGAACCTCCGTGACCGACGAACGCAGATCGCATGGGGTATCCGGGACTTCGAACGCCACTTCGAGCGCAAGCCCGAAGGGATGTGGCTTCCGGAGACCGCGGTCGATGTCGACACGCTGGAGGCACTCGCCGAGCACGGTATCGAGTTTACCATTCTCTCACCGCGCCAGGCCGAGTGCGTGCGTCCGCTCGAAGGAGGCAAGGCCTGGACTCGCGTCGACAAGGATTCGCTGGACACCACGCGTGCGTACCGTCAGCAGCTTCCCTCGGGGCGTTCGATCGCCATTTTCTTCTACGATGGAGAGATATCTCAGGCGGTCGCGTTCGAAAATCTCCTGGAGCGGGGTGACTTCCTCGCCTCTCGCCTCACCCACGCGTTTCGGGATCTGGACCGCCCGGAACTCGTACACATCGCGACCGACGGCGAGACCTATGGCCACCATCACCGTCACGGTGAGATGGCGCTGGCCTACGCTCTACGACAGATTCAGCGCGACGAGACCGTTCAGCTAACGAATTACGGACGCTTTCTCGCGGAGCATCCACCCGAGATGGAAGTCCGGATTGTCGACCACTCCTCCTGGAGCTGCGTGCACGGCGTGGAGCGCTGGCGCAGCGACTGCGGCTGCCAGACTGGCGGTCCCCCCGGGTGGACGCAGAGCTGGCGCGCGCCGCTCAGACAGGCACTCGATGCGCTTCGCGACGAGATAACCATGCTCTACGAGTCGCGGGGACGCGACCTCTTCGCGGACCACTGGAGCGCGCGAAACACCTATATTGACTGGGTGTTCGATAAGACGCCCGCGCAGCGACGCAACGGCGTGACGGCTCTGCTCGCCGATGAGAATCCGAGCGCTGACGACCTCACGGAGGCGCTCACGCTGCTGGAGATGGAGCGCCAGTCGATGTTGATGTTTACCAGTTGCGGCTGGTTCTTCAACGATGTCGCGGGGATCGAGACCGTACAGATCCTGCGTTATGCGGGGCGAGTGCTCGAGTTCGCCGACAAGCTCGAACCGAACCCCGAGCGTGAGAAGCGGTTCCTCGAGAAGCTATCGGAGGCCGAGTCGAACCTGCCGGATGTCGCCGATGCCCGTGCAGTCTTCGAAGAAGAGGTTCGCCCAAGGTCGCTCGGGCTCACCGAGGCGGCCAAACACTTCGCGATCTCCGAGCTCTTCGAGGACGCCGTCGACACGCATGCCGAGACGCCCTTCTCCCACACTGTCGACCAGCACCGCACTGCTGAGACGGCGGCCGGTCGACTCGGCGCCGGATTGCTGACGGTTACGTCCGAACGGACGCTCGATGCTCGAGCATTCGGATATGTGGTCGCCCACCTCGGCGACCACAACGTGATCGGAGGACTCCTCACCGATCCCGATGCCGGGGTCGATGCGTTATTTGAGGAGGCCAAGCAGGCATTCAACTCGGCCGAGATGGTGAAGCTCGTTCGATGGTTCGACGCTACGTTTGAGGATACGTTCGATCTGCGTGCGCTATTCGGCGAGGCTCAGTCGAAAGTCATCGTCTGGTTGTTGAACGCGGTGGTCGAAGAGGCCACCGACATCCACGAACAGCTCTACATACGCCATGCCCCGTTGCTCAGGTTCCTCGCGGGGACCTCCACCAATCCCCCGCGTGTGTTCCAATACGCGGCCGAGTCCGTGCTCAACGAACGCCTGGAAACACTCTTCGAGCAACGGAGACTCGAACCACACCGTCTCGCGGTGCTCCTCCAAGACTTCGCTGAGAGCGAAATTTCGATCGATGAGACTCGCCTCCTGAACGCGGCACAGGAGCGGCTCGACCACCAGGTCTCGCTCCTTCGAAAAGACCCGACCTCGGCGCAGCACGCTCGAGCGTTTTCCAGGATATGCAGCATGGCGACGCATATCCCCGTCGAGATCTCTTTATGGGATGCGCGAAACCTTTCTTTCGAGCTGCTAAACCGTGAAATCGACGCATCGGCCAGCGAAGCCCCCGACGAATGGCGGGATGCGATGCTCTCGGCCGCGGCGACACTACGAATTCGTCCCGGAAGACAATAGAGTCGGTCGATTCGATAGTCCGTCCGGGCACGCCCCAGAAAAAACACACCCCAAAAAAAGAGCAGGACGAATGGAATCGCCCTGCTCTTCTGGTCCAATTATTGTCTTGTCGCCGGCGTTGTTTAACGACCAGGCACCGTGCGCACCGATGCATTCTCGAACAGCATTTCAGCGCCACTTCCCGTGCCATCAACCGGGGCCGTGGCATCGACGGGCTCGTCGATCTGCGGGGAGGTACTGTTTTCGACGGCCGAGAGAACCGGCTCGACCAGGTCGAGAGCCCAGTCATGAACGTTGAACTGGAAGGTCAACGTCTGACGGCCCGGCTCGAATACCACGTCGCCGAGTTGGAAGTAGACGGAGCGACGACTCTCGTAGTGGAACGGCGTCCACTGCGTGGGCAGTGCCGGCGCGTCTTTGAGCTCGTCCTCGTCCTCATCATCGGCGTCATCCTCGTCGTACGGAAGCGGAATCGGGCTCCCGTCGGACTTCTCATCATCAAAGCGTGGGTCGACGCGTGCGATGCCGTCGCTCGCGACGAATCCAGCCACCGAGAGGCTGGCGTCGGGCTTCTCTTCGGCCAGCGTCGGCTCGAGGCGCACGCCGACGAGGTATCGTCCGGTCCGGGGCAACTTGATCGGCTCGCCGGCTCGTAGCATTTCGCCGCGAGCGAAATCGAACTTCAGAATGGTCGGCTGACGCGTACTGTACGCCACCGCGCCATTGTCCGACGTCACGGGTTCGAGACGGATCTCCGAGATGACCAAGCCGAGCTCCGAGAGATACAACTCTTCGGGAAGCTCGGCTGCACCCTGCACCTGAAACTCAGGCACGACGGTGACCGCCTGCTCTGCCATGGCGATATCGGGCTGGTTCGGCTGACCGAACTCCACATCCCCGCACCCCGCTACTGAAACCGCGAGAAGTGCAGAAATGAGGATCGTCAATATGTTCTTTGAACGCATCATGAGGCCCTTTAGCCTACGAGTTCTTCTTTGAGCGACAGCAGCTCGTCGGTGGAGTTGACGATCTGGCTTAGTCTAGGTCGCTTCATCTGCAGAATTTCGGCGGCTCGAGTAATATTTCCACCGGTCTCGACCAAGGCGCGCTTGATCGATTCGAGCTCGAGTCGCTTTTTCAGGTTGGAGAGGGACAGCCCTTCGGCAATGATCTGCTCGACGAGTGCTTCCTCCGGGTCTTCAAATACGTCACCGACGTCTTCGTATTCCTCGACGGTGACGTCGTAGTCAATCTCGGGGAGGTCCATATCGACCTCGCCGCCAGCAAAAAACTCGCTGAATTCGCGGACGTGCGACATCTCGACGCTCTCCCCTTCGACGAAAAGCAGGATACTCCTGACGAAGTTCTGCAGCTCGCGAATATTTCCAGGCCAACTATACGAGGCGAGGAATTTGAGGACCGGACGGCTGAAACGCTTGGGCGTCTCGGCCCCGGCGTACTTTTTGGCAAAGTGAGTGACCAGCCGCGGGATATCCTGGCGACGCTCACGAAGAGGTGGCACTTCGATGACGACGCCCTTGAGGCGGTAGTACAGGTCGAGGCGAAAGTCGCCACGCTGAACCATGTCGTCGAGATTTTTATTGGTCGCGCAGACGACGCGCACGTCGACTTTCTTCGTCTCGGTCCCGCCGACCTTCTCGAAGGTATTCTCCTGAAGCACGCGGAGTAATGCGACCTGCGTCTTGGGCGAGATATCCCCGATTTCATCGAGGAAGAGCGTGCCGCCGTCGGCCATCTCGAAGCGCCCCATCTTGTCGGTGACGGCTCCGGTGAACGCACCTTTGACGTGGCCGAAGAGCTCGCTCAGGAGGAGGTCCTCGACGAACGCCGCACAGTTGACCTTGACCAGCGGGCCGTCTTCACGCGGGCTATGGCGATGGACCGCTTCAGCGATCAGCTCCTTACCGGTGCCGGATTCGCCCTGGAGCAACACGGGCGACTCGCTGTCTGCGACTCGGTCGATGACGCGGAAAATCTGGTGAATGCGCTCGTCTTCCCCGACAATTTCGGGATAGCGGGCGCGCCAGCGACGAAACGACTCGCTGTCGACGTCGACTTCGCTCGCCTTCGCCGATTCGGCCTGCTCGGCTGCGCGCGCCCGGGCGGCCACAGCCGCGAACTCGCTGGGAATATCGCCGTTGAGCTCCCGGACGACCGCGACGAGTTTCTGGTGAACCGGGACCGTGAAGAATCCGGGGCGAAGTGATTCAGGGACGTGATTTGATTGCTCTTGGAGCTCCTGCAGCTCGCGCTCGAGGAGACTTCGCGCCTCGGTCGAACGCCCTTCTTCGGACATCGCCTGTCCGATCAGCAATGCAGCACGTCTTGCATCTCGGTCGTGGCCGGCGCTGCGCATGCTGGCGCGAGCCTCTCGGGCGAGCGCCGCTGCGTCTTCGTAGTCGTGGTTCTCGAACGCTCCCAGGGCTTGGCCGTACTTGAAGAGCCCGGCGATCTGGTCGCGCTGACGCCCGGTGTCTCCCGGCATCTCGAACTGATCGAGGATGCGATACGCAACTTCGTCCTGGCCGAGCGCAAAGTGGGCTTCGACCGAGCGTAACTCGGCCTCGGCGGCCGGGAGTATCCGCGCGGCGTTGTCATGATCTTGGCTGACTTCCTCGAGTTCCTGGAATTTCTCGAGCGCTTCTTCGTAGCGTTCCTCATCCAGGAGCATCGAGCCCCATGCGACCGCTGGAAGGCTCCCAATAAACCCCTGACCCTGGCCCTCGACGCGCGCGTCTTGGAGTCGGCGTATCACAGAGTAGGCCCGCTCGAAGGCCCCGAGCGTCTGGTAGAGCGTCACG
>JBNJFZ010000270.1:0-2014 GCA_051747295.1 Myxococcota bacterium
GCGCGCTTGGCGAGCGTCCAGATGAGCCGTCGCCATTGCTTGAAGGACACGGCGCGCGACTCCAGGGTCATCCACAACGTCGTGCCGAAGCTCACGAGGAAGTTGACGAAGCCGATCAGGCTCACGCCCAGTGCGGCCATCAAGAAGATCCTCCAGGTGAAAAGCTCCGGCGCCGACATAAGCGCGGTCCCC
Source organism: Myxococcota bacterium (assembly GCA_051747295.1). Classification (GTDB taxonomy): domain Bacteria; phylum Myxococcota_A; class Bradymonadia; order Bradymonadales; family Bradymonadaceae; genus JBNJFZ01. The sequence continues at coordinate 193 of JBNJFZ010000270.1, forward strand.
AGGTGCGCCGACGAGAACGCGATGTGGCGGATGTCGAAGGGCAACCCCACAATGGTACCGATCGTGCCGGCCGTGCCCAAAAAGACACCCAGCGCGACGTTGCCCACCAGCATGCCCGTGTGGTCGCACACGAAGTTGGCGACCCGCGTCGACAGCGGACCAAAGCGCGACAAGAACGGATGTTCACGGATGCGTCGGCGCACGTCGGTGTAGACGATGCGATTTTTGACCGTTCCCGCAATGACGCCGGCCAGGAAGAGGTAGATGCCGGCGATACCTGCGAACAGTAGCGCGGGCGTCCCCAGGACGTCGACGGATTTGAGCAGGTACGCCGCCTTTTCCGCGTCGGCGACCTGAAATTCCCACAGGTAGTCGAGGGCCCAGACCAGCCCCACTGCAGTTGGAAATGCGCAAAGGAGGTTTCCGGCGAACGAGACGAACTGGCTGCGCCAGACGGCGACGATGATGTCGGCGACGCCGTCGATGACGGTCTCGTCGTCGGCGCTGGTGTCGAGCTTGCGGGCGATGGCCGAGGCCGTCACCGCGGGCTGTTTGGTCGCCAGGATCGAATTCGTCAGGTAGATTAGGACAAAGCACGCCGCGTAGTTGAAGCTGTAGATTAACGCCTCACCGCCCAGCGATAAGGGCAGCGAGCCCAGCAGGTTCTTGAACAGCGCGAAGACGCCGACGATGACCCCGCCGGCCATGGCCTTGCGCAGGAATTTCCAATATCCGGCCGCGGTCTCAGTGATGTATTTCTGGCCCTTCTTGGCCGTCTCTTCGGTGACCTGGAAGAAGACCAGATCGGCGCTGTGACGCACAAACTCGCGGATGCTCGTGTTCATCTGCTCGGCGCGCACCAGCTGCGTGATCAGCTGAGCGATGCTCTCGCACAACTCGTCGTTGGACTCCGGGGCGATCGTCGCGACGAGTAATTCGATCCGATCGAGCTGTTGGAGCAGGCGCCGCGAGACGCGCGTCAGGTGCAGGCTGGTGCCGTAGCGTCGCTTGTGGTCGCGCAGGAAGATCACGATCTTGCGGCATTCTCGAACCGTGGCGAGCAGCCCGTCTCGGAGCTCGGGCTCGTTGTGGCAGCGCTTGCACTCCACAAAGTGGTGCGCGTGGAGGCTGAGGTCCAAAAACGGTGAGTCGTAGTCCTCGACTTCATGGAGCTTGGCGGTGAACTCCTCGTCGATACCCAGGGCACCTGCGCGTTGAGCCAGGCCGGTGATGGCGGCGCGAATATCACGGCGTGGGTGCGAGACGGCTTCCTCGACCACGATGTCGACCAGCCGCGCCCAGAGCGATGTGTCGATGCCGCACACCCATATCCAGTCGTCGGTCTGGTCGAAGACGGCGCGGATCACTCGGCGCAAGTCGTCCTTCTCCAGCGCCGGGGGCAGGAGCTTTGCGTGGAACCGACGCTGGAACTCCTGAACGAACCCTGTGTCTGCGAGGATGCCGCTCTCGGCGAGGGCGTGGACGATGCGCACCTGGGCCATGCAGCCGCACACGGTCGCGATGAACTCCTGCCTCGCCTCATCATCGGCCTCGAGTTCCTCGATGAACTCCCGCAGGTGCGTCGCGGCTTCGTAGACGCTATCTGGAGAGCTCGGTCGGACGCGATCCACGTAGCTTCGCAGCGCTTTTGTTTCGGATTGAAAGTCCATCGTGTCGGTCCGGTTGTGCCTGCTGAACGTCGGGTCCAAGTGGCCGTTCGTTTATCATGGACCTCGGTCCACGTCGATTGGTGACACAACTCGAGATGCGGGGTTGGAGCGTCGGGGCATAGGTCATAGGTCATAGGTCATAGGTCATAGGT
>JBNJFZ010000270.1:2114-5429 GCA_051747295.1 Myxococcota bacterium
ATCATGGACCTCGGTCCACGTCGATTGGTGACACAACTCGAGATGCGGGGTTGGAGCGTCGGGGCATAGGTCATAGGTCATAGGTCATAGGTCATAGGTTTGCTCGGGCAGGGGCCTCGCAGGTCATAGGTCATAGGTCATAGGTTTGCTCGGGCGGGGCCTCGCAGGTCATAGGTCATAGGTTTGCTCGGGCAGGGGCCTCGCAGGTCATAGGTCATAGGTCATAGGTTTGCTCGGGCGGGGCCTCGCAGGTCATAGGTCATAGGTTTGCTCGGCGCTCCTCCCCAACCCTCTACGGCTCCGTGCGACGCCGCGAAACGGCGGCGTAATTCGGATAGAAGCAACAAGCTCCGCCCGGAGCAAATTCGCGCCGCATGATCCAGATCATACGTCCGCCGCGGGCCCGTCGCTAAGCTGTCTCTGAAGTCGGCGGGCGTGCACCCCTATCGACGACGTGCGGCTCATGACCCGCATCCCCAACTCTCGATATGCGCGCCTGTCGGCCTCTGAATTCTCCAGGCACGGAATGAGGTCCAGATATGTCAACGCAAGCCGGCGACGGCATCGAATTCGATCGTTACCTCGACCCGGCAGTCATCGAGTCGACCGCGGGTGTCTACGAGAAGATCATGCACCTGGTCACCGAACCGGAGTGGCTGCTGCAGGCGCCGCTGATCCACGAGATCAACCAGCTCAAGCAGCAGGTCGGCGCGGTGGTGCTCGCCCACAACTACCAGCCCGTCGAGATCTTTTACGGCATCGCGGACATCACCGGTGACTCGCTGGGGCTGGCGAAGGCGGCGGCCGAGGCCGACGAGGAGGTCATCGTGATGTGCGGCGTGGAGTTCATGGCCGAGACCTGCAAGCTGCTCAACCCTGACAAGACGGTGCTGATCCCGTCGACCGAGGCGGGCTGCACGCTGGCGACGTCGATTACGGCCGAGGACGTTCGCGGGCTGCGCGACCAGTATCCCGGCGTGCCGGTGGTCAGCTACGTCAATACGTCTGCCGCGGTCAAAGCCGAGTCGGATATCTGCTGCACGTCGTCGAACGCGCTGCAGGTCGTCGAGTCGCTCGACTCCGACCGGGTCATCTTCCTGCCGGACAAATACCTCGCCCACTTTGTGCGGGCGCAGACCGATGTGGAGATCATCGCGTGGGATGGCAACTGCGTGGCGCACGAGGCGTTCCACGCGTCCGATCTGCGCGCGCTTCGGCTGCAGCACCCCGGTATCGCGATTATCGCGCACCCCGAGTGCACCGAGGAGGTGCAGGAGTCGGCGGATTGGGTCGGATCGACCAGCGGCCTGATCGACTATCTGACCACGCATCGGCCCCAAAAGGCGGCGCTGATCACCGAGTGCACGATGAGCGACAACGTCTCCGCGCAGCTCGCGAACGTCGAGCTCATCCAGCCGTGTTCGCTCTGTCCGTATATGAAGCGGATATCGCTCGAGAATACCGCGGAGGCGCTGCGGCAGACGCAGCACGAGATCGTGCTCGAGGAGTCGGTCATCGACGGTGCGCGGCGGTCGGTCGAGCGCATGTTAGCGGTGTCGAATGGAGCCTCGAATCCGTGCTGAAGCGGTCGTATTGCGTCCACGAGCAAGACCAAGGTGCATGCGGTCAGGATGGCCGCATGACAAACCAGGAGATCCAGATATGAACCTGATGGCAACGCGTGTGGCGGACATCCTGATCGTAGGTGGCGGGATCGCCGGGCTCAGCGCGGCGCTCGGCGGGCGCCACAGCGACGTGGTCGTGGTCAATGATGGCCGCGCTGGCGAGGGCGGGTCGAGCGAGCTGGCGCGCGGTGGCATTGCCGCGGCCGTCGCCGCCGACGACTCCCCTCAGCTTCATCGCGCCGATACCGAGACGGCTGGCGCGGGGCTGTGCGACCCCAAAGTCGTGCGCGCGCTGACTGAGGCGGCGCCGAGCATGATCGATCTGCTCTGGACGCTCGGCGTGAGCTTTGATCTGGACGACGCCGGCGAATTCGCCCTCGGCCGCGAGGCGGCGCACTCGCGCGATCGCATTCTCCACGCCGATGGTGACGCAACGGGTGAGGCCATTGTCGAAACCCTGGTGGACGCCGTGCGAGGCGTACCGGACGGCCCCGAGCTCTGGGACGGGCGCGTCGTCTCCCTTATCGAGTTCGACCAACGGGTGGTTGGCGCGGTCGTGGCGCGGCCCGACGGCACGCTGGAGCCGGTCTTCGCGCGCTCGACGATCCTCGCAACCGGTGGCGTGGGCGCGCTCTATGGCCGAACCACCAACCCCGACCACAGCCGCGGCGACGGGATCGCGCTCGCCCACGCGGTGGGGGCAGATCTACGCGACCTGGAGTTCGTGCAGTTCCATCCCACGGCGCTCGATAGTGACGAGCGGCCGATGCACCTGCTCACCGAGGCGCTGCGCGGGGCGGGCGCCACGCTGGTCGACGCGCGGGGCGATCGCATCATGAAGAATATTCACCCCGATATGGAGCTGGCGCCACGGGATATCGTCGCGCGTGCGGTTTTTCGGGAGCGATGGCTTGGACGCGAAGTCTACCTCGATGTCGGCCCGCTCGGTGACGATTTTGCCGCGCGTTTTCCGCAAGCCGCGCGGACGAGTAAGGCGGTCGGATGGCCCGACCGGACGGGCCTGCCGGTGTGTCCGGTAGCGCATTATCACATGGGCGGGGTGTCGACGGACCTGGCCGGCCGCACCAACGTCTCGGGCCTCTGGGCGGTCGGCGAAGTCGCCTGCACCGGCCTCCACGGGGCGAATCGACTCGCGAGCAACTCCTTGTTGGAGTCGTTGGTGTTCGGGCTGCGCGCCGGGCGCGATGCGGCGACCATGGTCGGAGCATTCTACGTCGATGAGCTCGCCGCAGCCTGGGACGAATTGGACCGGGTGCGCGACTGCAAGCTCGACGCCGCGCTGGAGACGATGCGCCAGCATGTCGGGGACATCATGTGGTCGCACGTGGGCATCATCCGAACCGGCGAGGGGCTCGAGGATGCCGTGATGGAGCTGGATGCGCTGGCCGATTCCCTGCCAGAAGACGCGCTCTACGCCCGGAATGTGGTTCAGGTTGCGCAACTGATGGCGCGGTCGGCGCAGGCGCGCACGGAGAGTCGCGGCGCGCATTTTCGCGCGGACTACCCATCACCGCACACGGCGTGGAGCCAGTCGCAATACGTAGCAGCCCACGCAAGCCGCGGGACGGAGCCCGCGGGGCGGGGACAGAGCCCCGCGCACCAAGAGAACGCGAGCCAGCGAGCGTAGTAAAAGACGAGCGAAGCGAGTAACTCACGGCCGAAGGCCGTA
>JBNJFZ010000271.1:0-5412 GCA_051747295.1 Myxococcota bacterium
TCGCCAGGCCTACGCCGACTACCAGCGAACGCAGTTCGGCGGCTGGCCCTGGGACAACGGTGGCCCGGTGCACAACGGCCAGAAAGGTCGATTTGCCCGCCATATCGACGGGACATTCGACGAGCCGACCTGATCCCCTGCATGCATTGATTGAAGAAACGATGCCCGTCTTCGGGCCTGGAGTCTCGCACTCGCCAGCCGTCCAGGGCGGTCTCGGCGAAGCAAGCGTGGTGGCGAGGAGTACTAAGAAAAGTAGCGGCGGACGAGTGCACCCGTACACGTATCAGCCGGATGACGGCCTGGGGGGAAATGACACGTAGCCGTCCGCCGCTTTCTGACTTCTAACACAGGTCGACTTTCTGCGGCAATCACCGTTTTTTCAGGGGTGCCTGCGAGATGCCCTGATCTCGTCGGGCCCCCTCACACCTCCTGATTGCCCTGTTCACGCTGCTTTTTGTGGAGCCAGTCGGCGTGACTGGGCGCTTTCTTGGTCTTACTCCACTCCTCGAGCATCTCCCATTTGACGTCGTCGAGCTTCTCGAGCATCTCCTGCTCGTTGGGGTCCGGGCACGACAACTCGACGCGGTGGCCGCTCGGGTCGAAGAAGTAGATGGAGTGGAACAGCGAGTGATCCGTGACGCCCAGCACATCGATACCGTTGGACTCGAGGTGCTCTTTGAACTCGATGAGCTCGTCGCGGTCCTTCACGCGGAAGGCGATATGCTGGACCCAGTCAGGCGTATTGGGATCCTTACCCATCTCGGGCTGCGTCGGCAGCTCGAAGAACGCCAACACATTCTCATTGCCCGCGTCCAGGAATACGTGCATGTACGGGTCGGGCTCGCCGGTCGAGGGAACCTCGTCCTCGGCGATCGCCAGGATGAAGTCCATATTCAGGTTGTCCCGGTACCATTCGACGGTCTCTTTGGCATCTTTGCAGCGGTAGGCGACATGGTGAATTTGCTCGATGTTCATGGCATGCCTCGGGTTCAAAGAGAATGGGTGATTGAATCTGAGCTCACTGTGGTTCTGTACGCGCTCGAGCGCAAGCGGCGAGTCGCGCGACGGCGTTGCGTCAGACCAGCCGGCGACTTAACCTAACCGCGTTGACGACTTCGCAAGCCCGAGACTGGATTGGACCTCACAGGCCACCAAAACACACTCCTCGCAGGGGGCCGCTGCGGCCGCTGCGCCGAGCGCGTATCTCGCTCGTCGATCGTGCGCGTCGGAGAGTGCCCCCATTGCGGCTCGCAGCTGACCTACAACGGCGGTGAAGTACTGGAGAACCTTGAGACCCGGCGGCTGCACTGGCGCCTCTTCGGCTACGGGCTCGTGGGCGTCGGGAGCTTCTTTGCCGGCGCGATTCCACTGTTGCAGGTCCTGGTCCAGCTCGTGGCGTTGTTCGTGCTGCACGTGGTCGTGCTTCGTCGTGGGCTCGCGTGGTTGTCACCGGGGCGACGGGTCCTGGGGCGCATCAGCATCAAGATGCTTGGCGCCGCACTGGCCGCGACCGCGCTGCTGGTGAATGTCGCCATCGCGCCGCTCGTGGGCATAAGCGCGTTTATCCTGGGCGCCGTCGGCCCGCTTCTGACCGCCGCCTACGTCGAAGGCGGCCTGATCATCTTGCGCCGACGGCTGCGCTGGGAGTCACAAGACAAGCCGCTGCACTTCAGCGAGTGGGCGCTGCCGGCCGGGTTCATGCTGGCGCTTGTGGGCGTCATCGGCGGCATCATTGCAGCGACGCTGGGTACGCTACACCTGCTCACGACCATGGACGTCCCGACCGTCAGCGAGCTCGCCGAGACATTATTGGAGTTGGCACCATGAGCCTGGCACTGATTCGATTCTTCGCGATGACCGTGGGCCCGGCGTTTACCGCCGCGGCGCGCCCTGCTGCGACCTTCTTCGGCGTGCAGATCGTCGTCGCGCTGCTGGTGGCGTACGACATGGCGTCGCTTACGCCGACGTTTTCATGGATGATCTCGGTGCCCGCGTTGGTCGTCGCCGGGGTGCTCGCGGTCATGGAGACCGCGGCCAAGCACGACCCGGATATCGCGGCGGTGCTCCGCGACCTGCACGTCGACAATATGACCGGGGCGTTCGGTGCATTCACCGCTGCCCTGCTCTTCGCGGCACTGGGCATGCCGGAATCCGAGGCCGCCGGACTGATCGAAGGGGGCTCGACCTTGCCAGAACCCGGCGCGGGCGACGTCGGGGAGAACGCCAGCGGCGTGCTGGGCGCGACCGCAACCGCCGCGACCGCCGAGCACAACCCCGCCGTTCAAGTCGGCGCGGTCGGCGGCGCGCTGGGCATCAACCTGGGGCTGACCTGGCTGCGCTCGGAGCTTTTGGAGTTCATCGACGACTTCGACCTGGGCACACTGTGGGCCCGCCTGGAGACCGGCGGCGTGATCGGCGTGCTGGTCCTGCTGCCGCTGCTGCCTCTGATCGTCTTCGCCTTCATCCTGGTCTTTGGAATCGTGCTCGGCTCGGCCGCGTGGGCCTCCAAGAAGGCGATGGACTACATCGATCAGCGCTCGCGCGTCGAGTGCGCGTCATGTGGCTACGAGGTGCGTGAAGAAGCGTCGCTGTGTCCGGAATGTGGCGCCGAGCGCCAGCCCAAACTCACCCACGAATCCGGGGTCGGTGCCGCCTGGGACGCGCTCTTTGATCGCGGTGATGCCGAAACTCGCCCCGCTCTCGAGAGCTGACGCCAGGTGCGCAATTCGTGCACCAAATAGAGCACTCCACGCAGGACTTGCACCACATCCTCGGCCGAACCCGATCATTCATTTGTGAAATAGATGTCCCGGCTGTACTTGAGCTTGACGGGGCCTCCGAATTTGAAGTCGCCGCCAATCCCGCCGCCCCTGACAGAGTCGTACTTCAGGCCGACGCTGACGTCGATGGTGCCCGTCGGATCGGTGATCCCGACTCCGAGTCCGAGCGTGAAGTCGCCGGATGCGGGGCTTATCGCCAGGTCCGCCGCGACGAACCCCACCTGGACCCCGATCGTGAAGCGGTCTCCGTCGACACCGATACACAAGACACCGTCGAGGCATACGTCATAGGGCGATTGTTGATTGGCCATCGCCTCTTTCGCCGCGGCCAATTGCTCGAGATACTCGGCGGCTGTACATGCTTGCTCGACGTAGGTCTTGTTTGAGCCGATGACGCTCTTGACCATCACGTGATGCGAGTCAATCGAGCCGGTCCTCTCGAAGACGCCGCCATCTGCGAGCATCTCGAAATACATCAACTCGGTCTCATCAGCGCCGGGAAAATCGCGCCGCACCTCGGCGATCGCGCGCAGAAATGCTGCGGCCTCGTCCATACGCACCGCATCGAAGTCGGCGGCGTTCGAAGACAACGCCGCCGCATACGGACCGTGCTGGCCGCTCTCGGTTTCGCACAGCGCTTTCATGCAGTCAGCCTCGCAGGCGTCCTCCCCCGGGGCGCACTGGCTGTTGCAATCCACCCATTCGCCGAGGTTGACGTCCTTGTCGATCTCCCGGCTATCGATGATGGACTGATACGCCCTCAAAACCTGCTCGACCTGAGCCTCGTACTCCTGCTCGACCGCCGTGTCGCGCGCCTCCAGCGCGTCCAAGATATCGGCCTCGGACGCGCGTAGCTGCCCGTCCATGGTCTCGGTCGCGTCCGTCCCGGAGAGCGCCTCGACCCTGGCGGCGATCTCATCGTCATCAGGCGCGCGAATCGCCGCGATCTTGTAGAGCGAGCCGGCCGCGTTGCGATAACCCCGCTGGGCGAGCATGTCTCCCAGCGCCACCTTCGACCACGGATTTCGCGGACTCAGGCTCACCACGCGGGCCTGATAGTAGCTCGCACGCTCCATCTGGCCCTGCTGCTCATAAGCGAAGGCCAGATTTCGGAGCGGCACGAAGTCGTCGGGTCGCTTGTCCACGGCAGCGAGTGACAGGGCGATGGACTCGTCGAAGCGCTCTTGCTTGTTCAAGCCGAACGCGACCTGGGAGAGGTTCCCCTCGGGCTTCTCCTGCGCCGCCCTCACCCACAACCACAACGCCAACTGCTCCTGTTGGTCCAAAAAGGCCGCCGCCGCGGCCATCCGATAGCCATCGTCTGGCTCCTCGATCGGAAAGTGGACGGCATCAGGCCACGGGCTCGAGCCGCCAGGGCCGTCGATATGCTCTTCGACCTGCTCACGGAGTTGCGCATCGACGACTCCTTCGGTTTCCCCACGCAGGTCGGCGAGTCGCTCGTCGACCTCTTTCTGGCTCGGCGGCGCCTCCAGGAACTCACCCGAAGCACCGCCTCCACCGTCATCTTTGCCGCAGCCAGCGAGCCCGACGACAAGGCAAATACCGGCCAGACACGCCAGCTTCCATTCACGATCTTTGACGTTCCGACAGAACATTTCCACTCCGTGCAACCGGGAAATCGCGACCGCGCGTAAACGCCGCAGCCTCGCGTATATCGTTTATCCTTTCGCGTCACTCGGCCAGAGGCAATGCAAGAAGAGAGCCGCTACACGGAACTCGTGGCGGACTATCCTCGCCCAAGCCGCTGGCATCACCGAGCCCGCCTGCTAGACTGTCGGTGTGACCTGACGGACTGGAACGGAAAGATTGTCGTTGAATATGTCGCTCACAGAGCTGGGCGAGGCGAGCGAGCCTCCCGCCACCGAGGATGAGTTGCGCGCCCGCGTCGACGCCCTGACCGGCCGGACGCTCGGCGAGGTCGCGGCTGCGCTCGGAGAAGAGGTGCCCGAAGATCTGCGTCGCAAGAAGGGGTGGGTCGGCAACCTGCTCGAACAGGCGCTGCACACCAGCGCCGGCAACCGCGCCGCGCCGGATTTCGTCGAGCTCGGCATCGAGCTCAAGACCCTCCCGGTCGACGCGACCGGAAAGCCGCTGGAGTCGACGTACGTCACCACCGTGCCGCTCGAGGACGTCGAGGAGCTGGGGTTCGAGGACTCGAAAGTGCTCGCAAAGCTCGAGAAGGTCCTCTGGGTGCCCATCCACGCCGAGGGACCGCTCGCCGAGCGCATGATCGGCCGCGCTGTGCTCTGGTCTCCGGACGACGGCGAGCGGGAGGCGCTTCGCTCGGACTGGGAGTCGCATATCCAGACGATTCGGCAGGGCTTCGTCGAGAATATCAACGCCCGCGATGGGGAGGTCCTGCAGATTCGCCCGAAGGCCGCGAATTCCTCGAGCCTGACCTGGGGCGTCGACCCCCACGGCGAGTCCATCCTGACCGGCCCGCGCGGCTTTTACCTGCGGACGGTCTTCACGGAGTATCTGCTGAAGAGTCGGTTGTTCGGCGTGGGTGGGGTGGAGCCGGACGATGAGTGAGCCGCGTTTTGGGCAGGTGGTTCAGGAACCACACGCTTGGCCCCTGCCGCCTCACGGCGGCTTCCCCACGGCTGCCGCC
>JBNJFZ010000272.1:0-5349 GCA_051747295.1 Myxococcota bacterium
CGGATCATCTTGATGACCGCGCGTTCCATCGGAGGAACCACGCAGCTGATGATCGCCTGCGTAATCGCATCGGCATCGAGCCCGGCGAACTGGAAGAGCTCACGCAGCATGATACCGTGCTCGTCGCTGGTGCGTCCGTGGTGGGTTTGAATCCGCCAATGTTTGATGAGTGTCTCGCCCCTGAACACCCCGAGTACTGTGTTGGTATTGCCGACGTCGATGACAAAGAGCATGAATCCAACCGATTCTAAAAAGGGTGCAGGTGCGAGCCGCGGGCGTCGCTCGACGGCCACGTTTTTGCGGTTTTCGTGCATCTTGGATGGACGGGAGTGTAGACATCCCGCGAAAGCGAAGATTATGTTCATGGCGCTCCGAGCGCAACCCGAAGGCCAAGCAGTAGCATGACCACGTTTTTGATCCGCCGTTTGCTGGCTTCCATTATCGTCATCGTCGGCGTGGTGACGCTGGTGTTCGCCGCAGTTCGAGCGGCACCTGGCGACCCGGTCGAGTCGATCCTCGGCGAGCAGGCGCTACAGGTGGATAAGGATAACCTGAGGGCGTGCATGGACCTGGTCGACCTTCGGGAAGCCGACATGCCCGCCGGCCACAGCACCGATGCGTACGTCGCGTCGACCTACGGCACCGACGCGTACCTCGTGTCCGCCGGAGAGATCGCCGAGGACGGAACTCAGCCGATCAAAGTGGCGGTCCCCGTGCCGCTCCCCGAGCAATATGTGCGCTTTCTGGGCGATATAGGAAATGGCACGCTCGGGGAGCTCTGCGACGAGAAAGGCGTCACGGTCGTCGACAAGCTCAAGACGAATATCCCGCCGACATTTCAACTGGCGCTGGCGAGCCTGGCGCTGGCGTTGCTGATCGCGATTCCTCTGGGCGTGGCATCCGCGCTCAAGCCCTATTCGTGGGTCGACAACTCCTCGGCGGTGCTCGCGCTGCTCGGGATCTCGATCCCGAACTTCTGGCTCGGGCCGATGCTGTTGATCCTGTTCAGCCTCACGCTCAAGGCGCTCCCCAACCCCGGAAGCGGGGTCATGGGGATATCCGCGCTGATCCTGCCGGCCATCACGCTCGGGACAGCGCTGGCGGCCAAGCTCACGCGCATGACTCGCTCGAGCATGCTGGAGGTCCTGAACCTGGATTACGTGCGAACGGCGAAGGCCAAGGGACTGCCGCACTGGAAGGTCGTGACCAAGCACGCGTTGCGGAACTCGCTGATCCCGGTCGTGACGATCCTCGGGCTCCAGTTCGGCGCCCTGCTCGGAGGGGCGATCATCGTCGAGAAGATCTTCGCGCGCCCCGGCCTGGGGACGCTGCTACTCTCGAGCATCGAGAGCCGCAACTACGTGCTCGTGCAGGGATGCGTGATCTTCATCGCGCTCAGTTATGTGGGCGTCAACCTGCTCACCGACCTGATATACAGCTGGGTCGATCCCCGGATTCGCTACGACTGAACAGGCATCACCGGAAGGAACGCATTCGATGAAGTGGTTGGTGACATTCCTGGCGGAGCGCCGCTCCAAGATCAGCCCATTGGCATACCTGGGCGCCGTCATGCTGGCGTTCGTGGTGTTCGTGGCGCTGTTCGCGCACTGGCTTGCGCCCTACCCCCTGGATTATGTCGATGTGACGCGACAGCTCCAGCCCCCCAGCCCCGACCACTGGCTCGGCACCGATGAAAACGGCGCCGACGTGCTCACCAAGATCTTATTCGGCACGCGCGTGGCAGTGCTCGTGGGGATGTCCACGGTGGCGATCTGTTCGACGGTCGGCATCTTCATGGGGTCTATCAGCGGCTATTTCGGCGGCTGGGTCGACGAAGTGATCATGCGCGTCGTCGAGATCTTGATGGCGTTTCCCGGTATCTTGCTGGCGATTCTACTCATCTTCATGACCCAGGAGCCGAGCCTGCTGGCGGTCATCGGGGCGCTCTCGGTGTCCGGCTGGGCGGGATACGCCCGGCTCGTGCGTGGGCAGGTCCTCAGCGAGCGGGAGGAGGCGTACGTCGAGGCGTCCCGCGCGCTGGGCTTTCCCACCAGGCGCACCCTCTTTCGGGAAGTCGTGCCCAACATCCTCGCCCCGGTCATCGTCCAGGCCACGTTCGGCATCGCGGGAGCGATTCTGGCGGAAGCCGCGCTGAGCTTTCTGGGGCTCGGCCCACAGAATATGCCCAGCTGGGGCGCGCTACTCGATCAGGGCGCGACTTATTTTTTGCGCACGCCCCACCTGGCGATTTTTCCGGGGCTGGCGATCATGATAACGGTCTTGAGCATCAACTTTCTGGGTGACAGCCTGCGCGACGTGCTCGACCCAAGAGCACTGACGCGCACCTGACACCCTGGCTTTCACGACAGGACAGCGAGTATGAGCGATTCGACACCGATGCAACCGGCGCTCCCGCCCGGCCTGGACGAGCTCGGGGAAGACGATATTCGAGCGGCGGTGGGACAGCTGCTCGTGGTGGGGTTCGATGGCGCGACCACACGAGCCCCCGACGCGATCGCGAGTGCACTCGAGGACGATCGAATCGGCGGCGTGATTTTGTTCCGGCGCAACGTCGATAGCGTCGAGCAGGTCGTCGAGCTCAACGAGCATATCCACGCCTGTGCCAAAGACGCGCTCGAGGTTCCATTCGTGTGCGTCGACCAGGAGGGCGGCCGGGTCGTGCGGGTGCGGGAGCCGCTGACGCCGATCCCACCGATGCGCGCGCTCGGCAAGACCGGCGACCGACGCCTGATCTCGGAGGTCTCCGAAGTCATCGCCACCGAAATCGGCGCGCTCGGTTTCAACGTCAACTTCGCGCCGGTGCTCGACGTCGACACGAACCCGGAGAACCCGGTCATCGGCGATCGTGCGTTCAGCGCTTCGGCCGAGACGGTCGCGCGCTGCGCGGGTGCGTTCCTGCTCGGCCATCATACAGCCGGCGTTCTGCCGTGCGGTAAGCACTTTCCCGGCCACGGGGACACGGCGGTCGACAGCCACAAGGACCTGCCGACGATCGAGCACGGTCGCGAGCGCCTCGACCAGGTCGAGTTGCTGCCCTTCGAGCGCATGATCGCCGCCGATATCCCCATGTTGATGACGGCGCACGTGATGATGCCGGAGCTGGATTCCGAACACCCGGCCACTCTGAGCCGGCCGATCATGACCGACCTGCTGCGCGATGAGATGGGCTTCGACGGCGTGGTGGTCAGCGACGACCTCGAGATGAAGGCGGTCGCGGATCGGTACGGCATCGAGGAGATGCTGGAGAGGGGGCTTCGCGCCGGTATCGACCTCTTTCTGATCTGCCACACCGAAGAAAAGTGGCGCGCGGGATACGACCACCTGGTCGACCGCGCTCTCGAGGACAATCGGGTGTTGCTGCACGTCATCCGGGCCGCCGAGCGGGTGCGCTCGCTCAAGCAATCCTACCTGGGCAACCTCCGACGCCCGTGGACGCGCTACGACAACTGGCGAGCGCTTCTGGGATGCGACGAGCATCGCGAGACCCTGGCGAAAGTGCCCGCGCTCACAGACCAGGGCGACGAGGCCGATCCGACCGAGCCGACTAGTACCAGCTGAGGCGGTGCCACGTCATCCAGGCGGCGAATCCGGAACGCGCACCTGCGGCACACCGTCGACTAACTCGAAGACCAACTCGACGTCCGCGAGGCTCCCCTCACGCGACAAGACGTCGGCGAGCGCGGCGGTGATGGTATTCTCGACGATTTGTTGGAGCGGGCGGGCGCCGTATCGCTCGTCGAAGCCCACACGGATCAGGTAGTCTAGGACTTCGTCGGTCACCGTCACCGAGATATTGCGGCGCTTGAGGCCCTCGCGAGCGAACGCCTGCTCGAGCGCGCGCCTCGCCAGCCGCCGAGCCGTCTCGCGTCGAAGCGAGCGGAACGGGATAACGCGGTCGATACGCCCGACAAATTCCGGCCGGAAGAACTCCTCGACCGCGCTCAAATAGTGCTGTTTCTGACCTGCCGTGCTCCCGCCCGGCGCGCCGAAGCCCAGGCTCCCGGGCCCGCCCGCGCCGAGGTTGGAGGTCATGATGACGACCGTGCCCGTCATCGGGACGGTCTGACCGAGCCCATCTGAGAGCCGTCCCTCGCCCATCACCTGAAGGAGTAAGTCGAAGACGCTGGGGTGGGCCTTCTCGATCTCGTCGAGCAACAGAACCTGGAACGGCTGCTCGCGCACCCTGCGCACCAGCTCGCCCTGCTCTCCCTGGAAGCGCCCAACCAGTCGCGCCGCCGACCACGAGTCCTGATACTCGCTCATATCGAATCGCAGCAGGCGATCGGCGCTGCCAAAGAGGTATTTCGCCAGGGTCAACGCGGTCTGGGTCTTGCCGACGCCGGTCGGCCCCAGGAATAAGAAGCTCCCAATGGGCCGCTCGGGTGGGTTGAGCCCCGCGCGAATAATCGTCACCAGGTCGACCATTGCGCCCACCGCTTCGGGCTGGGCGAATACCTCACTGTCGAAGAAGTCGCGGACCTCGTCGACGGAGAAATCCGCATCGGAGTCGAGCAGCGAGACAGGCAGCCCGCTCTGCGAAGCGAAGGCCTCGAGGACGTGCTCGGGCTGGAGCAGCGGGCGATCTTCATCGGCGATCTCGACGCCAGCTTTGCGGTGCGAGCGGGCCACGCGCTCGGCGAGGTCGACGGCCGGCCCGGGGAGGTTGCCGCCGGAGCGGAAGCGCCCGGAGACCTCGATGATCTTCTGGCGCGCATCCGCCGAGAGTCGCACTCCGTGTTGCCGGCCGAGCCGGTAGCTGACGCGCTCGAGCACCGTATCGGTCTGCGCCGGGCTCATCGACTCGACCCGCACGTGGCGCAGCGCACGAAGCAGGGTCGGCTGGCGCTGCTCGACGTGCGCGAGTTGTTCCGGGCGAAGCTCCGTGACCAACACGATCTCGCCGGACTGGATATAGGGTAGGAGCAGTCCGGGGATCCCCTCGGCGTATTTCTCGTTGCCGGAGGCCTCCAGCAGCTCCACGAGGTTCTCGGCAAAGAGCAGCCCGCCGGCCTCCCGGACCTCTCGGACCATCTCGACGACGCGCTCCTGCCACTGGCCGAGAAAGCGCATGCCGGCCATCAATCGACCGCCGCTGATCTGCCAGACCTGCTCTTCACCGATCCCCTGGGGCACATCGCCACGAATGATGCGGCCGACGGCATCCTGGAAGATGGTGGTCTTGCCGACTCCGGGTGGACCGATCAGCAAGACGCTTCGCTCGGTGTCGTCGGCGAGGTAGCTGAGCAGCGTCGAGACCTCGGTTTCCCGCTCGAACGCGGTCGGTGCGTCCTTCTTGTCCAACTGACGATGCATGGGAGAGCCGACCGC
>JBNJFZ010000273.1:0-5342 GCA_051747295.1 Myxococcota bacterium
ATCCTGTTTGTCGTGCTGGAATCGACGCGCGCAGACACCTGGCATACGCCGGACATCACGCCCGGCTTTCACGACTGGAAATCGAACGGCGTCTACTTTCCACGCGCCGTCGCCCAGTATCCGGCCACCCCGCTCGCCTACGGCGCGATGTTTACATCGCAGCCTCCCCGCGTGCTCGCCGAATCTCCCTACTGGAGCGTCGAGCCGCCGTTTGCCCCGGTCGCGGCCACATTCGACCGCCTGATCGCCACGCGCCCGGATGTGTCGTGGTTCGATACGAACGCCATTCGCGACTTCGTGTTGCCCGACGACATCGAGGCAAACCGACACCGCGATGCCTCTGAGGGCCTCGAATACGCACGTCGTCAACTCGAGGAGGCACCCGATCGATCGTTCTTCGCATGGATCCACCTCTACGAGCCGCACCAGCCGTGGGAGCCGCGCGAGGGGTATCTCGAGGGCGAGGGACAAGCTGCGGCCTATCGCTCGGAGGTCGCACACATGGACGATGCTCTGACCAAGTTCATGACCTGGTTCCACCGACAGCCTTTCGCCGACGATACCCTGGTCGTCGTCATCAGCGATCACGGCGAGGGGCTCGGCGAAGTCATCCAGGGCGCGCCGTACTGGGGACATCACGTGTACGTGCGCAATGTCGTATCCCAGATCCCGCTCTACGCCTCCGGACCAGGGCTGCCGAAAGATGCGGTCGAAGACAGGCTCGGCGCTCAACAGATGGATCTGCTGCCGACGTTCTACGACTTCGTGGGCGTGCGTCCATCGCACGGGCTTTTTATGCAGGGCACGTCGCTTTATCGCCTGCTCGAGACGCCCCGAGAGCGCCCGCTGGTCACGCAGGCGTTTAGTTTTCGCGGCCACGCGTTCTTCGACTTCGTCGACCGAGCGAAACACATGCACCCTGAAGACATGCGGCGCGCATTCGACAAGACGACGATCACTTCGTCGAGATACGCTCCGAAGACCGCGATACAGTACGGCCGCTACAAGCTCATCCGCGACGAGTGGTTGCAGCGCGATCGGCTGTACGACATACGCGAGGATCCGGGCGAGGCGCACGACCTGTCTGGCTCTCACCCGGACGTCTTGGGTCAGATGAGGGGACGCTTCGCTGACTGGGAGTTACGCCAGCGGGCGGTAATTCAGCGCCTCAACCGGAACGCATCATCAGAGGCTACGGACTGACATCTGGCGGCGACGCTCGCGGCTTCGGTTCACCCCAGATTGACGTCCAACCTGTCGAGCACGCCCTGGAGCACGTCGTAGTCGTCGTAGTGAATCTCGATGCGACCCTTACCGTGCTTGTCCTTGAGCTTGACCTTGGTGCCGAGCGATTGCTGGAGCTTGCGGGTGATGTCGCGGGTCTGGGCGTCATCACGGTAAGACGACTTCTTCTTTTTCTGCGTGGTGGTCGTGCCCCGGTCTTTCATCTGCTTGGCCAACTCCTCGGCCTCGCGCACGGAAAGCCCCTCTTTGACGATCTTGTTCGCCAGCCGCTTCGCGAGCTCGGAGTCCAGCGACACCAGCGTGCGGGCGTGTCCGGCTGAAAGCTGCCCGGCGGCCAACATATCGCAGACCTTCTGTGGCAGGGTCAGCAAACGCACCGCGTTCGCGATGGTGGAGCGGGATTTGCCGACCTGCTCGGAGAGCTCGGATTGGGTGAGGTCGAATTCCTCCATCAGGCGCGCGTAGGCAGACGCCTCCTCGATGGGGTTGAGGTCTTCGCGCTGGATATTCTCGACCAGCGCGAGCGCGTAGGCCTCGGCGTCGGAGACGTCCTTGATCACGGCCGGAACATCCGTCAGCCCCACCATCTTACAGGCGCGCCAGCGGCGCTCGCCGGCGATGAGTTCGTAGGTGTCGTCGTCGGTCTCGCGCACGACCAGCGGCTGGATGAGCCCGCTCTCCTCGATGCTGTCGGCGAGCTCGCGCAGGCCGGACTCGTTGAAGTTCGAGCGCGGCTGGGTGCTCGCGGCCTCGATGGATTCGAGCGGCAGATACGCGTACTCGCGGCTGCCTCCGCCCTTTTGCTGGCTGGGGATGAGCGCGCCGAGTCCGCGGCCGAGCGCACGGCGGCGTCCTCCGCGTGGTTTGTCGTCCGATGAAGACATAGTCGAGTTTCTGCGGGTCAGGTGCGCCCGGGCTGCGGGCGGCCGTCATTCACGCGACGCGGTGGCTGACGAACTGATTGCGGTCGAGAAATTCACGGGTCAGGCGCCGGTAGGTCTTGGCGCCGCGCGAGGAGTTGTCGTAGCGGATGATCGGCTGGCCGTAGGACGGAGCCTCGGACAGGCGGACGTTCCGCGGGATCATCGTATCGAACACCAGATCGCCAAAGACGTTTTCGACCTCGTCGGCGACCTGCTCGCTGAGGTTCGTGCGGCCGTCATACATCGTCAACAGCACGCCCTCCCAGGTCAGCGTCGGGTTCAGGTAGTCCTGGATGAGCTCGATGGTCTGGTTGAGCATGCCGACGCCCTCGAGGGCGTAATACTCGGCCTGAATCGGCACGAGCACGGTATTGGCGGCGGCCAGCGCGTTCACGGTGAGCAAGCCCAAACTCGGCGGGCAGTCGACGATGATGAAGTCGAACTCTTCCTCGAGCCCCTCGAGCGTCTCTTTGAGCTGGAACTCGCGTCGCGGGTGGTTCACCAGCTCGATCTCGGCGCCGGCGAGGTCGGTCGTGCTGCCCACGAGCGAGAGGTTTTCGACGTTGGTCTCGACGATGGCATCCGCCAGTGAGGCGTCGCCCATCAGTGCACTATAGGTCGACAGCTCGAGCGCGGCGCGATCGACGCCCAGCCCGCTCGTGGCGTTGCCCTGCGGGTCCATATCGACCATGAGCGTGCGACAGCCCTCGTCCGCCAGACAAGCCGCCAGGTTTACCGACGTCGTGGTCTTTCCGACTCCACCCTTCTGATTCGCTACGGCGACTGTCTTGTTCACGGTCATCCTCGAGGTTGTCCGTCCGTGGAGGCGGCGCGGGAGCACCGCCAGATCCTTCCATTTCGGCTGCGCCACACTATGTCGCGCCGCGTCGAAAAGTTCAACCGCGGAACGGGCCGATCAGGCCACGTCGGCGCGTCAGACCCAGCGATCACCGTCGAGCGACTCAGACGGAGCTCAGTTCTCGTTTACATGTGCTTCGAGATCTCCGACCTCGCAGAATCCACGACCGAGCGAGTCCGTGAAAAACATGCGGATCTCTCCACCTGATGTACGCCCCACAATGGCCATGCGGCCCGAGTCGGCGTCCTTCGACGACGCAATTTGCTGCGGCATGAACTCACTTTCACGTCCGAGCTCGACCGTCCAGACGACCTCGAAGTTAGGGTCCAGTCCGTAGAGCCGCCCGAACGCGTTACTTCCGGAGCCCACCACCGTGAGGAGCGCCCAGGTGGTCGAACCGGACCCCGGCGTCGGCTGGGTCGCGACATCCCTGAAATCCTCTCCGACTTGCACCAGACCGATAGCCTGCTCACTGTCTGCGCTACCCGCCTTTCCGTAACGCTTTCCTTCCGGTTCGCTGCTTGGTGGAAAGATCTTGGGTACCACAGCGCCCCCTGCCGCTGGGACCCCTTGTGCGGCCGTGACCGGCTTGCCGCTGGTCTCGATGTATTGCGATGCGGTGGGCAGGGGCTCGTAGCCCACGCCCTGGGGCAGCGACACGCTATCCGGTTCCGTCTGTCTGCCGGAGTCGCGCCCGAGTTTGAATGGGTTGTCGCCCACCGGGTTGCGGACCAGCGGAACCGAGTTGAGGCGCAGGTTCATCGAATCCACCAGGAGCGCACGCGCACCGACCTGCCCGGCGGGCATATCCGACGCATCGAATGGCACCGAGAGATCCTGAATGATCCCGTCTTCGATCACGTTGTCCCCGGTCTGCACCTCCACGATGATCGGAGGATTCCCCGAGGTATCCAGCTCGCCGACGAAGAACCCCAGCCTGGGATTGTCGTCCTGGTGGAAGCAGGAGCCGACGATAAACCAATCGCCGGCCTGAGCAATGTGTTGCCCTCCGTCGACGCCGCCGGTGCATGGCTCGACTCGCCCGGTCCGAAAAACGCTGTCGCCCAGGGTATTCGACCCCTTCCGGGTGGTCCCCACGGTCGAGGAAGGGTTGCTATCTGCGGTCGCCTTTGTCTTGACGGTGATCAACGCAGCATCGCCGTCGGCATTCGGCGTGTCGATACCCTCGAGCGCGTACACCGTCGGCGCCTCCCCCGGATCGAGATCGCTCTGGTTGGCTTCCGAAATTTCCTCGATGGGGATAAAGACGCGCGCTTCTGCCGGCGCACCATCGAGTCGCCCGAATTCGTCCAGCCACAGCACCCGGACTCCATACCCGGTGCCCGAGGAAGCATCTGTATTGAATCGACAGCCGGCGACCACAAATCCGCCCCCCGATCTGGCCGCGACATGGTATTGATCTGCAGGTGTATCACACGGCTCGAAAGTCGGCTCTGGCTCTTCAAAGTCTTCGAAACTCAACTGCGAGCAGGCCGCTCGCTCTTCGCGCGTGATACACACGCCGTTGAGCCGCTCGATCTGAGTCCCTCCCGTCGGCTCGCGATACAGGCTCGCGCAGACCTCCGATTCATCACACGCGTTGAGCTGGCTGGTATCGAGATGTTCTGTGAACTCGGACGACCGCGTGCACTCGACCAGACACGCATCCTCGCGCCCCTCGACCTCCACCGACGAGCACTCGCCGCCGTTGTTGCCGTTGTTTTCATCTTCTGGATCGTTGTTAAATGCGTCATAGAGCGCACAACCGGCCGCGAGATTCGCGACGAGCAACATCAACAGGGCCAACATACCGACGCGGCCGAAGGCATCGACGTGCAAACGAAGAAAGTTCATGGGAAAACCAGTGTTCTGCAATCAACAGGCTCAGTGCACCGACTTCATGCTTGAAAGAGTATAATGGGACTGGATACTAAAAGCATGTCCGCGTGACAACGGCGACGTCAGGAAACTGGCTGCGAGCACAACCAGGAAAACACCGCGACCTACCTGGCTACCGCCACGCACATCAGGGCCATGCCTCTAAACACGCACTTCATTTTGACCCAAGAGTTCGATGTACGACGAGACCGTCGAGAACCAGGACTTCGCTGACACCCGCCCCTTCGACGACGACCTCGAGGCGTGCGAATTCGTCGACTGCGACTTCTCCGAGGCCGCCCTGTCGGACTTGCTATTCGAAGATTGCACCTTCGAGAACTGCAACCTGAGCATGGCGTCGCTCGCCGGCGCGCGCCTCATCGGCGCGAGCTTCGCCGACTGCAAGCTGATGGGCGTGAGCTTCTCGGCGTGCAGCG
>JBNJFZ010000274.1:0-5330 GCA_051747295.1 Myxococcota bacterium
GACATCCCGGGCGGCACCTTCGTGCTGGGTGCGCACAAGGACGAAGCGTTCGCCTTTGACAACGAAAAATGGGCGCACGAGGTCGAGCTCGAGCCCTTCTCCATCGCGCGGGCCCCGGTGACGAACGCCGAGTTCGCCGAATTTGTCGACGACGGAGGCTATGCCGAGCGGGATCTATGGTCCGACGCAGGCTGGGCGTGGCGCGAGAGCGAGGAAGCCACGCAGCCGGTCTACTGGCGGCGAGGGTCGAACGGTTGGGAGGTTCGATCGTTCCAGCGCTGGACGGCCCTGCCACCGAACCGCCCGGTCTCACACGTGAACTGGCACGAAGCGCAGGCCTATTGCCGCTGGGCGGGCCGACGCCTGCCCACCGAAGCCGAATGGGAGGCCGCGGCGAGCGTCGACGACACGACCGAAGGACAGCTGAGCAGACGCAAGCGCCGCTTCCCGTGGGGCGACCAGCCACCGGGCACCGACAAGACCAACCTGGACGGCCGAGCGCTCGGCACCGTCGACGTCGCCGCCTTTTCGAAGGGAGACAGCGCGCTCGGGTGCCGGCAGATGATAGGCAACGTCTGGGAGTGGACGAGCTCGGTATTCGAGCCGTTCGACGGCTTTGAGCCGGACTTCTACCAGGAGTACTCGGAGCCGTGGTTCGGCGACCGACGCGTGCTGCGCGGCGGGAGCTGGGCGACGCGTTCACGGCTGATCTGGAATACCTTCCGCAACTTCTTCCCCCCCGACCGACGCGACGTCATCGCCGGCTTCCGGACGTGCGCGCTATAATGTCTGGCCTGATCCTCACTCGCCGAATCCCGGCACCGAGTCGTCGAACGCGCCTTCGTAGATGATCTGATCGTTGATGGCGATCGTCAGGTCGTCACCGCCCAGCTCGACCACCACCTCGGCGCCCAGCTCGTCGATGAATTCGAGGTGCTCGGTCGCCGCCGGATACCGCGCGAGATCGCAGAGCGCCTGGACGGTGCTGATGCGCGCGGGCACCCAGGACGGGTCGAGCTCCAGGGCCGTTTCGAAGTGCGCGATGGCGTCTTCGTCGCGGTCGAGCTCCTGCAGACACATCGCGTACTCGACGTGGGCCGGTGCGAAGTCGTCGTGGGCCTCCAGAAGCGCGTCCAGCGCATCGAGCGCGTCTTCGTGGCGGTCCTGGGCGCGCATCGCGACCGCCATATTGAACGGAGCTTCTTCGTCCTCGGGATCCAGCTCGGCGGCGTGCCTAAACGCCTCACTCGCCTCTGGAAAACGCTCGAGCTCGAGCAGCGCCCTGCCCTTGTTGTTGTAGTGCGCCGCGTCCTCCTCGAGATCGTTGGCCTTCTCGAAACGTTCGAGCGCGTCCTCGGGCCGGCCTTCCTGCAGCAGCATCCAGCCGAGATCGTTTTGCGCCTCGTGGTCGCGCGGCTTCGCGTCGACGTACTTCATATAATACGAAATCGCCGGGCCGAGGTCCCCGCTGCGCATCGCCTTGCGCAGGATGTCCTCGGCCTTCTTCTTGGTGGGCTTGAAAACGTCGATCATCGGTGTCCTCTGGGCACTCGAAACGGGTCGAATATCTGATATGGTGCGACGCGCCGCAGTGTGGCAAATTGACGGCGTTGGTGCCACCGGCCAAGCCACGAACCTGGCGTACACCCTCATCGGAAGACAAGAATGCTGTTGGTCCTCACCGCAATCGGAATGGCTTTCCTCACCGTCTACGCGGTGTACAAGTACGTCGATAGCACGGAGGTCGACTTCGACGTCAACGAGGGCATCGAGCCCGCCATCGACGGGCCCATCGAGATGCACGCGCTGCGGCGAGACCCGTCGAAGCTCGACGCGCTACGCGGCAAGGTGAACCTGATTTCCTACAACAGCGACGTAAACACGACCGACGCCGGCACGGTCGCCGAGTCGTGGCTGGTCGACTCCAACGGCGCCACGATCACCATCGAGACGACGTTCGAGGGGCCGGGCGCGCCGCACATCGCCCGAACCCGGCGCGGGAGCGTCGACGTGCTCCACAGCCCCCAGAACGACCAGAACATCGCCAGGCGCAACGTCCGCATCGAGGAGAACGCCCGCTGGCTCGCCGACATGCTCGACGTACCGTTCGAGGACTGAGCGGTGGCGCGCAGGCTGTCATACCGCTTGGCTCGCAGGCTGCCAGCCTGCGTCTCCGTACATTGCCGTGTCCACCCCGCTACCGTATGGTGCTCGACCGACTAAGACATCTACAGACGCCCGCCATGTCCAAATACATCACCGCAATCGCCTTCTTCGCCTGCCTGGCTATCACAACCGACGCATTCGCGAAGCCCGACTACACCCTGAGGAACGTGGGTGAGGAGAAGAACTACAAGCTGGAGGTCGATATCGAAGACGGTGCCGCGGAGCCGGTGGTCACCGAGATGAACACGACGTTCCGAGATAACACCGACGCGATGAGACGCTGCGTGGGTAAGGCAACGACCGCAAAAGCGACGTTCGACGTGCACATCGCCAGCGACGGGACCGTCGAAAAGATCGACGTGACGAAAGATAGCACTGAGAAAGGCATCGCGGCCTGTGTGGGCGGGCTTGTCGACGACGTCGAGTTCCCGAAAGCTGACGAAAAGCGCGTCATCGGTGTCGCTCTCGAAGTCCACGAACTGAAACCGGAGAACGCGAAGCCCGCGGTTGGTCGCGGGGACTGGAATAGAAGGAGCGGTACGAGCGAAGGTTTTGGTCGCGTCGGGGGCCTCGGCAAGGTCGACAAGACGAAGCCCAAGCCCCCCAAGGGCAAGCCGGTCATGGAGATGGAGGTCGCATCCATTGACGGACCACGTGAGCAGGCGTCCGCCACCAACTCGATCGAGAGAAAGGGAAACGCTTTTCGTTATTGTTACGAGAAAAATCTCCGGGTCGATCCGGAGCTCGCTGGAAAGGTCACTCTGAAGGTGCAGGTCGCCGAGAACGGTCGCACCGCGAATCCGGAGATCGTCGCAAACGACCTGGGAAGTTTTCGCGCACGCTCGTGCCTGAAGAAAGTCATGCTCCGCACGCGCTTCGACGCAGCAGACGCACCATCGACCATCACGATTCATTTCGAATTTCGACTCGAAGATGCTGAATAATGGCGCGCTGACGTGAATACGTACCGATAATGGGCAAAATCGGTACGTATTCACATTTTGACCCATTTGGGCCCTGATATGACGCGAAGCCTCCCGAAAGTCCTCGATGCCGACGAATCCGCCGCCCTGGTCGACGTCTTCAACCTCCGCTACGACTCCGGCCTGAAGAATGTGTGCATGGTCCGGCTGATGCTCGAGGCGGGGCTTCGTGTCTTCTAGGTCATCGGGCTGTCTGCGCGACCTGTCCATATCTACGCGATTCTTGAGGCTCGCGAACATTACTCCGATGATCGCTGGAGATAGAGAACATTCGAGTCGACGACACCGACGGGAAAGGGGAATCCGAAGGGCTCACGGAAAAACAGAGCCTGGAATTGATGGGGCTCACCGTCGCTCAAGTCCACTTCGAACGAAAATTTTGCAGCGTACTTACCTGGGTCGACCGCGCTTGGGTTTGGGCCTTGCGGCAACGTAAAATGGCCGCCGGGGTCGTCTCGAACGTATCCGTCTTCCAGCGTGACTACGTAGATGTCTTCCGGACCGTCGATGTTTTGTCCTGGAATTAGGCCGTGTACGTCTACCTTTGACTCGGCCGTCTCAAACTGACGCCCGTAGCGAATATCTTCCCACGAATCTTCAGTGGTAGGGTTGTAGACCTGATACTCAGGGTAGAGCAGCAAGGACTCGGAGGCCGCGATCGGGGCGAGTATGTCGGGGGGCTTGACCAACTCAGCATCGAGCTCCCGCACGTTGTCGGGATAATCCGTCCCGCCGTAATTCAGATGCAAAACCGTGGAGTACCGATGCGAGCTCTGCGTCGACACATCGCGTTGGGTCGTCTCTTCCTTGCTGAGAAAGACAAAGCGAAGATCATGAGCGCCTCGAGGCTCGAGGGACGCCGGCGGCAGAACGACGGTAAACGGAGCGACTCTCTTGTCTGTGAGATCCAGCGTCGCTCGGTGCCTCAGGTCCAACTCCTCCGGGATGTCATCCGTCGCGGGAAACTCCGCGTCGTCAGCGATTGGAAGGAACGCGAACGGGACAGCTCGAAAGTCGATGAAGACATAGAAGTAGTACGTGCCCGATGACACATACTGATCGACGACGTCTCGATTCACGCGGGTTGCGATGTCAAACACCGCCCTTTCTCCTTGATAGAGCCAAACGCGTTTCTCGAAACCGTCTGTGGTCTTCTTCATGTAATCGCGTGGACAAATCGCGAGTGCGGAGAGGGAGTTACTCTCGCCCCCGAAGTGCTGCAGCGCATTACAATCTGGAGGGTCGATATTCGGTTTCTCGAATGTGTCACCGTTCGGACTGTCAGAGCTGTCTGCCTGCTCGCCTCCATTCGAGTCAGGCGAACAACTACATGCACACAAACCGAAACACACCAGGGACAGAATGATGAGCCTCAGTACGTAAGAAATGAGCGAGGATGGCTGCATTATTGACTCCCGCATGTTCGTGTCGTGCCGTCGATCGTAGCGTTCGACCCGGCATAAGACCACGCATGCCGCTGATACACATGTCTTGTCACGGTATCGACATGGCGCAGAAGGGAAGGCCTCACGCTCCGTGGAACGCGTGCTTCGGGCATGAGGACTTCCCCAAACCGATGACCTCGGTCAGAAGTCACAGTCGTTGTTAGGGTGAAATCCGGATAATGGCTTGACGACTTCCGGAGAAATTTCTTGGTGACCACTATCATCAATGGCGGATAGACCACATACACCGCCTAGAAAGTAGTTATTTCGACCCAGCTCCATGAAATCGGTATCGTTCACGGAGTTGTCGTGTTGAAGGCCCCAACGGTGTCCCGAATAGGGTGTATTCACGACGTATTGGTTCGCTATCCCCATAGCGTCGGCCTTTATTCGCCTGGTTTCACAGTTGATGTTCCAGAGAAAGCCAAGAAACTTGTCGCATACCGTTCGGGTGGTCCTGCCATTTCGTTCGAATTCTCGAATCTGTGTCGACAAGTTGCGTACGACGAAGGGAAAGACGGACCGACGGTGCTTAGCCCGAAAACAGGCTTGCCAAGGGCCGGCGCCGAAATACTCACATTCGCCGAAATCTAGGAAAGCTCCCCTGACGTACATATCCTCACCGACACGAATATTGCCATCTACATCACTGAGGGCATCGTGAATGAAGTCACCGGTGGTAGGGACTGTCTTCACGGTTTCTTCGACCTCATTCAATTCGGCACGGGTGTGCGAG
>JBNJFZ010000275.1:0-5199 GCA_051747295.1 Myxococcota bacterium
AGCTCGCCGCGGTAGGTGTAATTGGTGACGTGGTAGACCGCCCCCTTCCGAAAGATGCGAATATCGCGTGCCATGGGTGCCTCGGGCCGAAGTAACCAATCTCAGAGGGGCAAAACCCCTCTATAATAGTTATCGGCAGGCCACCCCGAATCGTTGCGTAAAAAGTATCGGCGAACGTAGCGTTTGCTTGCCTGAATTTCCGCCCGTGTTGCATCATGAGGCTCCACTGAAACAGCAGAGGAAGACCATGGCTTCGGACAAGGCCCAGAACGTCTCGGCGAACGCAGCGTCGCTGAACAAGCTCGCCATCTTGACCAGCGGTGGTGACGCCCCCGGCATGAACTCTGCGGTACGCGCGGCGACGATGTTTGCACGTGCCGCCGGGGCCGAGGTCTTTGGCGCTCGATACGGCTATCGCGGGCTACTGAACGCGGATTTCGTGCCGCTCGAGGTCTCGAAGGTCGCCGGAATCATTCGCGACGGCGGCACCATCCTCGGCTCGGCTCGGTGTCCTGAAATCCACACGCCCGACGGGCGCGAGACCGCTCGGGACAACCTGGCATCCCACGGCTTCGACGGGCTGCTCGTCATCGGCGGCGACGGTACACTCACCGGTGCTGAGGCGCTCACGAACCCCGACGAAGCCGGCGAGTTCGCCACACGCGTCGTTGGCATCCCAGCGTCCATCGACAATGATATCGGCCTCACCGGCATGGCGATTGGCGTCGATACGGCGATGAACACCATCATGGAAGCATGCGACAATATCGTAGACACCGCGTCGGCCTTCGACCGGACGTTCATCGTCGAGGTCATGGGGCGCCGAAGCGGTTATCTGGCGATGACGGCGGGCGTGGCCGCCGGCGCCGATGCGGTTCTGTTCCCGGAAGCCAGGCGCACCGAGGAGGAGCTGGTGGATGCCGTCGTCAAAGCTGCGCTGGAGGCGACGCGTCACGAGGACCGGCCGCGCAGCGCGCTCATCGTCAAGGCCGAGGGCACCGCTCTCAGCCCCGAGCAGCTTCGCGAGCGCGTCGACGAGCGTCTGGCCAAGCATAGCGAATCTGGCGAACCCGCCGTTGAAACCCGAGTGACGGTGCTGGGGCACGTCGTGCGTGGCGGCCGACCGTCGGCGTTCGACCGCGTCGTCGCCGGAAGGCTCGCCCACGCCGCCGTCACGGCGCTGTTCGACGGCGAGACCCGCAAGATGGCTGCCTGGATGATGCCGGTCGAACCGCCCGAGGAGGTCGCCGAACGAAGCCCCGCCGACCCCTACTGTTGGCTCGTCGACCTCGAGGCCGTGCTCGCCGAAACGCTTCGCATGCAGGAGGGCACCAGCCCCCTCGTGGAGTGGCGCGCCCGCATCTTCGATGACATCGAGGATGTCCTGATGATGTAGGTGGGCAACAACCCCGACTCGTGTGCTCGAGCACGCCATGGCTCTGAGTTCTCTAGATCGGCACGTGCCAACAGATTCAATCACGCAACCGAGTCCAGAAAGGCGCCCAACCGCTCCAGATACGCGTCACGATTGACGTGGAAGATGCTGTTGTGGTCACCGCGTGGAAAGATCACCAGCTCGCTCTTGCCGCCGGCCCACCGCGCATTACGCTCGGCGTGCGATTTGTCCACCAGGTGGTCGTTCTCGGCGTGCAGCACCAGTGTCGGGCCGCCGAACTCGCCGAGTTTCTGCTCGTGGTCGAACAATTCGCCGAACTCCCGCTCCATCTCCTCGCGCGTGGTGCCGAGCTCGGCCGGAGTCGCCCGCAACAAGATGCGCTCGAGGACGTCGGCGATGCCGCTCTCCAGCACCAGCCCCGCGATATCCGGACGGCGCTTGGCGAGCTCGATAGCGTAGATAGAACCGATGGAGCGACCGAAGACCACGATTTGCTCGTCCGGCACCCCGACCGCGTCGCAGACCGGCGAGACGTCGTCGAGCATCGCACCCAGCCTTGGGGTGCCGGTCGACCCGCCGTAGCCGCGATACTCGGCGAAGAACGCATTCGCTCCGAGGTCGTCGAACCCATCCGCCAGGCCCGGCACGTAATCCGCGACCACCTCACCGTTGCCGTGAAAATGGAGCACGGTAAGACCGTGGCCACGGTCTGCGTGGTGGCAGGCGAGCTCGGCCGCGCCGACGTCGACGCGGGTCGGGGCGGGCGGTGACGTCCGGCGCGGAAAGAAATATCGCTGGGTTATAATGTCGTGGTCGGCTACACTCATTGCGGATCATCCTTGGGCTCGGTTCATCGACGAAAACGCGAACTATGGCCATACCACCAATTTCGTATGTAGAGCGAGCAAAGTCGCGGTTCCCACGCGCCTACCGCGGCCTCGTCACGCTCCTCCCGATTTTCGTGGGCGTCCTGTCAATACGGCTGGTCGGATACCCACCAGAACTCCAGTGGCCGGTGCCGGAATTCGCGATTGCGCGCTATGAGGCAGCCTGGCTGCTATTATGTGGCGCGTGTACGGCAGCACCGTTCTGGCTCGCGAAGCGTCATCCACACGGGTGGTGGAAGGCGCTTTTGCCGGCACTTCTGATTCTCGGGCAAGGCACGCTGGGTCTGATTGCAAGCTACGGCGCCTTTTACCCGACCGACGTCGGGGCCGTAGGAGCCGCCGCGCTACTCGGCGCTTTCTTCGCGATGTACGCGTTAGCGACATTACCGTTCACCGGACTCCTTGCCTGGCTGCACCGCCGCTCGGCGTCTTCCTGACGACTCCAGATGCTACCTAAACCCGTTCAATCGCTGCTGATCATCGTCACTGGCATCGCCTTACTGGGCTACTTCGCGTACGAGCGAAGCGATTGGGTGAGGCTGAAGTTCGACGCGACCCAACGTCGCGGCGCGCAGGCCGAGTTGGTCGGGAAGCAGGCCACCACCGGCTACAAAGGCTCCAGCGGCTCGACCGGAGTCGTCATGACGGTCGAGTACCAGGTGAACGGTCAGTCGTACCGCGATGACCTGGGTATTCAGAACTTTCGCGGGGGGACTGATTCCGTGCGAATCGGCCAGCAAATCCCCATCCTCTACAACGCCAGCGACCCTGGATCGGCCATCTTTGCCGCTGACCTGAGTCCGGGCGAGGAAGATTGGGCAGCCCTGGTGCTGGGGCTTTGCATGATCGGGTTGGGCGTCGCGCAGTGGCGTGAGGGTGAAGCGTAGCGTGCCGTAAGGCGCAAGCCTCTACTACTCGAGGTCGCCGCCCAACTGGCGTAGCTCTCGCTCGACGCGCTTCATCTTCTCGACACGGTCCTGATCTGGTGGAGCGTAGCGATTGGCCTTTTTATAAGACATGACAGAAGACTCGAGCATCTCCCGCTTCTTGCTCGGGTCGGCTTGTTGGGCGGCTCGCCGATAGGCGTCGCCTCCTGTGAATCGATAGTAGTCGAAGCGGGTGTCGAAGTAAGCGACCGCGCTCAGCATGCCGAGAGCCGCGACTGTCGCGGCCAGTACGCCGACGATCCACGTGGGGTGATAGCTGGGTTTTCGTACAATGAGCGCGACTCCACCGAGCACAGAGATGGCCGTGATGCCACCGGCCACTGCGACGCCGGGGAGATCGACGCTGACTGTCGCAACCACAACCAAAACTGCGGCTATGATGCTGAGCGCCATGGTCATGTCGGCGCTCGCCCAGGCTCGGAGCGTCTCCGTGAGGCGATCGCCCAGGTTGTCGGCCACGCCCACCACTGCTTTCAGGGGTTTTCGCGGGCCCAGCAGGACGACCGCGAAGACGACCATATAGTAGCTGAACCACTCGATGCTCAGCTCGATCCACTCTGTACCCAGGTGAAACGCAATCGCGGCGACAAACCCCGCGGAGAGCAACGCAGTCGCCACTTTCCACAACTTTTCACGCACTGGCAGCACAAAATACGCGGCAGCAATGACGAGTTGCACGGCAACGGTGGCGTGACCCATCATCCACCAGAACGAGTCGGCTGATGCACCGAAGTTCTGCCATGCGTTGAGTAGTGCTTCGGCCTTCGTCCCCACGAGTTTTTGCAGCGCGACGCCACTTCGCCAAGTTTCGTCCATCTTACTGATGGCCGTAAAAGTGTAGACGATACCGAAGGTGGCGCAGAGTAACGGGCCGCCCCAGTTGGTCGTGGGGGTTTCTTCACTCTCTTCAGACGCTTCGCCGCGTCGGCTGACTCCCAATAGACACACCAACACCAGGCTCATCAGGTAATGGTGTTGATAGCTGTCCAGTTGGCTCATCGCCCAACCGTAGGTGAACGCGGTCAGGGTGATCGCCGTCAGCCACCGGCGCGGGCCGACGACGGCGCCGACGAACGCCGCGAATGACGCAAGTGTCATCGTCCCGATGTAGATGGCCGGGGTTGGGGTCGGAAGCAGGACATCGAGCAGCTCGAGGTGGGCGACGTTGAAGCCGGCGACTCCGTAGCGGCCCCCGCTCTCGAGCATATTTACCCAGATGTCGACCGCTAATAGCAGCAGAAATCCGCGGGCTGCCAGGGTGGCCCGTACCTGAGGGAAACCGGCGAAGAAATAGCGATTCCAGATACTCATCGACGCACCTCTCTGCGATCGAACTCGCCGGAGTTGCAGTCTCGCTCATACGTGATGGAAAACTGTTCTCCTTTGGGGTCGCGACAGACGTTGTGCACCCGGGATGCGGAGATCGTTGCCTCGTCGCATCGACGCTCGGTAAAGCGCCGAATGATCGACTGGCGATTTCGGGTCATATTCGTGATCCAGGCGGCGTGCACCATCTTACGCAGGCTAATTCGCGTGGCCCGGTTGCTTGAGTCGACGTCGAAGGCGGTGACCTTGCAGCCCGTCAGGCGTACGGTCGAGAACATGCGCCAGGCGAATCGCTCGTCGTAGCGGTCGTCTCCCAGGTAGTAGCTCAGCGGCATGATAATCTGGAATGCCAGGAAACCGGCGATGCCAACGGATATCAGCGACGTTCGATCCATGGGGCAGTCTCTTTCGACAAGTTGAGAGAGTCACTCGGATAGCGGACGGCACGTTGCGTCCACTATATCGATGAGCTCCTGGAGTGAGAAGGCTTCGGGAGAATCAGATTCAAATAGGGAAAAGCTACCTGTGCTTTCAACGGAAGCGGTTTCGCGATATCGTCAGCTCAAATCCAATACTCCAGCACGGTGGGGTTTGATCATGGACGTTCAGTTTTGGCGAAACAATAGCAAGCGAATATGGGCTC
>JBNJFZ010000276.1:0-5170 GCA_051747295.1 Myxococcota bacterium
CCTGCCTGTGATCATGCTGACGGCCGAAGACTCGGTCGAGGCGGCTGTCGAGTCGATGCAAGCGGGCGCATACGGTTTTTTGACCAAGCCCGTCGAGCGACAACGGCTGTTCACCGAAGTCCAGCAGGCCGTCGAGCACAGTGAATTGACCCTGCGGGTGGCCCAACTCGAGCGGGAGTCCGGCCAGCGAAAGTACGAGCGCCTCCAGAGCCAATCCGACGCGATGGCGCCGATCTTCCGGCAGCTCGACCGCGTGGTCGCCAGCGACGTGACGGTGATGCTGCAGGGAGAGAGCGGGACGGGCAAGGAGTTGGTCGCTCGAGAGATCCACGACAAGAGTGGCCGAAGCGACGGGCCTTTCATGGTGGTCAACTGCGCCAGCATCCCCGAGGGGCTGCAGGAGTCCGAGCTCTTCGGCCATGAAAAGGGCGCGTTTACCGGCGCCGCCCAGGCCAAGCCCGGCACGTTCGAACTCTCCGACGGCGGCACGTTGTTCCTCGACGAGATCGCCGAGCTCCGGCCCTCACTGCAGGCGAGCTTGCTGCGCGTGCTCCAGGACTCGAAATTCCAGCGCATCGGCAGCCAGCGGGTGCGTGAGTCGAACTTCCGACTCATCTCCGCCACCCACAAGAGCCTGCTCGATGAGGTCGAAGCGGGACGGTTTCGCGAGGACCTGTATTACCGAATCGCGGTCTTCGAGATGACACTCCCACCGCTTCGAGATCGTCCCGAGGACGTCCCGTTGTTGACGCGGCATTTCCTCGACGAGTTTCGCGATATCGAGGACAAGCCCGATCTGGACATCTCCCAGGATGCGCTGCGCGCGCTGATGTCGCACGACTGGCCCGGAAATGTCCGGGAGCTCAAGAACGCAGTCCAGCGCGCCGTGGTCGCGGCCGACGACATGATTCGGTTTCGAGACCTCCCAAACACGGTGCGGCAGGCTGCTGACGACATCGGATTGCCGGCATTTCGAGCCGGGCTGGACGAGACCAGCACGCCCGCGCAGATCTTCGGAGACGAGGACGTGGTCCTGCCGCTGCAGGAAGTCGAGAGGCAGGCCATCCAGCGCGCCTATCGAATGACCGACGGCAATATCTCGAAGATGAGTCGGATGCTCGGTGTCAGCCGAGCCACGCTGTACCGCAAGCTCGACACCTACGGGCTCCGCTGAGCAGCAACAGCGCGGGAGCAATCGTCACCGCGGGTTTGATAGAGTCGAGCGTACGCGCCCACCATCGACATCGAGTCACGAAAAGTCAGCACGTAGTCGCGCACGAGGCTTCGGTGTACGTCGAGCATGTCGGGATAGCTCGCGTAACGCAGCAAGTTGGTCGTCACCTCGCCGATGTCGCCCTGCGAGAAGCGAAATGGGCTCCATCCGCCGCGAAACCTGCCGGGGAGATCCGGTCCGGGAAGCACAACGGGCACGCGGCGAGCCAGAGCGAGCAGTGACAGCTGACAGAAGTCGTTGTCACGCAGTTGGACGAAGGTGTCGAGTCCCGCGAGGCGTGAAACCACGGAGGTGTCTTCTGAAGATACCACCGTGAACCCCTCCGGGATGTCCCGCCGCTCGCAGCCGCCGAAGAGCACGACACGGCTGTCGATTCCCTCCAGCGAGAGCCCGGTGTGAACCTGCTTCAGCGCCTGGATATCGGCGCTCGGGTCGTCGCCGATCTCGGCCCCGATGCAAAACTCGTCGACACCGACGCCCATCGCGCGCCGCTGCTCGGCGGCGTGCAGCGAATTTTCGGGCGGCGACCAGACGCCGTCCAGAATCGTCGGGAGCTCGTCAAAATTGGGCATGCCGAGGTGCTCATCCCGGTTGGTCGCTCGCACCCAACACACGGAATCCATGTACCCGTTTCCAGCCGGCAACTCTGTCGCACTGCGCGAGGCTCGGGTATGGAAGACGTGGACCAGGCGGACATTCAAATCCGACACGGCCGGAAGCGCCGCGGCGAAGTCGGCCAGCGAATGCGTCTGGATGACGTCCACGGTGTTCTGCAGCAGTTGCATCGTCAGCGCGCCTTCGGCGTCACTGCTCAGCGACTGGGTGGAGATCAGCTGTCGCTCGAGCATCTCGCGAACGGCGTGGCCTTCGTCGGACAGCGCGAGCACCGAAGCATGGATTCCTCGCATACGAGCTACGCGGGCATATTCGAGGACGGCGAGTTGCGGCTCACCGAGACGAAAATTCGGGATAATGTGTAGCACGTGCATGCACGGTACCCTCTTGACATATCCGGCTAGTCGGCGAGCGATACGGAAAGCCAAGCTTGTCGCTCTCGTCGTTACTGGCGCTTAAAGAGAGCAAGAAACCTGCCACTGGTTCGATGCCGATTGCTGCCGAAAGAAGAGGGGTCGGGGGCTGTGCCCGTCCCCGAGGGTGTGTCAAATTGAGACAGTCTCCTCGCCGTGTGTCACAGAATTCAACGAATCACTTTTAGGTAGTGCGGCGTGTCTGTAGGATGAAGTCCCCCAGCATACACAGGAGCGCTGATGAAGAGACACCTGCTATTGATTCGCCACGCCAAGGCCGGCCCCAAGGGACCGGGCATCGACGATCATGGACGTACGCTGGCCGACCGCGGACGGGCCGACAGCCTGCGCGTCGCCGCGAAGATCAAGGAGTTGGGGTGGGTGCCGGAGCGGGCGCTCGTCAGCGACGCGATGCGAACCCGGGAGACCTGGGAGTTGATGGAGGAGGTCTTCGACACGAGCGTGCCGACCGACGATCTTCCGGACCTGTACCTGGGGGACGTCGACGACATCTGCGAGGCGCTCTTCACGCTCGACGACGACGTCAAATCGGTCGCCGTGGTCGGCCACAACCCGGGCTGGTCGGAAGCGGTGAGGTGGTTCAGCGGCGTGTCGGTCCGGATGAAGACCTGCAATGTAGCGCTACTGAAGGCAGACGTGGACAGCTGGAGCGAATCCTGCCGCAAGAACGGCTGGGGATTCGAAGAGCTATTGCGCCCCACCGACATCTAGAGAAGCGTGTTCAGTTCGACTCGACGGCATCCACGTCTTCGCCAGAGGTGTCCACTTCTTTCTGTGCGGGCTCTGCAGCCATCGGCACATCGATCTCCTCGTTGGAGACCGTGCCGGTGATCGCCCCCTCGAAGCCACGTTGCGTGAGGTCGCCGGCGACGTTGATGTCGTGGGTGGCGACGGTGCCATCGAGCTCGATGCTGCCGTCCATCCGGTCGACCTCGCCCTCGAGCGACACCTCGAAGTAGCGCTCGTCGTAGCCGCCCTCGAACATTCCGGTCGCCGAGAAGTCGGAGTTGACCTCGATGGTCAAGACCGCATGCTGAAAGCCCATTCCCGAGATCGGCGCCGACTGGAGCGTGCCCACATAGGGCGGAGCGCTGAGCTCCTGGGGCTCCTGAGGCTGGGCCGTGGCGGGCTCGTCGGTCTTCTCCGACTTCGATGCGCACGCCGGCGAGGCGAGCGCCAGACCCACCAACACGGCCCAGATGAGTGAGCGATTACGGCTTTTCGTCGCGAAGGAATACATACTCTTCTTCCGTTGAGTGTTCGTCGCTGAAATAATAGCCGCGCGCGTCGAACTGCTTGAGCGCTTCTGGCTCCTTAACTCGGTTCTGTACTATCCAGTTCGACATCGTACCGCGCAATCGCTTCAGATAAAAAGAAATTACGCGATAATTACCGTTTCTGAGGTCTTTAAAGTTGACGTTGAGGATGCGACCGTCGAGCTCGTCGGTATTGACCGCGTTGAAATACTCGTTGGAGGCGAGGTTGAGGACGATGTCGTCGCCCTGGCTGTCGAGCGCAGCGTTGACGTGCTCGGTGATGCGGTCGCCCCAGAATTTGTACAGGCGATCACCGCGCGGATTCTCCAACTTGGTCCCCATTTCGAGCCGGTATGGCTGCATCAAGTCCAGCGGGCGCAGGTACCCGTAGAGCCCCGACAGAATCCCGACGTGGTCCTGAAGGAAGTCGAAGTCGTCCGCGTCGTAGGCGTCGAACTCGAAGTCGCGGTAGACGTCGCCGTCGAATGCGAGGATCGCCTGCTTGGCGTTTTCGGGCGTGAACGGCGTCTCGAAGCTGTCGTAGCGCTCGACGTTGAGCGTGGCGAGGTCCTCGCTGATATCCATCAGGTCGCGGAGCTCGTCGATGTCGTAGTTGCGCAGGATGTCGATGAGCGTTTCCGCTTCGTCGAGTAGCTGCGGTTGGGTGTACGTGTCGGTCTGGGGCTCGGTGTCGTAATCGAGCGTCTTGCTGGGGGACAAAAGCGCGAGCATCGTTTCTCCTTTGTTGTTCGTTGGTGGCTGCGTGGTTCTGGCTGCGCCCAAGATGGGCGCAGCACATATCGTTCGTGGTGCGGCCATCCTGGCCGCACCGACTCAGCAAGCTAATCCGTTCGTCGAAACTCTCAAGTCGTGCTGCACGGCAGCGCGTACACGCCGATGATCGACTCGTTTTCGGCCAACTCGAAGAGTCGATCGCCCTTCGCCGGTCGCCCCATCAGCGGGAAGAGGTGCGCCGGCATGCGCCGCACATTTCCGATATCCGTGACCACCACGAGATCCTGAGACGGGCCGCATGCGGCGATCGAAGCCACCGCATCACCGTCGTTGAGCTTGGCGAGCTGCATGCCTGCTCCGGCGCGGCCCTGAGGGCGGAATTCGTCGAAGCGCACCCGCTTGGCGAGGCCTTGCCGGGTGATCATGGCGACATTTTCGACGCCGTCGGGCATAAATGCGCCTACCACCTGGTCCTGGTCGTCGGCGAGCTTCATGACGTTGACGCCGACGGCTTTGCGGCCCATCGAGCGCAGCTCGGTGGACTCGAATAAGATCCCGAGTCCGTTGGCCGAGGCACAAAAGACATGCGCGTCCTCGTGGCCCGACATGACGGCGACCGGCGCGTCGCCATCGTTGAGGAGGAACGCCTCGCGTCCTTCTCGGTCGAGGACGTAGCCGAACTCATCGGTGTCCGTGGCCTTGCCCTTGGCGCCGCGCGTGACATGGATGATCCGACCGCTGCGCAAGTCGTCGCGCGTCAGCAAGTTTCGCACCTTCTCGCCGGCCTCCAGATCGAGGACCTTGGCGATGTCGCGGTAGGGCACATCCCGGTGGAATTTCGGGACCATCCGGGCGTCGACGCCGAAATAGCGACCTCGATCGGTAAAGACGATCAC
>JBNJFZ010000277.1:0-5140 GCA_051747295.1 Myxococcota bacterium
GAGGTCGCCAGATGGCTGCGCGGCACCACATTCCCCCGCGGCGACGCCCCGCTTCGCAAGCAGGCGGTGCGGGCGGCGGACTCGGTGGTGCTGAATATCGCCGAGGGCGCATCGCGGCGCGGCGATGCCGCCAAGAACCATTTTGAGATTGCGCTGGGGTCGGCGGGCGAGGTCAGCGCGGTGCTTGACCTGGCGGCGCTGGATGGTGCTTCCGCGCACCAGGAGAAACTGCGCCGGGTTGGCGCAATGCTCGCCGTACTCCGGCGGTAGGCGCAGCACGCGGGTCGCGTGTGCGGCCCGCTTGTTTCGTGCTCGGTCTCGTTCTCGTTCTCGTTCCCGTGCTCGTTCTCGGTCTCGTTCTCGTGCTCGTGCTCGTGCTCGGTCTCGTGCTCGTTCTCGGTCTCGTTCTCGGTCTCGTTCTCGTTCTCGTTCTCGTGCTCGTTCTCGTTCTCGTTCTCGTTCTCGTTCTCGGTCTCGTTCTCCAGACGTTTGCCCCCGACCGGATCGGGGGTTCGGTCGGCGGCAATGGTCACGTTGCATGAGTCGGGGTGTCCGGACGTCCAGACGTGTATACGATTTCGACGCGAGGACAACGTCTAGAGACTCTCATAAAAAAAGGAGAAATCGACCATGGAATACCGACCACTCGGACGCACCGGACTCCACGTATCTTCGATTTGCCTGGGCACGATGACCTGGGGCGGAAAGGGCTTCTGGGAAGTCATCGGCAAAGTCGGTCAGAAGGCCGTCAACGAGCAGCTGTCGATGGCCATCGACGCCGGCGTCAACTTCATCGACACCGCCAACGTCTACCACGAGGGCATGAGCGAGGAGATGCTCGGCAAGGCCATCGACGCGGCGGATGTCGGGCGAGAGGACCTGGTGGTCGCCACAAAGGTGAAGGGACGGATGCGGCCGGGCGTCAACGGCGCGGGGCTGACGCGCGGGCATATCATGCACGAGGTCGAGCAGAGCCTGCGCCGGCTCGATACCGACTACATCGACCTCTACCAGATTCACGGGCTGGATCCGCTTACGCCCATGGAGGAGACACTGCGCGCGCTCGACGATCTCGTGCGCAGCGGCAAGGTGCGCTACATCGGCATCTCGAACCATGCGGCGTGGCGCATCGCGCGCTCGCTTGGGATTTCGGCGAAGGAGAGCCTCGAGCGATTCGAGAGCGTGCAGGCCTACTACACGATTGCGGGACGGGACCTGGAGCGCGAGGTCGTGCCGCTGTGTAAGGACGAGTCGCTCAGCGTGCTCGTCTGGAGTCCGCTGGCCGGTGGGCTCCTCAGCGGGAAGTTCACGCGCGACGGAGACGGGCCCGAGGGCGCGCGGCGCACCGAGTTCGACTTCCCGCCGGTCAACCGCGACCGCGCGTTCGACTGCGTGGACGCGATGCGGCCGATCGCCGACGAGCACGGATGCAGCGTGGCCCGCGTCGCCCAGGCGTGGCTGCTGCACCAGCCGGCGGTCACCTCCATCATCATCGGCGCCAAGACACCGGAGCAGCTCGAGGACAACCTCGCCGCCGCCAACCTCGAGTTAAGCGACGAGGAACTCACGACGCTCGACGAGGTCAGCGCGCTACCGCCCGAATACCCCGGCTGGATGGAGGAATTCCAGGTCAGCGACCGAGTCGCGGAGGCGGAAGCGGCGCTGGAGGAAGAGCAGCGGTAGCTGCGAGGCGATGCCATGTCTTTCGATCACGAACGCCTGGACTGCTACCGACTCGCCACCGACGAAAGTCGACCTGTAATGGATGCCAGAAGGTGATATGCTAGCCCACATGAAACGCATCATCGCCACCTCGCTCGTCGCCCTGTTCGCAACCGCGTGCAACCCGGGTGAAGGCTCCGTCACGAATAATCAGACCGTGGACGCGGAGTCCACAGACGCCGTCACGGGGGATACGGATGGTGAGGTCGGTGAGGTCGACGCGGCGCAAGATGCCGAAGACGTCGCTGATGCTGACGCGGAGTCCGACACCGGGGCACCAACGGAGGATGTGGTCGATACGGCATCTGACACCTCATCGGAGGACACAGAAGAGGACACTCGGACCGAGCAGGACGCGGCACCCGCAGGGCCGTTTGTCATATGGATGGCGCCAGATGGCGACGACGCGCGTTCCGGGCTCGCGGAGTCCGAGGCCGTGGCCACGCTCGGGCGAGTGGAGCAGATCCTCGAGCAGCATCAGCCGCAGCGCGACGTGGAGGTTCGCATTGGATCGGGGCGCTACCGAGCTCAGACCATCGAGTGGACCTATTCCGTACCCGGTCACACTATCAAGTTTACGCGCACCAACTCCCAGGCCGATCGACCCGTATTCGACGGCTGCACCTCATCCACCAACTGTCCGGGCGGCACGTGGTTTCGACTGCGTCGCAGCGACGGATCCGAGACGCGGATCGAGTTCAACTATATCCGGGTAGAGAACTATCAGACGGCGATTTCTCTGGACGGAAATCGCAACGCAGAGGCCGATTCGAACGGGTCGAATCGCATCTACGGATGCTACTTCTACCGCATCGGCAACGTCTTCAACTCGAGCCTCGCACCGTCCACCGCGGCAGTGAGGCTCGTCAACTCCGACGACAACGTGATCGCGAACAACCACTTCGACGACATCATCAACACGACATCGCTCAATCGACTTCACGCCATCTACGTGGCGCATATGTCCGACCGCAACGAGATCGCCAGAAATCGCTTCGTCAACAACTCGGGCGATCCGGTGCGGGTACGCGACTTCTCCAACGACAATTCGATCGTCGACAATACTTTCGAAAAAGCCGGAAAATGGGCGGGCTATACGGAGTGGTATTGTGACCACGATGCGCGCGACGACTGCACCAAGGCGACGCCGGAGTGCCCTTCGTGGGGCAACGAGTTTCGCCGCAATCACCTCGACGGCAATTACTCCTGCGAGGACCTCGGGACCTTCGAATACTTTCAGGACGACTCGACGACAGGCTGCTCGCCGCCCATCTCCACGGCTCGCCGACTACGCACGAGCGAGAACACGCGACCGACTACCCCTTGTGCTGGGTGAGCCGAAGAACGAGCTTGGCCCCGCTCCCTTGACTCCCATCGCCACGTCGTCATCTTGACGGGGCGCCGATTGATTCTTGTCCCGCCCGAGATTGCTATCGCTTTATGGGTCGATTTTTTAGATTCTCGACGTTTCTTGCCGCCGTGCTGTTTTTTGCTGGCTGCGCCTCGAACCTCTACGAGCTCCCGCCACCTCCCGAGAAGGGAGAGCGCGCCGACGCGAAATCGGCGATTCGTGCCGAGGAGGAGAAGGCCCAGCAGGACTATGCGGCGGCACGGGCCGCCCTCCTAAAAGCCTACAACCTGCTGTCGACGCAGCGCTACGACGAGGCCGTCGACTTGATGAGCCAGGAAACCCGGGCGTTTCTGACCTACGGGTCCGACTCCAGCGCCGCCGATGTGCTCGCCGACGGGGTCCTCACACTGTCGAGCGGCGAACAGGTGGAGTTCGAGCCTTCGACCTTCTTCGTCGCCGCTGATGTGCAGAAGCTCGAAGACAGCGTCGAGGGGGTCGAGGAGAACGAGACCGACCGTCGCCGTGAGCTCTTTGCGGTTTCGGCTGACGGGAGCGCACATCGGGTCATCATGATCAAGCAGGGGGGCGATTGGGTCATCCACAAGACCGGTGCTGGCGGTGAGGCGACGACTCGATGAGCGACTCGCAAGAAATCGAAGCGGCGGAGTTCGAGGAGGTCGAGGACAGCTCCGCGCTGACCGACAAGACCGACCTGCGCAAGCTCGCGGAGCGCGCCAAGACCACCAATATGGTCCACAAACCGCGGCTTCAGCAGGTCCGCGCGGGTGCCGTCGAGGTCCACGCCGACCGCGAGAATCCGTCCGTGATTCCCTGGGGCTTCTGGGGCGGACTCCTCGTGATCATCGTGGCTGGTCTTCTGTTCGTAAGCGCTCGCAGCGTCTACTCGATGTGGGACCTGATCTGGGCGTTGACGGCCATCGCCGTCGGACTTCTTCTCTGGCGCTTCGGCCGTCGCGACGCGATGGAGGAGACATCGCTGCTCGAGATCGACCTCGAGCGCCAACAACTCATGTGGCTCACAGCGGGAAAAGAGCAGGGCGGTCTGACGCTGGACTTCGACCAGGTCACCGAGATCGTCTTCGGCATGACGGCGTATCCGGTGTCCGACCCCGACGACGTGAAGGTCGACGCGCTTACGCTGCTGGTCCGAGACGACCGCGACGAGCTCATCCCGATCATCGAGGCCACTCCGCACAAAGAAGAAGCCCACGAGATCGGGAAGTTCCTCGCCCAGCAGATCGGCCAGAATATCACGTATGTCGGAAAGGGGATTAAAGACTGATGCGTGGTGCGGGCATCCCTGCCCGCACCGAGTCCAGCGTGTATGACTTGCCGAAGCCACACCACCTGACTCCTGTCAGTTTCTGGGTGACAGGAAAAGTCAATTGAATTATTTGTGAGAGTCCACGTCGGTCATTGTGTCGGACGCTTGGACGATTACGCGTCGCGCGTTCGTGTGACTATTGCGGTACGCTCACAATCACTACTTTTGGAGTTGAGGGTATAATGAAGACTCGAACTTTGAATTGGTTTGGAGGTGTTTCTGCGTCATTGGCCCTCGGGCTCGCGCTCTCAGTCGGGTGCGGTCCTGGGTCGAATGGCACAAATAATGGCGGAACGAATAACGGGTCGGGCGAGGAATTCGCGTGCGGGGTAATCGAGCCGAGCACCTGTGAGCTCATCGAGGACGACTCGCAGATCAGCGGCGATATCACCCTCGACGGGTCCTGCTATCGCATCGACGGTCGCTTGACCGTGGACGACGGTACGCTGGAAATTTCGCCGGCCACGCAGCTCTACTTCTCCGAGGATGGCGCGATCAGCGTCGCTGACGAGGCCTCACTGAAGGCAGTCGGTGCCGAAAACCAGCCCGTGTGTATGCAGGGCGAGGTTGCCGAGCGCGGCTATTGGCGTGGGCTAAATGTGGGGAGTTCACAGGGCAACGTCCTCGACCACGTCGTCCTGGAGCACGCCGGTTCCGAACCGTGGACGGTGCGCAAACAGGAGCGCAATCACGGAGGCATCGTCGTCAACAGTGATGTCGCC
>JBNJFZ010000278.1:0-5116 GCA_051747295.1 Myxococcota bacterium
AATTCGGAGCTGTTGTACTTCCTGCGGCACGGCGAGATTCACCCGCGACCCGATATCGAGCGTTGGGACGGCAAGACCGTCCACTTCGAGGACGGCGAGTCGCAGGAGTACGACACGGTTGTCGCGTGCACCGGATTCGAGATCGCGCACCCGTTCTTCGACGACGATTTTATCGACTACTCGGAGGGACCGGTGCCGCTTTACCTCAAGATGATCCCGCGCGAGCACACGAACCTGTATTTTATCGGGCTGTTCCAGCCGCTGGGCTGCATCTGGCCGAGCTCCGCGCTGCAGTCGAAGCTCATGGCGCGCCGGATGCGCGGAAAGTGGGCAGCGCCCGAGGACCTTGCGGGCGCCATTCGGCACGAGATGGAAAACCCCGACCTTCACCAACTCGACACGCCCCGCCACACCATCACGGTCGACGCCCCGGTGTTCCGACGCAAGCTGCTCGCCGAACTCCCCGACAACTTCATCGAGCCGAATAGGAGCGCTGCGGCGCGGCGCGCAGACCGCCAGATGCAGGAGGACGACGCTGCGGAGTAGGCCGTGATGCGGGCATCCCTGCCCGCATCGGGAGCATGCGGCCAGGATGGCCGCATGACGCCCGCCCCCCTGTAGCCCCGGGCCGACCGAAGGGAGACCCGGGGCGAGCGACGCACACTGGAGCCCCCATGGGACGACGCGAACAAAACAAAGCCCGCCGCCGAGCCGCCATCCTCGACGCCGGTAAGAGAGTCTTCTCGACCGTCGGCTACGATGCCGCCACGATTCGCGACATCGTCCGCGAGAGCGGTCTCAGCGCGGGCACCTTCTACAACTACTTCCCCGACAAGGAGAGCGTCTTCGAGGAGCTACTCACCGACGTCCTCGCCGAGCTTCGACCGCGAGTGCGGCAGGCCAGGGCGCAGGCGACGGACGGGCAGTCCTTCATCAAAGACGCGTTCGCCGCCGCCGTAGACGTCCTGCTCGCCGACGAGGAGAATTTTGCGTTTATCCAGCGCTCGTCGAACGCTTTTCGGGCGAATCTATACGACGGCGAGGAGTTCGCCGGCATCTTCGAGGAGCTGCGAGTCGACATGGAGCGCGGGATGGAGGCGGGCGTGTTGCCGGAGTTCCCCGCCGACCTGATGACCGCAGCCATGGTCGGCGCCACCCTCGAGGTCTGCGTGATGGGTATCGCGATGGGTCGCTCGCCGGACGAAATCGGGGGTTTTCTGGGCTCGCTGTTCTTTGGGGGATTGAGTGGGTTTGGGTCGTGATGCGGGCATCCCTGCCCGCATCCAGAGCATGCGGCCAAGATGGCCGCATGACGAACTCCGACGCCCTTGCCATCTCACCCACGTCGATTACGTTTGCCGCCGCCATGAATATCAGAACGTATATCGACGACGACCTGCGAATCCGGCCGACCTCGACCAAGAAGTTGGCGATGGCGCTGCAGCGCGAGCGCGAGACCCTGATGCGCATGCGGGACGAGGCCGAAACCGACCCGAGCACCCTCAATATCAGCCACCTGGGGCGGGCACTCGCTCGCCTGAGCGACCACTTGTGGCTCGATGGGCAGCGCGAGGCTGCGGTCGAGCTCGGTGTGGAAGCGCTGGGCATCTGGGAGCAGCTCGAGCGAGGCAAGGCGGCCTTTCTGCAGCGCCTCAAGCTCACCGAGTATCGAGTGGCGACGGGCGAGGCCGATCTGAGTGCGCTCGACGAGCTGGTCGAGGAAGCCCAGCGAGACGCGTTTTCGGTCTATCGCGACTTCGCGCTCGAGGCGCTCGCCAGGCGAAGCTATCACGCGGGCCACTATCAACAGGCGCTGGATGCCATCGAATCGGCGCTGGAGTTGCGCCAGGAGCGCGGCAACGTCAGCCAGATCGAACAGACCGAAGACATACGGCGCACCATCCTCGCCGCCGCAGCGGAGACGCAATGACCAACAAGCCGATCTCGATCTACCGCGACTCGCTCGCGCTCAATACCGACCTGTACGAGCTGACGATGGCGTACGGGTACTTCAAAGAGGGCATGGCGGACCACGAGGCGGTCTTCAATCTGCACTTTCGCGAGCATCCGTTCGACGGCGGCTACACGGTCGCGGCCGGGCTCGAGCTCGTGCACGAGTACCTCACAAATTTCGAATTTCGCGATGATGACGTCGAGTACCTCGCCAGCCTCCACGGCACCGACGGCGAGCCGATGTTCGAGGACGCGTTCCTCGAATATTTGCGGGATATGGAGCTTCGCTGCGACGTGCACGCCGTGCCCGAGGGCACCGTGGTCTTTCCGCAAGAGCCCCTCGTCCGGGTCCGCGGGCCCATCATTCAGGCGCAGATCCTGGAGACGGCGCTGCTCAATACCATCAACTTTCAATCGCTCATCGCGACAAAGGCCGCGCGCGTGTGCCAGGCGGCCGAGGGCGATCC
Source organism: Myxococcota bacterium (assembly GCA_051747295.1). Classification (GTDB taxonomy): domain Bacteria; phylum Myxococcota_A; class Bradymonadia; order Bradymonadales; family Bradymonadaceae; genus JBNJFZ01. Next base: position 2,421 of record JBNJFZ010000278.1, read on the forward strand.
GGTGCTCGAATTCGGGCTTCGGCGCGCTCAGGGCATCGACGGCGGGTTGTCGGTCAGCCGCGCAGCTTATATCGGCGGCGCCGCGGGCACCTCGAATGTGCTGGCGGGCAAGGTCTACGGCATCCCGGTCAAGGGCACGCACGCCCACAGTTGGGTGATGTCGTTCGATACCGAGCTCGAGTCGTTCTTTGCCTGGGCCGATGCGATGCCCAACAACTGCGTGTTCCTGGTCGACACCTACGACACGCTCGAGGGCGTCGAACGGGCCATTCAAGTCGGGCACCAGCTTCGCGAGCGCGGCTACGAGATGGTCGGCATCCGCCTCGACTCCGGTGACCTCGCCTACCTGAGCATCGCGGCGCGCGAGAAGCTCGATGCCGCGGGATTCGAGGATGCAGCGATCTTCGCCAGCAGCGACCTCGACGAGCACATCATCAGTAGCCTCAAAGATCAGGGCGCCACGATCACCCACTGGGGCGTCGGCACGAAGTTGGCCACGGCCTACGACCAGCCGGCGCTGGGCGGCGTCTACAAGCTGGCGGCGATTCGCGACGACGGCGACTGGGAGCCCAAGATCAAGCTCTCCGAGCAGGCGATCAAGATCTCGACGCCGGGTACCTTGCAGGTACGCCGCTACGAGATCGACGGCGAGTTTCGCGGGGATATGATCTTCGACGAGCGCGATACCATCGAGAAGCCCGACACCATCATCGATCCCACCGATATGACCAGGCGCAAGCAATTCGACGAGGCCCTCGATAGCGAAGAGCTGCTGGTGCCGATTTTCGAGCGCGGCGAGTCGGTCTACGACTTGCCCGAGCTCGACGCCATTCGCGACCGCGCGGCGGCTCAGCTCGCGGGCTTTCACGTGGGGATTCGACGCTTCGTCAATCCGCACGAGTACCCGGTCGGCCTCGAGCGGCAACTCCACGAGCTCAAGACGCGACTCATCCTGGAAGCTCGCGGCTACGAAGAATAGCTTCGGGCACGACTCATCGACACGAATCGGAGGACGGACATGGCCAACACAGCGCTGATTGTCGTCGACATGCAAAAGGACTTCATGCCAGACGGTGCGCTGCCGGTGAACGGCGGCTACGACATCACCGAGCGCATCAACGACCTGATGGATTCGTTCGACCTGGTCGTCGCCACGCAGGACTGGCATCCACCCGACCACGCCAGCCTGGCGTCGAACCACGAGGGGCACGAGATCGGGGACGTGATCGAAGTAGAGGGCCTCGAGCAATATCTATGGCCCGACCATTGTGTTCAGGAGACCGAGGGCGCGGAGTTCGTCGACGACATCGACACCGACAAATTCGACGAGGTATTCCGCAAGGGCGATGACCCGCGCTACGACAGCTACAGCGGGTTCTTCGACAACGGACACGAGAACGCGACTGGTCTACGCGAGTACCTCGAGGAGCAGAAGGTCGAGGAGGTCTTCGTGTGCGGCGTGGCCACAGACTACTGCGTCAAATTCACCGTGCTCGACGCAAGGCGCATCGGCTTTCGCACCTATTTGATCGCCGATGCCTGTCGCGGCGTGGTCAACGAGGCGGGTGATATCGAGGAGTCGATCGCCGAGATGGCCGATGCCGGTGCCGAGGTTGTCTCGGCGAAATACGCACTGGAGCGGCCGCGGTAGGGAAGATGGTCTCTGGCCGTATGCTCTGAGACCGCGTACGGCATGCGGGCACGATGCCCCGCATGCCGTAACATTCACCTAACCTGCGAGCTCGACCGAGTCTGCGAGCGTCTCGGCCGCCGCTTTCGCGTGGTCGAACGTCTCCGCGGGGCATTGCATCGAGACCACCACGGTTTTGCCTCCACCGACATCGAACTTCTGGTGGTACTGACGCCATTTTTCGCCGTCATGCTCGTGCTCGAGTACGAGCGTGGCCTTGGGCTTGGAGTCATCCTGCTCGACGACCGAGAAGCCCTCGCGCACAAATGCATCGAGGGGCGCCGCCTGGTCCGAGTCGATGGGACCCTGCACGTACATCCGGGAGCGGTCGTGCCCGAATAGCTCGAAGGGGCGTGGGCGATCTTCGCCGGTGGTGACGACGTTGTAGCTCTTGGGCCACGACGTCGTGTAGGTCGTGCCCTCGAAGTCGCCGCGCAGGCGCCACTCGCGCCGACCATCGCCGGCGGAGAGCGTCGCAGCAGTGTCGATGGTCTCCATGTCGTTCCCGAGCACGACCTCGGTGCCGCCTTCTTCCTGGCGATAGCCCCACGCGGCTTGCCCTTCTTCTTCGAACTTCATGTGTTCGAACTCGCCGCTCTTCGACTCCTCACCGGGGGCCAGCAGCACGTTGCCGACGCCGTCGACGCCGGGGCGTGCTAGCACGGCCGTGTCCGGCTTGGGCGCCTGTTCGGGGGCGAGACGTGCGAGCTGGCTTGGGTGCTTGAGAGACACTTCTAGGCCATATCCGAAAAGTTCCATACAGCTGCTCTCCGAGAAAAGTTGATAAAGTGCGGCGGCCTCGTCATCGACGTCCGCGCATGACTCGAATTCAATATGGGCACGAGCCCGCCTCGCCTTCAAGTCTCGTCGGGAAATTTGTCGGTGGCATCGTGGAAATTCCTGCACGCGATATCGCAGTCCGGAAAAATTTGCAGCGGGGTGCCGGGCTCCAACCCCTCCAGCGTCTGCTGACACGAAATTCGTGCATGTGAGTAGGCCTGGCATC
>JBNJFZ010000279.1:0-5053 GCA_051747295.1 Myxococcota bacterium
GAGGCGATGGACAAACGCGAGACGCACACCGCGCTCGAGGTCATCACCGGCCTCGCCAAAGAGCTGAACAACTACGTTCAGACCACTCAGCCGTGGAAGGCCAATAAGGAAGGCGACGCCCAGCGGGTCGAGGACATCCTCTACCACGCGCTCGAAGGTATTCGCGTGGTAGCCGTGCTCAGCGCGGCGTTCATCCCGGATGCTGCCTCCAAAATTCTCGCGGCGATGGGCCTCGAGGGCGACGAAGCACTCGCGATCTCGAGCGTCGATCGCTTCGGCGGCCTGCCTGCCGGCAACGACATCGAGCCGCCCGAGGTACTCTTCGAGAAGCTCGACGCAGACGAACTCGAGCTGCCGACGGACTCGCTGGATGAAGACACAGACGTTGAAGATGCGCCCCAAGGCGAACAGCAAGACCCAGAGGATGATGGTATGATCGAATTCAACGACTTCATGGACGTGGAAATCCGCGTCGGGCGCATCGACGCCGCAGAAGCGGTCGAGGGCGCAGACAAGCTGCTAAAGCTCACGGCGACCGTCGGCGAGGACGACACGCGTACCGTCGTCGCCGGACTGGCCAAGAGCTTCGAGCCGTCCGAACTCGAAGGAAAGCGCGTGGCCATGGTCACCAACCTCAAGCCCGCGACGCTATTCGGTATCGAGAGCCAGGCGATGGTTCTGGCCGCCGAAGACAAGGAAGGCAAGCTCACGCTCGCCGAATACGCCGATGACGTCGAGATCGGCACGCGGATCAAATGAGCAAGCGCCCGCTGTCCGACATCGCGAACCCGCAGACACGAATCGACGAATTCGACCTGCGGGTCCGCCGCGGAGACCCATCCGAGGTCGTCCGCACGCTACTCGAAGGCATCGGCGACGTGTATCCGCCGCTTCGCCAGCGAGCCGCGCTCACCGCATCAGACGTCGACGACGACGCACTTCACGCGGTCCTCACGGGGTTGGTCCAGGGAGAGCGACGTGTCGATCCGATCGCGCAGGCACACGGGCTGACCGACGACGATGTCCCGCCCATCAACGGGCCCGTACGACAGGCAGCGTGCCTCGCGCTTCGCGGCGCCGACGACCCCGAGTCGCTCGACGCCCTCCTTGAAGCTGCGTCGGACGAGGACGACGACGTGCGGTATCAGGCGCTCGTCTCTCTCCACCATCGAGACGCGCCGGATGCGCAGCTACGCGAGGTCGTCGACGCCCGCCTCGAGGACGAAGATACCGAAGTCCAGATTGTCACCGCGCAGATCATCGCGGACCGTGGCTGGACGGAGTTCACTCAGCGTATCGAATCGCTATGGCGCGGCTCGTCGGGGGAGTTGCGCCGACAACTCGCCTTCGTATTGGCCGACCTCTCTGCTGAGGCCGACGTCGAGCTCGCCCCGATATTGCGCGAGAAGCTCGTCGACCAACTCATCGATGCTCTCTCGAACGAGCAGACCGCCTCGGCAGCCGCCAGGGCGCTCGCCAGCCTCGACGCGGATCAGGCGCGCAACGAACTCAGAGGCGTGGTCAACAAATGGTTCGGCCACCCCTTGCATAAGGTCGAGGCGGCCGCGGCACTCGTCGAACTCGACGACCAGGTCGGACGCGAGTACCTCGCGAAGGCGCTCCAGAGCCACCGCAAGGATGCCCGTGGCTACGCCATGCGACTTGTCGGCAAGCTCGGACTCGACGCATTTTTCGACCTCATCGCGGCGAAGGCGCGCTCGACCGACTACCATGCAGATACCGCTGTGCTCGCGCTCGGCGACTTCGGTGGCGACCGCGCGCAGAACATCCTCGAAGAACTCGCGACGAGCCACCCGGACGACGATATCCGCGAGCTCGCCGCCGACACACTTGAAGGGCTCGACTTACCGCAAGGCACGCTATGAAACTCATCGACACACACGCGCACCTCGACTTCCCGAAGCTCTCCGATGACCTCGACGCGACGCTCGACGCGGCCCGCGAGGCTGGTGTGGAGCGTATCGTCACGATCGGGGCCAGCCGCGAGCTCGACAGCAACTACCGCGCGCTCGATATCGCCGAGCAATACGACTGGATCCGCTGCACCGCGGGCATCCATCCGCACGACGCCGACATCGCCGACGAGGAGACATTCGGCGTCATCCGCGACGAGTTTTCAGGAAAAGACCAGGTCGTCGGCATCGGTGAGACCGGGCTGGACTACTTCTACGACAACGCGCCCGTCGAACAGCAGAAATGGTCGTTCCGCAAGCACCTCGAGCTCGCCGATGAACTCGGCAAGCCGGTGATCATCCACAGCCGAGACGCCGACGAAGACTGCATCGAGATGCTGCAAGAGACCGGCGTCACCCACGGCATCCTGCACTGCTTTACCGGCGGCCGATGGATGGCCGAGCAGCTCTGGGAGATGGGCTTCTACCTGTCATTTTCGGGCATCGTGACCTTCAACAGCGCGAAGGAACTGCTCGAGATCGCCGCCGAAACCCCCGCCGACCGCATCCTATTCGAGACCGACTCGCCGTTCCTGGCGCCGGTGCCGAACCGTGGCGAGACCAACCAGCCCGCCTACGTGCGACACACTGCTGCGAAGATCGCCGAAGCGCGCGGCGTCGAACTCGACGAGTTCGCCGAACAGGTATGGGAGAACGCGTCGCGGGTGTTCGACTGGGAGTGAGGGGCCGCGACCGTGACAGCTTGACAGTCTCGTGTTTGGTGGACACACTCGAGTTCAACCTTTACTAGCCTTTCGGGACCCATGAAAATTGATTACTGGCGGGGAACAATCGTCTGCGCAACGGCTATTTGGGCCATACCCAGCTGTGCCTCGAATCAGCCAGCCAGTGACTCCGCTGATTCGGCGCAGCAAGCCTCGGTGGAGCAAGCCGAGGTAGAGGAAGCCGAGGTAGAGGAAGCCGAGGCGTCGCCGGCCCCGAGATACGATGGGCCACCGAAGTATCCAGACTGGTGTGCAAAGACCGTCTACGCACCATCTTTCCCCGGTTCCGAGTCCACGGACGTCGAAGAAACCGAGTCAAAACAATTCGACGAGCAGGGTCGCCTGGTCTTGAAGACCGAAGACGAGGACGGTGACGGCGAAGCCGACTCCAAGGTGACGTATTCGTACGACGAGAGCGGCCTTTTCTACACGTCCAGGGAAGACAGCGACCTCGATGGCGAGATCGACCGCGAGAGTCAGATACTCGTTCGGCCCGACGGTGAGGTCGGAGGCATCACCGCCCCGGGTCGAATGAACCGCGCTGGGCCGGGCAACTTCAGATTCAACGAAGAAGGCCACCTGATTGGCTATCGCACACGGGGCAGCAGATTAATCGGTAAAGGGAATGATCGTCGGCGTGCGAAGGTTGAGGTGGTCGGCGTTTTTCTATTGAACGAGCAGGGTCTCCCGACGGCCGACTTTCAGGTCATGGGCACCCGTGAAGACCAGACACTTCCGGACATCCAGACGCTTCGTGCTAACTTCGTCCACGATCCCGAATCGGGAACCTGGAATTGGCCCGACGATGCTGATTTTATCGTGAGCCGCGCCCATTTCTTTCGATACACGGAAGAGGGAAATGAGACGGTTCAAGTGAGCTGGAGAGTCGACCACGAGGAGCGATCGGTGCTCGACCTCGATGCCATTCTAACGGAGGTCGGAGCCGAGAAGCCCCTGACGATCAAGACAGACAGTATGGGGAGGAGGATGGTGAGGGCCCCGGCCTCCGACCTCGCCAGGAAACGGCTTCAGTCTCTCTATTTGATGACGTACGAAAAGGAGCAACTCAAAGAATTCCGGTCATTCGGGCCCCGTGACCGGCTTGGTTGGCTAGTGCAACAAACCCACGACGAACAGGGCGAAGTTATAGAGCGACGTCAGGACAAGAGCGCTTTAACCACCATGCGCGGAGTTGCAGATGGAGTTATCGATGTCGTCGACAGGATGTCCCGTGACAAAAGAGGGTTCATAACGCGTAAATACACCACCTTCCACCTGTATCCGACGGATGCCGAGCTAGAAAATGCCCCGTCCGAGTTAAGACTCGCCGATATCCAAGGCCTGGAGAAAGACGAAGAACTGCAACCTGACGAAGTGATCGCCAAAGAGACGGACTTCAAGCTCGACGAGCGAGGCAACGTACTCGAAGAGACTAGCCGGAGGACCCGAGCAGTCCGCACCTACGCCTATGACTCGTCGGGGCGAGTCGTCGAGGAATATATCGATGGCAGCGTGCCCGGAATCAGCCCCTTGTCTTCGGTCGGCGGGCGCTACAACACCCAAATTGCCCACAAGTACGATGATAAGGGGCGGAAGACACAGACGGCAAGAACCGCGCGGGAAAAGCAAAGAAAAGACACACGCCTCACCGATTTTTCCTACGACGGAGATCGGCTCGTCGAAGAGGTGGTACGAGAAAAGCGCGAATTTCTGGGGAGAGATCGAGAGGCCAAATTCAAGACGTTGTGGAAGAAGAGGCACATCTACGACCCGAGCGGACGCAAGATCAAGACGACGTATAAGGGTGTCGCCTACGATTACAGCCCGACACTCGAGTACAAATACGATGATCAGGGCAGGCTGATTACTGAACGCCAGGTTAGGGACCGAGACACGCGTATCACGTCCTACAAGTACGACGGCGAGGGACGAGTCGTTGAAGAAACACGTCGGCTCGAGAGTAAGACGAGTCACCACTATCGCATTATCCACGAGTACAACGAGAAGGGCATGCGAACGCGAAGCCTGGAGTGGGGCCGAAAGAATACAAGCCCTGTGGATACGGACCCTGGAAAGACGAGTATACTTGAATACGAATACGAAGACGGGCGTCTGGTCCGTGAACTCCACACCTCACCGTACGAGAGAGTCACGTACACCTATGAGTGCCAAAAGAGCGCTGAGTAATCGAGGGCCTGGGAGTCCTGCTCCACGAGGTAGTGCATACTCGCGACGGGCGTTTCGGCCGAGCGCGCCTTCGCGGCAGCCGTCCGAACCTCGAATCCTGCTCGAGATTATACATCCTGCGTCGTGAGCCACGGCCCCGTGACTTAACGGTCAGTACCACGGAAGACC
>JBNJFZ010000280.1:0-5042 GCA_051747295.1 Myxococcota bacterium
TCGGACAGGTCCTGTACAAGCGACCCGCCCACCGCCATTTGGTTTTCATTCGAAAACCGTTTCAACGGGGACTGCCAACACATGCTGCCGCGCCGATTCGCCGCTCAGGCCTGAACATCGATAGCGGTACACGACGGGCACACATGTGCTGCCCCTCTATATAGGTTTTCGACCGAACCCCCCGAATCGTTGCGTAATTTTCTTGGATTTCTGAAGACCGAGCGAACTGACCGCGCCCTTAAAACCACGCAAAAGCAAGCAATAACAACACCTTATAAACGCACGACCCGTTGGCTTCGATACCATCCGGCCAAACGCGCGCTCTGTTCTGCTCTCCGGCTAGTTCTCCAACATAACACCCCTCTGGGCCACACGGCGCCGTCGTGACTCACAGAGCAGTTTGTATTAATACGAACGCCGTGGATTCCAGCACCACTTCGTAGAAACCGTCGCTCGATCACCGGAGTTCGTCATGAAGCCTGTCATTCGCCGCCTATTCGTCCTCTTTTTGTCGGCGAGCCTCCTCGCAGCGACTGCATGCGCTGGCTCGGGCGCCACCGAAAAGAAGGATGACTCAAGAACGACCTCCGAGACGGCCGCCACACCGGTTCACGTCAAACTCCTCGCCTTCAACGACTTCCACGGAAACCTCCAGGGACCCGTGAGCGATGTCGAAGTCGACGGTGAAGAAGTCCCCGCGGGCGGCCTGGCCCAACTTGCGGCGCTTATCCAAAAAAAGCGCGCCGAGCACCCCAATACCATCGTTGTCGCGGCAGGCGACATGATCGGTGCGAGCCCCCTTATTTCCGCTCTGTTGCACGACGAGCCGACGATCGAAGGTTTGAATAAGGCCGGATTGATGGTCACTTCGGTCGGCAACCACGAGTTCGACGAAGGACTCGCCGAGCTCGAGCGGATGGCGAACGGAGGCTGCCACCCGGAGGACGGCTGCACGGGTGACCGCCAGTTCAACGGGGCCGAATTCCAGTTCCTTGCGGCCAATGTCCTTCGCGATGGCGGCGAAACAGTGTTTCCCGCCACGATGGTGAGGGACTACGGGGGAGTCAAGATTGGATTCATCGGCCTGACACTCGAGGGCACCGGCGACATCGTCACTCCCTCGGCGGTCGAAGGTCTGACCTTCGCAGATGAAGTCCAAACCATCGACAAGTACACAGCCGAGCTTCGCGAGCAAGGTGTGGAAGCCATCGTCGTGCTCATTCACGAGGGTGCACGCCCAGAAAACCCGGGAACCATCAATGATTGCGGAAACCTCGACGGGCCGGTCGTCGACATCGTCGAGAACTCTGACCCCGAGGTCGACGTCTTCGTGACCGGACACACGCATCGCACGTACGTGTGCGACATCGACGGTCGTCTCGTCACCAGCGCGATGTCTTATGGGCGACTGCTGACCGAAATCGACCTGAAGATCGACCCGGAGACGAACGACGTCGTAGAAAAATCAGCCGCGAACTTCGTCGTTCGCACGGAAGGTGACCAAGACCAGGAAGTCGCCGAATTGGTGGCATTCTACGAAGGTCTGACGCAGGAAGTCGCGGGCAAAAGAGTAGGCGCTATCTCCGCGACGCTGGGTTCGGAGCCGGGTCCTGACGGCGAGTCGACGATGGGTAAAGTCATTGCCGACGCTCAGCTGGCCGCGACCTCCGACTCCGCGGGCGCACAACTCGCTTTGATGAACCCCGGCGGCGTGCGCTCTCCACTCGAGCACGAAGGCTCAGAACCGACCCCGGTCACCTACGCGGACTTGCATCGAGTCCAGCCATTTAACAATACGCTGGTCACGATGACGCTCACCGGCCAGCAGATTCACGATGTGCTCGAGCAGCAATTCCGTGGGGAATACGCCAAAGTCCTGCTGCCATCTGCGGGCTTTCATTACACATGGAACAAGGATGGCGAAATTGGCGATCGCGTCGACCCTGCATCCATCACGCTCGATGGTGAGCCGCTCGATCTCGAGGCCACATATCGAGTCACCGTCAACAACTACCTCGCCGACGGAGGGGACGGCTTCGAGACGCTCACCGCGGGCGAGGACCGTCACATCGGTCCTGTCGACCTGGAGGCCGCGGTGGATTACTTCTCGAAGAACTCCCCGGTATCTGCGCCGGGAGATGATCGCATTGAAGTCGAGTAATGCTCGCTCTACGGCCACGTAGGAGAGTCGGGCCGAGCAGAAAAGTCATCGCTCGGGTTTCTCGAGCTCTACCGTAATCGGAGCATGGTCGGAGACGGGCATCGTCTCCGAGCCGCCGCTCTTGGTGTCCTGGTGGGTGAGCGTCGAGCCTTCCACGAAGTCACCATTCGTAAACAGATAGTCTAGCTTGCGGTTCCAGAACCCGTCTTTGTCGGTCGTATGTGTGTAGTAGGGCGAATTATCTCGCTTATAGGCATCGAGCGAGACCGCGGACTCGTAGTCGTTGTAGAAAGGTCCAAGAATTCCGAGCTCCTCACGATAATCATCGGCCTCGTACTCACCCTCGCATTTGCTGTCGGGGAAGTTGTACGTGCGTTCGGAGCCGGGCGGGATCGTGTTGAAGTCGCCGCCGGCGACAAATATCTCGCCGCGGCGGTCGACCTTATCGAGCTCCTGCTTGAACTGCTCGATCTGACGGGCCTTGGTCCCGTCCTGGGCGAACGCCGCGGTGTGCACGTTGAAGACCCACAGAGGCTCCCAGTCTGGAATCGACACCCTCGCCTTCAAGATATTGCGCTTGAGGTAGAAGTACTGAGTGATGAAGTCCTGCTCGTCGATGAGCGGTAGCGCGATGCGCGTGGCGTCTTCGAGCGGCCACTTCGCCATGATCGCATTGCCCGAATCGACCTCTCCCAGGCCGTGCCTGGGAATCCAGCTGGACCGCCACTGGGACGCATAGGCGCCGTCGTTGAGGTCTGTATGATCGAGCAGCCACTGGAGTTGGTCGACAAACGCCGCGCGCTTCGAGTCGACGTCAACCTCTTGCAGCAACACGATGTCGGGGTCGACCTGACGGATCTTCTCGGCGAGTCCTTCGAGGTTCTCGACGACCTCGGAGCGCTCCATGATCACCCGGTCGCCGTAGCAGTCGAAGAAGAAATCGATGCGACCGCCCCCGAACTTCACGTTCCAGGTCATGACGGTCAACGTCTCGACGTCGCCGCGTGGCTCGGTCTTCTCTCTGGCCGTATAGAGTGTTGCCTCTTCGGTCGGCTCGAACTTCGTGTTGAATGGATCACAGCCAGTCAGCATCATGACCGTCACGAGTGCGCAGATAAGGGTGACGCGGAAGTTCCGCATGAGCGTCCGCATGATGACCTCAAAGTAGGTTCGCGGAGAGTTCGGCGAGTCTGGAGCGCTCCCCTTTAAAGAGCGAGATGGTCGCAGCGATCGACTCTCCCGCGAATTTACTGACCACGTAGGTCAGCCCGTTCGACTCGCTATCCACGTAGGGGTTGTCGATCTGGTACGGATCACCGGTGAGCACGATCTTTGCGCCCTCGCCCATCCGCGTCATGATGGTCTTGACCTCGTGGGGCGTCAGGTTCTGCGCCTCGTCGACCACGAGAAAGAGATTCGGCAGCGAGCGGCCGCGGATATAGGTGAGGGGCTCGATCTCGATGATCCCCATATCCATGAGTTCTTCAGCTCCTCGCCCGGCACGCTTGTCGGCACTGGAGATACCCATCAGGTGTTCGACGTTGTCGAAGATCGGCTGCATCCAGGGGTTGAGCTTCTCCTCGACCGTCCCCGGCAGGTAGCCAATATCGCGACCCATCGGAAAGATCGGGCGGCTGACGACCAGCCGATTGTATTCCTGCTCATCGGTGACCTTGCGCAGGCCCGCAGCGATCGCCAGCAGCGTCTTGCCGGTGCCGGCCTTTCCGATAAGCGTGACGAGCTTGATGTCGTCGTCGAGCAGGGCGTCGAGGGCAAACGCCTGCTCTTTATTCCGTGGCTTGATCCCCCAGACGGTATCCCGCAGCTTCGAGAGCGGCTTTACACGAACTTTGCTCAACTCACCCTGCTCATCGGAGACGACGCGTCCGAGTGAATTCTGATTGCCCGGCCCGTTGCTGCGCATGAGGACGTATTCGTTGGCGTAGAAGCGGTCCATCACCTCACCGGGGTCGGCGTCGGAACTCTCGGAGATGTGCGGTTGGTAGTCCTCGATATCGATGAGGACCTCACCCTCGTCGTGCATCTTGTTGATGACCTCGTCCGGCACAAACAACTCGCACGCGCCGGGGTACAGCTCCGAGACCGAGACGTCCTGCTCCTCGTAATTGTCGGACTTGAGGCCGAGCGCGTTGGCCCGGACACGCATATTGGTGTCCTTGGTGATGAGGATGCATGGCTTCTCGGGCTCCCTTTCTTGCAGGTCCAACGCGACCGCCAGGATCAGGTTGTCCTTCTTGTCGGAGTGGAGAAACTCGTCCTCGAGGGACTTGGACGTCATCATCACCCGGATGCTGCCACCCCGCTCGAGCTCCACGCCCTCACGCAGGTCCCCCTGGGCCCTGTATCGATCCAGCATGCGACTGGCTTCGCGGGCATTTCGGCCCAACTCGGTCATATCCTTCTTGAACGTGTCGATCTCCTCGATGACATAGATCGGGATGACGACGTCATTGTCTTCAAACTTGAAGATCGCGCGCGGGTCGTGGAGTAGGACGTTCGTGTCGAAGACGAAGTTCTTGGGCATGGGAGGGTGCTCGGGGAGGTTCCGGTTGTGACATTGGTGGACCCTCTTCATACCAGCCCGCGGCGCGGGACTTCAATCGAAAAGTAGCGGGAAGGGAGCAGCCCAGCAGCCCAGCAGCCCAGCAGCCGAGCAGCCTCCACGTCTCGCAGCTCCAAGCTTCAATGTGCTGCTTTGCTGCTTCGCTGCTTTGCTGCTTCGCTGCTTTGCTGCTTTGCTGCTTTGCCGCTTAGCTGCTTCGCTGCTTTGCTGCTTTGCTGCTTTGCTGCTTAGCTGCCCAACTGCGTCGCACTCGTCACCCGATTACGGCCGTTCTCTTTGGAGTAATACAGCGCCTCA
>JBNJFZ010000281.1:0-4985 GCA_051747295.1 Myxococcota bacterium
AACGCCGAGTTCGTGCGCAAATGGCACGAGGTCGACGCGAGCGATATTCGCTTCGCCGACGGTATCTGGCCCGACGGCCCGTCCGAGGATTTTCGGTGGGTGGCGTACAGCAAGGGCGGCCGATTCGCGCCATGGTGGGGGAATTGGGAGCACGTGGTCGACTGGACCGAGCGGGGTCGGGGTTTCTACAAGGACAACCGCACATCTAATATGCTCGACGAGGCGTGGTGGTTCCGCGAGGGCATCTGCTACACCGACTTCGCCGGCAGCAGCTTCAACGCGCGGTTGATGCCGGCGGGCTGCGTCTTCGACATGACCGGCCCCGCGATCTTCCCGCACCAGACCGACCATCCTCGCCGGCGCCTCCTCGCCCTGCTCGCCATCCTCAACTCCACCCCGGTGCGCATGCTCCTCAACGCACTGAACCCCTCGCTGCACTACCAGGTCAGCGACGTGCGAGCCTTGCCCGTGCCGGAGTTTGGTGGGGTGGAGAACGAGCTCGCCCGGCGCGCAAAAACGCTCGTCGACGGGTACCGTCACGTCGCGAAATTCGTGGACCGCAGCCCGCTCAGCCGGCGAGACACCACGGAGGAAGACCGAGAGGCCACGAAGGCGTTCCTGACGCGTCGCGCTGACCAAGAGCACGAGCTCGATGAGTTGGTCTGCGAACTCTACGGATGCCCCGATCTGCTGCCTGCGACCGACGCGCGGCCGGTGCATCACTACGAGAAGCGGGGAGAGTGGGAGATGTAGGAGAGGTGGGAGACTGGGGCACGCAAGGCGGGGCTAAAAGCCCCGCGGCGAGCTAGAAAGCTCGCGCACCACATGCCACGCACCACGTATCGGCGTAACCAAAAACAAAAAAGCCGGCCCGTCTCCGGGCCGGCTCTTCGTTTTCTGTACTTATTTACTCAGCTGTAGCCACTCCGCTGATATCCGCACCAGCCGCCGTGAACTCGAGGCCGATGGAGATGCTGTCGACAGCACCGTCGCCGTCCGTGTCGAGGTCGGCGAGGCCGGGTCCGACGCTGACGACCAGGCCGCAGTTGTCTGCGATCTGGAAGCAGGTGTCGTCGGTGCCTTCACAGGCCCCGGCGTCGGCGTTCTCGTTGCACGAGGTGGTCTCCGGATTGAGCGGATCGTTTGGATCGTAATCGATCAGGTTCTCACCGTCGGCCAGGCCGAGGCACTCGCAATTACCCGTGAAGGTATTGAGCGCGTCGAACAGGTCGGCGACCGTGGTGAATCCACCGAGCTTACCTTCCGTCAGGAAGACGCCCTTGTCGGCGAGGTCGCTCTCGGGCGTGTCGGGAACCTGCGTGGTGATCTGTGCCTGACGAATCGCCAGGTCGATGGTCGCGCCCAGCAGGTCGAGCTGGAGACGGGCGTTACCCGGGCCGGCGGTCACAACGCCGTCGCTCTCGAGCTCGGCGTCCGGAATGCGTGCCTGCGGGTAGCTTCCTTCGTCGAAGCTGGTCGGGTCGATGAGGACCGGGTTGGTCGCCGATCCGTCGGTCGTGATCGAAGCGACACCGTCCAGCTCACCGAGCAGGAAGTTGATCTCGAACTCGTCACCGGTCAGGTCTTCGAGACCCTGGTGTTCGAACACGATGATGAGGCTTCCCTCGTCGATTGCGGTCTGCAGCTCGACGTTGGCTTCTGCGAGGTTCAGTCCGAGGACGCTTCCGAAGTCCGCGAGCAGTCCACCGAGACCGTTGTCGTTCTCGCCATCACCATCGAAGTCGAAGCAGCAAGCATCTTCATTGAACTCGTCGGCCTGGAACTGGCCGTCTTCATTGGCATCTTCCCATCCAGCGATCGCCAGCGAGGAGATGACCGAAGCCGGGTCGTATTCGGTGGTCGTCGGATCTTCGTCGCAGCGTGCGGGACGCGGATCGGCATCGCAGCCTTCATCGGTCGCGGGTGCTTCGCACATGCCGGTCGACATATTGCAGACGCCAGGCGCGCAATCGGCGTCGGACGTGCAGCCGTCTTCGGTGTCGCTTTCGGTGTCGCCTTCGGTGGTGTCCTCTTCGACATCCATCCCGGCGTCGGTGCCATTGTTGCCGTTATTGTTTTCGCCCGGATCGTCGTTGCAGCCCAGGAGAGCTAGTGACGCCGCAAGTGCGAGCGCCATGAGTGTCAAAAGTCTCTTCCGTACCATCGCCATACTCCTCAAAAGTGATTCTCGCGTCACTGCGACCGCCTGAGCACTCCTACAACCCCACCCAACGCAGGAAAACTCGGGCCCTCGCCGCCACAAAAGATAAATTGTCGTCACAAGTCGTTTCGACTGTCGCGCACACTAGCAAAGCACCGGATCGCAGGTCAAGTTTTTGCTCGCGCCTTCGCGCTCGCAGGTTGGACTCGCTTTCGCTCGTCCTGGTTTGCGCTCGCGCCTTCGCGCTCGCAGGTTGGACTCGCTTTCGCTCGTCCTGGTTTACGTTCGCTTCGCTCACGCAGGTTAAGCGGTTCCCCAACCTCGGACCTCCGAAATCAATGACCCTCTCCCCCACATCTCCCACATCTCCTACTCCCCTACCCTTCCCCCACATCTCCCACATCTCCTACTCCCCTACCCTTTCCCCCACATCTCCCACATCTCCTACTCCCCTACCCTTTCCCCCACATCTCCCACATCTCCTACTCCCCTACCCTTTCCCCCACATCTCCTACTCCCCCAACCACGAAACCGGCTCGCCTTCCTCGACCTTGTCGACCTCGGGCACATCACCCCACTTACGCATATCCTCGGGCATCTCGATCTCGATCCTCGGAAGCGACCCGTCGCCATACAGGCCGGCATACGTCACGTAGCTGGTATATACCTTGCGCACGTAGCCGCGCGCCTCGCGATAGGTGATGGACTCCACCCAGGCGTCGACCTCGCGCTTGCCATAGCGACCGAACCAGGACTCCAGCGGGGCCGGGCCGGCGTTGTATCCCGCCAGCGCCAGCGGCACGCGGTCGGCTGCGAATGCGGTGTGGACCCGAATGTACATCGTGCCGAGCTTGACGTTTTGCTCGGGGTCGACGATATCCGAGCGGCTCAGGTGTCCGCCTTTGGCGAATTGCCGTTGGGTGTAGCGCGCCGTGCCGGGCATCAACTGCATCAAGCCCATCGCGCCGGCGTAGCTGCTGACCTTCGGACGAAAGCCGCTCTCCTGGCGGATGATCGCCTGCACCAAAAACGGCGACACGTTGTACTTGGTCCCGTATTTGTGGGCGAGCTCCATATAGTCGATGGGGAACGCGGTGCCCCAGTCGCGCATCGTGTGATAGGTCGGCCCGCTCTCGGCCACGTGGCGCTTCATCATCCAATGCGCCTTATCCGGCCGCTCATTGGCGAGGTAGACGCCGGCGAGCATCTGGTGGGCCCGCTCGGGGACGGGGTGGAGCCCGACCTGGTCGCGAAGCTCCTCGATCGCATCCTCGTAAAGGCCCAACCGCACGTACTCCGCGGCGACCTCGAGGCGCTTTTGTTCCGGAATCCGCAGCGTCGTCAGGTCTTCCAGCGTATCCACCGTCAGCCGCGACTTCGGGATCGAGACGACCACATCCTCGCCCATATCCTCCAGACGGGAGGCAGCCAGGCGGCCGTACCAGGTCAGCGGGCCGCGATCGACGGTCTTCTGCAGTTGCTTTGCAGCCGCGGCGTTTTCACCATTCTTGAGCTTCGCCACGCCCAGCCAATAACTCGCCTTGAGGCCGATCGTCAGCTCGGATGCGTCCTGAATCTCCGGATAATGCGCCACGATATGCTCGAGCGGCGCCTGTGCGGCCTCGTAGTCACCGAGCAAATACGCGCTGAACGCCCCGCGCCACAGCGCGTCGGGGACCTTCTCGCTGTCGGGGAACAGCCCGACGACCCGGGCGAAATTCTCGCGCGCCGTTTGATGATCGTTGAGGTACTGGCTGAGTCGACCCGCCTCGTACAGCGCGTCGTCGCACAACAGATGGCGCGGATACTCGTCACAGATCCGCTCGTACAGCCCGATCGCCTCGCGGTCGCGATCCAGGCGTCGAAGCGCACGCGCCCATCCGAAGTAAAGGCGCGGGCGAATATCGGAGTCTTTGGTCAGCTTCTCGGCCTTCTCGAACATCTCGGCGGCCTCTTCGCGGTCGCGCTGACGCTCGGCCTGCAGCGCCCGTCGATAGAATGACCAGCCGCGGATCTCGTTGCCCGAGACACTCTTGAGCTTGGCGTTGTCGATGGAGACCTCGCGGGCCTTTCGGTACTTGCCTCGCGCGATCAAATCTCGCATGCGGTCCACGCGCTCGCCGAAAGGCAGCAGCGTGAGACCGGCGCGCTTCTGGAGGCGCTCTAGCTTGGCCTCGACCTCATCTCCGACTCGCCAGTCGCGCACCACCCGGTAGACCCCGAGCAGGTGGCGGCCGGCGTCGGCGTAGCGCCCTGCATCCTCGTAGACGTCGACGATCGACATGTCGACCTTGTAGCGATACCAGGCGCTGTCGAGCTCGGCGCGCAGCGTCTGGAGCGCCTCGACCGTCTCATCAACACCTTCGTGGGCCTTTCTGGCGGCGCGAATACGTTGATAGAGGTGCTTGCCCTCGTCGCGATCGCTGGTATCGGATCCGTCGGGCATCCCCAGGCGGCGCCGCGCCAGCTTGACAATCGGCCCCTCGCCATTCTCGACGACGTCCTGGAGCGTCTTGCGCCCCTGGCTCGCCTGCCCCGCGCACATCTGAATACGGCCGAATGCGTAGCGAACCGCCGGCTCACCGTCTGCCTGCTCCTCGGGCTCTCCGAGGATGTCGGTCGCGAGATCCAGCGCTTTCTCGCAGTCGTCGTCCTTGAGTAGCTGCATCGCCTCGGTCCAGCGCGGATCCTGCACGTACGGCGTCATCACCAGGTAGTTGCCGTCGGTGCGCTCGAGCAGCTTCTTGGCGGCGTCGCCGACACGGTCGAGCTTGAAAATATCGCGAATCTTCGCCGTCGAGCGGCCCAGCGGCGTGTCTTCGGT
>JBNJFZ010000282.1:0-1821 GCA_051747295.1 Myxococcota bacterium
GCTCGACGATGTCCGCAGCCCGGAGATCCTCGCCCTGCCCCGAGACGCCGTCACCGCCGTGACCGTCACTCACCCCGACGGCACGACCACGCGGCTGGCTCGAGACAAGACTGACTGGACTCTGGAGCAAAATGGCGAATCGGTGGGCTTCGAGGTCGACGACACACGCGTCCAGAGCGCGCTTAAGGCCTCTTCGACGCTAAATGCCACGGGCTTCTTCGACCCGGGCGAGACCGAGACGGATGCCCTTCCCAAGCCCGACTACGAGGTCCATATTGAAGCGGGTTCCGACTCGCACACCCTCGGAGTCGGCCAGACGAAAGACGGCGAACAGGCGTTCGTCGCCTTCCCTGACAAGCCGTATCACTACAAGATTCGCAACTCCGCATTCGACGCGCTGACCGCCGACGCGACGTACTTTCGGGCGCAACCTGAAGACCCGCGACAAGAAGAGCGATAAACGCACGGTTTTGAAACCCACGTTGTTCATCGGGCATCCCCCACATACAGTGGGCCCGTGATCGCCCCTGCACTATATCAATGCTGACGAGGAAGTTGGGATGAAGATCGGCTTTGTCATGGACCCGCTGGCGTCCGTCAATATCAATGCGGATACCACGTTCGCGCTCATGTTCGCCGCCCAGGAGCGCGGCCACGAGGTCTACAAGATGAGCATGGAAGATCTCGCCGCCGAGGGCGACGAGTGTTGGGCGACGATGCATCGCGCCGAGTTACGCCGCGAGGCGGGTAATCACTACGACCTCGCCAGCGCCCAGTACGAACCGCTGCACGCCCTCGACTGCGTCTTCATGCGCAAGGACCCTCCGTTCGACGTGCCGTATCTGCACGCCGCACACCTGCTGGAGTTAGCCGAAGAAAAGGGCTGTCTGGTCCTGAACAAGCCCAACGCCCTGCGCGCGGCGAACGAGAAGCTCTACGCGCTGCACTTCACCGAGTTCATGCCCGACACGCTGGTGACCCGAAACCGCGAGCGAATCCGCGGCTTCCTCGAGGACCACGAGGGCCGCTGCATCATCAAGCCCATCGACGGCCACGGCGGCGAGGGCATCTTCATGCTCGAGCACGATGACAGAAACCTCAATGCGCTGCTCGAGGTCGCGACCGACCACGGTCGCAAACGCATCATCTGCCAGGCCTATATGGAGGCGGCGCGCGAGGGCGACAAGCGCATCCTGCTGCTCGACGGCGAGCCGCTGGGCGCCATCCTGCGCGTGCCCAGCTCGGATGAGCACCGCGGCAACATCCACGTCGGCGGCAGCGTCAAGAAGACCGAGCTGACCGCCGCCGACCGCGCCATCTGTGAAGGCGTGGGCCCGAGGCTCAGCGAAGACGGCCTATGGTTCGTCGGCATCGACGTCATCGGAGGCAAGCTCACCGAGGTCAACGTCACGAGCCCCACCGGGATTCAGGAGATGAGCCGGCTGGATGACGAGGACTACTCGGGGCGGACGATTGCGTGGATCGAGGAGCGTGTTTCCTAGCGGAGTTCAGGAACCGCACGCCCCAGGGTCTTGTGCTTTGGCGTACGGTGTACAGAAACCGCACGCCCCATCCCCCTCGCTCACGCTCGGGTACTTCCCCAGAGGGGAAGGGTCGTTTAGCCCTGCCGCACCGCTCCGGGTTCACCACAACACGCAGTTTCGATAGAGCTGCAACTGGTCGACCGTGAAGCAGAAGTGTGGCGGTGACGCTAAGCGACTTCTCCCCATTTGGGGAGATACCGCGCGAAGCGCGGAGAGGGGCGTGCGGTTTCTGTAAACCGTGCGCCGAAGCCTACGGCGCTGGGGCTTGCGGTTTCTG